>NZ_JBTHHU010000029.1:0-101584 GCF_059089585.1 Streptomyces sp. SX-6 | reverse complement strand
GGACGGGCGGATGTCCAGCCCGTCCGGCGCTTGAGGACGAGCGGCGAAGCCGCGACAAGGGGGCCCGGGGGCGGAGCCCCCGAAGCGGGGTCCGGGGGCGGAGCCCCGGGAGACGGCGAGAGGGTGGGACCGGGGCGGCCTACCTCCCCGCCCCCCACCACTTCCGTACGACCCCCTCCGCCGGCTTCCCGTGCGGCGTGTACGCGAGCCGCTTCGGCGTCTCCCCCGCATCCGGCCAGTCGTCCCACATCCACCAGCAGACCCCCGCCCACCACGGCTTGCCGTCGAAGGAGGCGAGCAACGCCTCGTAGGCCGCGGCCTGTTCCTCGTCGCCGTTGCGCTTGCTGACGGTCCAGGAGTACGGGGCGGTGGTGGAGCCCCGCTGGCTGACGTAACCCGCCTCGGTGAAGAGGATCTTGCGCTGCTGCTCGGCGGAGAAGGCCTCCAGCTTCTTCGCGATCGGCCGCCACGCCTCGCGCAGCCGGGCGACGTCCGCCGTCGCCTTGTCGCCCAGCGGCCAGTAGGCGTCGATGCCTATGACATCGAGGTCCTTCCAGAAGGGGATCTTCCGGTACTCGTCGTAGTTCGCGGCGTACGTGAGCGGCCCCTTGTAGCGGGCGCGGACGGCGGCGATGACGCCGCCCCAGCGCGCGCCGTCGCGCGACGTGCCCGCGAGCTCGGTGCCGACGGCGAACTGGTCGACGCCGGTGTCGGCGGCGAGAGCGGCGTAGTGCGTGATGAAGCGTTCGTACGCCGCGAACCACGCGTCCGGGTCGCCCGGCCGGATCTCGGCCCGGTCGCCGCCCTTCACCAGGTCGACATGGGGCTTGACCATGGTCTTGAGCCCGGCGGAGTGCGCCAGGGCGATGATGTGGCGCAGGCTGTCGTCACCGGCGGTCTCCTCCGTCGTGTGCAGGGCGGAGTCGGTGACACGGTCCTGGTACCAGGTCGGGGTGAAGGTCACCCACCGCGCACCGGTGGCGGCGATCTGCCGGAGATACGTTTCGGCTTTGGGACTGCTGTAGTCGTCCTTGTTCCACGCGGGGAGCGTGAACCCCTTCATCTCGCTCGCCTTCCTCTCCTCGGGGGGATCGTCGTCACCGGCTGAGCACCCTGCGAGGAAGAGGGCGGCCAGGGCCGCCAGCGCCGCGGCCGCCCTCTTCGTCGCTCTCACTGCGCCAGGTCCGCTTGGGAGACGAAGGTGTAACCGAGGGCGCGGATGCCGTCGATCGTCTGCTGGAGCGGGGCCGTGTCGTAGTACGGGTGGTAGAAGAAGCTGGCCACGCCGTCACGGACGGCCAGGTTGGCCTTGGCCGCGGCGATCAGGTCGGCGGGCAGCCTCGCCGGGTGGTTGTTGTACGGCAGGGGCTCGTAGTTGCCGAGATCCTCCGGCAGGACCGTCGTGCCGTAGACGTCCTTGACCGCGTACGGGAAGAACTGACCGATGTAGCGGCTGGAATCCACCGTTCCGCCGCTGAGCGTGCCTGCGAAGTACAACGAACGCTCCAGTCTCGCAGTGTAGTTCTGACCGAAGACACCGTAGTCGGCCGCGGAGGCCGCGTAGTGGGGGGTGGTCCAGTACGCGGGCTTCGGCAGCCCGGCCGCCTGGAAGGCGGCGAGGGCGGAGGTGACGCGCGTCTGGGCCCACACCGCGGAGTCCTCGGCCGGCGGCCCGTCGAGGACCACGTTGTTCGCGGAGTCGATGTGGGCGCGGAAGAACTCGAAGTCGTCGCCGGTGACGCCGGTGTAGGGGTTGTTCACGTTGCTGTACTGGTGGGTGAAGCCGTGGTTCATCAGCGTCGCCCCGTGCGCCAGCATGTACTGGATCGCGGAGACGACCTGAGGCTCCTGGGCCAGGGTGACGGTCTGGGGGGTGCCGTTGTTGTAGTAGCCGTTGGGGTCGGTGTAGACGGGGATGACGTTGATCCCGTACGGGATCTTCTGCGAGAACAGATAGTCCGCCATCCGCCGCAGGTCCCCCGGACTGGACATGGGGCTGATGTCCTCGAGCCGTACGTACGCCCGGTGCCGTTCGGCGGTCTGCGGGGCGAGGCCGTCGAAGAGCAGGTCCTCGAAGGCGATGACCCGGTCCTGTTCGGAGACGTACTCGAAGGGGATCTCCCCGACGTAGGTCAGGTTGCCCGAGCGGATCGCCCAGGGGCTGGTCGCGCCCGTGGTGCCGTCCTTGGCCTGGGCGAGCTGGGTGACCTGCGGATAACCGGGGCCGGTCAGCAGCGCCGGGTGCAGCACTCCCCCGTCCTGGCCGGCCGGGATGATGCGGGTCAACTGCTGTCCCTTGTAGGCGACTTGGTTGAGGTTCCCGACGCTGCCGTTGGGCGCGAAGTAGGAGTTGGTGGGGTCCCAGCCGTACTGCTGCTCGAACTTGGTGACGCCGACGGCGTTGGCCATGCCCCAGATGTTGTCGCCGATCCAGGTCACGGGGTGGCTGGTCGCCAGGGCGTCCTGGTAGAACGCGGCCGGAACGGCGTCGGGCAGGGAACCGCCGTAGTAGGTCGAGCCGATGTAGACCGTGGCCGTGTACTGGTTGACCATGCCCGCCGTGTAGGACGAGACGGGCTTGGAGGTCACGGTGCCGAAGTGGCCGCCGAGGTTGGCGGTCGCCATCGCGTAGAGCTCGCCCAGCGACCCGTAGGGGCCGGTGTTGTCGTAGAGGACGAGCGCGGAGGCGCCGCCCGTGGCGGCGGGAGTGGCGGTGGCAACTCCCGCACGAACAGCGGGTGTTGTCTTCGCCACCGCCGGAGCGGCCTTGACCGGAGCGGCCTTGGCGGCCGTGGCGTGTGCGGCGGCCGGGCGGATGACGAGCTTCTTCGCCTTGCGCAGCTTGTCGTTCGCCAGCTCCGCCGCCACCCGGGCCTTGAGGTCCTTGGCCGACGCCTGCGACAGCCCCGCGGCCAACGCGGACCCGTGCTGATGCTGCGACGGCTTCGGTGCGGGCTTCGCGGCCGGTTCGGCCCCGTAGCCGGTGGAAAGCGCGACGCCGCCCAGCAGGACCGCGGCTATCGCGGCAGCGAGCGGGATACGGAACTTGTGTGTTCTCCTCCGGGATTTTTTCATTTCCCTTCCCCCCTGATTGAGATATCTTTGCCGTCCCCCGCCGTCCCCCCGGACACCGGGAACAGGCCCGATAGTTGGCCGATTCTTGTGGCGACCGGCACCCCTGTCAACACGCCGTTAATGGGCAATTCCGAGCCGACATCGTCACTTATCGACAAACGCATTGGCGTAGACCACACGCCTCATTCATCACAGCCCCGTTCCGAGCAGGCGAAATTACCGACCGGTCACCAGAGGCGTCAATTCCGATTGAGTGGATTGCATCAGGACGGCGGCACGTCTTCCCTGGTCTGCTACGGTCCCCACAAGCTTCGATCGAGCCTCGGTCGGGGTCGAATTCCGGGGGGAACTCATGTACGGAAAACCCGCTCTGGGCACGGTGGTGCCCATGGCCGGGCTGACGGCGGCCCCGCATGTACTGCCGGGACTGCCGTTCGCAAAAGACCTCCAGGAAGCCGCCGGGGCGGGCTTTCTGCTCTACTGCACGATCGCCGCGGCGCTTCTTGCGGCGAAATTCTGGTTCGGCATACGGAATTCCGGCGGTCGTCCCGCCGGCCGTCATGCCGGCGGTCGCCGGTGAACACCGAAATCCTGATCTGGTCCAGCATCGCCATCATCGTGATGGCCGGGTGCTACAACACTTCTCTCTTTCTTCTCTCGCGGCGCCACTTCCGGCGCGGTCGCGGCCCGCGCGAGGAGCGCCTGTACATCTTCCTTCTCGCCTGTCTGAACGAGGAGAAGGTCCTCGCGGAGAGCCTGGCCCGGATCACCGCCCTGCCCGCCGGGAACGTCCTGGCCCTGGTCATCGACGACGCCTCCGACGACCGTACGGGCGAGATCGCGCACCTCGCCCGTGCAGCCGAGCCCCACCGGGTCCGGCTGCTCCAGCGCCAACTGCCCAATGCCCGCAAGGGAAAAGGAGCCGCGCTCAACGCCGGGATCCGTCATCTGCGGGAGGCGGGCCTGCTCGACGGGCGCGACCCGCACGATGTCATCGTCTGCGTCGTGGACGCGGACGGGCGGCTCGACCAGCACGTGGTCCAGGCGGTCGACCCGTACTTCGACAACCCGCGCACCGGCGGAACCCAGATCGGTGTGCGGATGTACAACCGCCATCAGGGCATGCTCGCCCGGCTCCAGGACATGGAGTTCGTCGTCTACGGCGACATCTTCCAGAGCGCCCGGCGCTACATCGGCAGCGTCGGGATGGGCGGCAACGGCCAGTTCATGCGGCTCGCCGCGCTCGACACCCTCATGGGCGAGGACGGCTCCGGCCCGTGGAGCGACTCGCTCACCGAGGACCTCGACCTCGGCGTACGGCTGATCGCCGGCGGCTGGACCAACCAGCACTGCACCTCGGCCGCGGTCTCCCAGCAGGCCGTGCTCGACGTACGGCGCCTGGTGCGCCAGCGCTCGCGCTGGTTCCAGGGGCACCTGCAGTCGGCGAGCCTCGTCCCGCTGATCGTCCGCGAAGTCCCTGTCCGGGCCGCGGTGGACCTGCTCTACCACCTCTCCAGCCCGGTGCTGATCCTGCTCACCTCACTGCTGCCGCTGTCCTTCCTCGTCGCCGTGGGCGGCACGGTCATCGGCTCGTTCGAGGCCGGGCACTCGCTGATCGGCCCGATGTGGCTGCTCGGCCCCTACGTGCTGTCGTTCACGGCGGCGTACATCTACGGCTGGGTGTACTCCCGGCGCGAACAGGGCCTCGGGCTGATGCGCGCGGTCCTGCTGTCCCATGTCTTCATCTTCTACGGCTACATATGGTTCGCCGCCGGATGGTGGGGGCTGTGGCGGATGCTGACCGGCAAGCAGACCTGGCTCAAGACCGCGCGTACGTAACGCCGGCGACCTCACCGCAGACTCTTCCCCGACTCTTCCCCGAGGGAGAACCATGTCTTCGAACATGACTGATGCCCCGAACATGCTCAACGCGCCGGTGCGGGCCATGCTCGTGCTGGGAACCCGCCCGGAGGCGATCAAGCTCGCGCCGGTGGTGCGCGGCATGGCCGCGTCCCCGCTCTTCGAGCCCCTCGTCGTGACCACCGGCCAGCACCGCGAGATGCTGCACCAGATGCTGGACCTCCTCCAGATCCACGAACGCACCGAGCTCGACGTGATGCGCGAGCGCCAGCAGCTGTCCACCCTCACCGCCCGGCTGATCGACGGCCTGGGCGAGGTGATCCGTGACCAGCGCCCCGACCTCGTGATCGTGCAGGGCGACACGACGACCGCCCTCACCGGCGCCCTCGCGGCGTTCTACGAGCACGTGCCCGTCGCCCACGTCGAGGCGGGCCTGCGCACCGGGGTGCCCGACAACCCCTTCCCCGAGGAGCTCAACCGGCGGCTCATCGGGCGCGTGGCGCGCTGGCACTTCGCGCCCACGCCCCGTGCGGCCGGGCATCTCACGGCCGAAGGCGTGCCGGAATCGGAGGTGTTCACGACCGGCAACACCGTCATCGACAATCTGCTGTGGGTCCTGGACCGGGGTGCGGGGCGCAGCCACTTCACCACCGGTCTGCGGCGTGTCCTGCTCACCCTGCACCGCCGGGAGAACCAGGGCGACACGATGCGGGGCATGGGCCGGGCGCTGCGGCGTCTCGCCGACCGGGGCGACGTGGAGCTTCTGCTGCCGCTGCACAAGAGCCCGGCGGTGCGGGAGGCTCTGCTCCCCGAGCTGACCGGTCACCCGAACATCCGGGTGGTGGAGCCGCTGGGCTACCTCGACTTCTCCGCCACGCTCGCCGCGTGCGACATCGTGCTGACCGACTCGGGCGGTGTGCAGGAGGAGGCGCCGAGCCTCGGCAAGCCGGCCCTGGTCCTGCGGACGACCACGGAGCGGCCCGAGGCGGTGGAGGCGGGTGCGGCCGCGCTGGTCGGTACCGTGCCGGAGGTGATCCTGGACGCGGCGATACGGCTGCTGGACGATCCGGCGGCGTACGAGCGGATGGCGACCGCGGGCAATCCGTTCGGTGACGGCCGCGCCACCGAACGGATTGTCGCGCAGCTCGCCGAGGACTTCGGGGCGGACGCGGAGCCGGTCGCTCCGGAGGATCCGCTGATCGTCCGTCTGTCGGAGTGACCCGGGTCATACTCGACAGCATGACGAGAGTTCAACGGCTGCTCTGTCTCGGCCTGATCGCAGTGGCCGCGCTGGTGGGTCTCGCGTTCGCGCTCGACGCCCTGTGGGCGGGCGACGGCTCGGGCCGGCCGTGGGCCGACGGTTCGGTCCACGGCCCGTGGCGGTCCGTGTACGACGGCAAGGGCACGAACATCGGCCGGGACGACGAGCTGGCCCTGTCCCCGGAGCCGGCCCGGCGCCCCGACGAGACCCACGCCGGGCTGGTCGTCTCCACGGCGACGTACGACAACGTCTCCTACGAGGCGCGCATGCGGACCGTCAAGCAGTTGCGGACGCCGAAGCCGAATCCCTGGGAGGTGCCGTGGCTGCTGTGGGCGTACAGCGATCCCGAGCACTTCTACTACATCACCCTCAAGCCGAACGGCTGGGAGCTGGGCAAGCGGGATCCGGCGTACCCGGGGGGTCAGCGGTTCCTCGCCACGGGGGCGGAGAGCTTTCCGGTCGGGAAGTGGTCGGACGTGCGGATCGCGCAGCGGGACGCGCGGATGGAAGTGAGTGTGGGAGGGCGGGGGTTGGTCGCCTACCAGGATCAGGAGCGGCCTTATCTGAAGGGTGCGGTGGGGGTGTACACAGAGGATGCGAGGGTGGTGTTCCAGCAGGTGACGGCCGAGTCGTCGTCGCCGGGGACGTAGGGATGCTTGCCCCGGTCCCGCCCTTTCACCGTTTCCTCCGGGGGCAAGCCCCCGGACCCCGAAACCGCGCCCCGCGCGGTTGTCCTCAATCGCCGGACGGGCTGAATTTTCGCGCCCGCGCTGAAAATCCAGCCCGGCCCGGCACTCTCCAGCCCGTCCGGCGATTGAGGACGAGCGGCGAAGCCGCGACAAGCGGGGTCTGGGGCACAGCCCCAGGAAACGGCGAAAGGGCGGGACCGGGGCACAACTCCCCCACCCCTACCAGCTGTGCGCCACGTCCACGATCAGCTTGTCGCCGGACTGGAGCACGCGGAACGGCAGCTTGGCCCGTACGCCCAGACCGATCTGGGTCTGTCCCTCGAAGCTCGCCCCGAACTTGGTGTCCTTGAAGGTCCGGTAGCCGGTGAGGTCCACACCCGGCAGCGACTGGCCGGCCTTGCCCGCATACGTCCGCTTGTCGGTCGTGCTGCCGAGGTCGAAGACCAGCTGCTCAGGCCGTGAGCGCCCGGTCCGTCGGACGGATCGGAGCCGGCAGCGTGCTCGCACCGGTGAGGTGGCGGTCCACCGCCCGCGCCGCGGAGCGGCCCTCCGCGATCGCCCAGACGATCAGGGACTGGCCGCGGCCCGCGTCACCGGCGACGTACACACCCGGCACGTTCGTTGCGAAGTCCTCGTCGCGGGCGATGTTGCCGCGGGCGTCCAGCTCCAGCCCCAGCTGCTCCACCAGACCGTTACCGCGGTCCGTGCCCGTGAACCCCATGGCCAGCGTGACCAGTTGGGCCGGAATCCTTCGCTCCGTGCCCGGCTTCTGCTCGAGCTTGCCGTCCTTGAACTCGACCTCGACGAGATGCAGCCACTGCACATGGCCGTCCTCGTCGCCCTCGAAGCGGGTCGTGGACACGGAATAGATCCGCTCGCCGCCCTCCTCGTGCGCCGAGGTGACCTTGTAGAGCATGGGGAACGTCGGCCACGGCTGCGAAGCCGTCCGCTCCTCCCCCGGCCGTGGCATGATCTCCAGCTGGGTGACGGACGCCGCGCCCTGGCGGTGGGCCGTGCCGACGCAGTCGGCGCCGGTGTCGCCGCCGCCGATGACGACGACGTGCTTGCCCTCGGCGGTGATCGGCGGGGCGACGAAGTCGCCCTCCTGCACCTTGTTGGCGAAGGGCAGGTACTCCATCGCGAAGTGGATGCCCTTCAACTCCCGCCCGGGAACGGGCAGGTCACGGGACATGGTGGCCCCGGCGGCGATGACGACCGCGTCGTAGCGGCCGCGCAGCTGCGCACCCGAGATGTCCCGTCCGATCTCCACCTCCGTACGGAACTTCGTGCCCTCAGCCCGCATCTGCTCGATGCGCCGGTTGATGTGGCGCTTCTCCATCTTGAACTCGGGGATGCCGTAGCGCAGCAGCCCGCCGATGCGGTCGGCGCGTTCGTACACGGCCACGGTGTGGCCGGCCCGGGTCAGCTGCTGGGCGGCGGCGAGGCCGGCCGGGCCGGAGCCGATGACGGCGACGGTCTTGCCCGAGAGCCGCTCGGGCGGCTGGGGGGTGACGTCACCGGTCGCCCACGCCTTGTCGATGATGGTGACCTCGACGTTCTTGATGGTCACGGGCGGCTGGTTGATGCCGAGCACGCACGCGGCCTCGCACGGGGCGGGGCACAACCGCCCGGTGAACTCGGGGAAGTTGTTGGTCGCGTGCAGCCGCTCGCTGGCGGCCCGCCAGTCGTCGCGGTAGGCGTAGTCGTTCCACTCGGGGATGAGGTTTCCGAGCGGACAGCCGTTGTGGCAGAACGGGATGCCGCAGTCCATGCAGCGGCCGGCCTGCTTGCTGATGACGGGCAGCAGCGAGCCGGGGACGTAGACCTCGTTCCAGTCGCGGACGCGCTCGCCGGCCGGCCGCGTCGCGGCGACTTCACGGTCGGTGGTCAGAAAGCCCTTCGGGTCAGCCATGGGTCGCCGCCTCCATCATCTTCTCGTGGGTCTCGGCCTCGGAGAGACCGGCTCGCTCGGCGGCGTCCTTGGCGGCGAGCACTGCCTGGTAGGTGGGGGGCACGACCTTGCTGAAGCGGGTGACGGCCGTGTCCCAGCCGGCGAGGAGGGCGGCGGCGACGGTCGAGCCGGTCTCCTCCTGGTGGCGGCGCACCACGTCGTGCAGCCACCGCCGGTCGTCGGCGTCGAGGGTGGTGACGGCGGCGGCCAGCTCCTTGTTGACGTTGTCGGGGGCGAGGTCGATGACGTAGGCAATGCCTCCGGACATGCCGGCCGCGAAGTTGCGTCCGGTCGGTCCGAGGACGACCGCCCGGCCGCCGGTCATGTACTCGCAGCCGTGGTCACCGACGCCCTCGGAGACCACGGTGGCCCCGGAGTTGCGGACACAGAACCGCTCGCCGGTGCTGCCGCGCAGGAACATCTCGCCGCCGGTGGCGCCGTAGGCAAGGGTGTTGCCCGCGATGGTGGAGTACTCGGCGAGGTGGTCGGCGCCCCGGTCGGGGCGGACGACGACCCGGCCGCCGGACAGGCCCTTGCCGACGTAGTCGTTGGCGTCGCCCTCCAGCCGCAGGGTGATGCCGCGCGGCAGGAACGCGCCGAAGGACTGGCCCGCGGAGCCGGTGAAGACGATGTCGATGGTGCCGTCCGGCAGCCCGTCGCCGCCGAACCGCTTGGTCACCTCGTGGCCGAGCATGGTGCCGACGGTGCGGTTGATGTTGCGGATGGGGACCTGGGCCCGTACGGGGTGGATCTCCTCGGCACCCACCGCGTTGAGGGCGTCGGCGGCCAGCTTGATCAGCTGGTTGTCGAGGGCCTTCTCCAGGCCGTGGTCCTGTGCGGCGACGCGGTGGCGGACGGCCCCCGCGGGCAGGTCCGGCACATGGAACAGCGGTGCCAGCTCGAGGCCCTGGGCCTTCCAGTGGTCGACGGCCCGGGCGGTGTCGAGGAGTTCGGCGTGGCCGACGGCCTCCTCGAGGGTGCGGAAGCCCAGTTCGGCGAGGAGCTCACGGACCTCCTCGGCGATGAACTCGAAGAAGTTGACGACGAACTCGGCCTTGCCGCTGAAGCGTTCGCGCAGGACGGGGTTCTGGGTGGCGATACCGACCGGACAGGTGTCCAGGTGGCAGACGCGCATCATGACGCAGCCGGAGACGACCAGGGGCGCGGTGGCGAAGCCGAACTCCTCGGCGCCGAGCAGGGCGGCGATCACCACGTCGCGGCCGGTCTTGAGCTGGCCGTCGGTCTGCACGACGATGCGGTCGCGCAGGCCGTTGAGCAGCAGGGTCTGCTGGGTCTCGGCCAGGCCCAGCTCCCAGGGGCCGCCCGCGTGCTTGAGGCTCGTCAGGGGCGAGGCGCCGGTGCCGCCGTCGTGTCCGGAGATCAGCACCACGTCGGCGTGGGCCTTGGAGACTCCGGCCGCGACCGTGCCGACGCCGACCTCGGAGACCAGCTTCACATGGATGCGGGCGGCCGGGTTGGCGTTCTTGAGGTCGTGGATGAGCTGGGCGAGGTCCTCGATGGAGTAGATGTCGTGGTGCGGCGGCGGGGAGATCAGCCCGACGCCGGGCGTCGAGTGCCGGGTCTTCGCGACCCACGGGTAGACCTTGTGGCCGGGCAGCTGGCCGCCCTCGCCGGGCTTGGCGCCCTGCGCCATCTTGATCTGGATGTCGTCGGCATTGACCAGGTATTCGCTGGTGACGCCGAAGCGGCCGGAGGCGACCTGCTTGATGCTCGAGCGGCGCTCCGGGTCGTGCAGGCGCTCCGGGTCCTCGCCGCCCTCGCCGGTGTTGGACTTGGCGCCCAGCCGGTTCATGGCAATGGCGAGGGTCTCGTGGGCCTCCTGCGAGATGGAGCCGTAGGACATGGCGCCGGTGGAGAAACGCCGGACGATCTCGCTGACCGGCTCGACCTCGTCGAGGGGGACGGGGGTGCGGTCGCCCTTGAACGAGAACAGGCCGCGCAGGGTCATCAGCCGCTCGGACTGCTCGTTCACGCGCCGCGTGTACTGCTGGAAGATGTCGTAGCGCCGGGTGCGCGTGGAGTGCTGGAGGCGGAAGACCGTGTCGGGGTCGAAGAGGTGCGGCTCGCCCTCGCGGCGCCACTGGTACTCGCCGCCGATCTCCAGCCGGCGGTGGCTCGCGGGGATGCCGGTGGCCGGGTAGGCCTTGGCGTGCCGGGCCGCGACCTCCCGCGCTATGACGTCCAGGCCGATGCCGCCGATCTTGGTGGCGGTGCCGTGGAAGTAGGTGTCGGCGAACTCGGCCTCCAGGCCCACGCCTTCGAAGACCTGGGCACCCCGGTAGGAGGCCACGGTGGAGATGCCCATCTTGGACATCACCTTCAGCACGCCCTTGCCGAGCGCCCGGATGAGGTTGCGGATGGCGTCCTCGGGGGCGACGTCCGGCAGGTAGGTGCCCGCGCGGACGAGGTCCTCGACGGACTCCATGGCCAGGTACGGGTTGACGGCCGCGGCCCCGTAGCCGATCAGCAGCGCGACATGGTGCACCTCGCGCACGTCACCGGCCTCGATCAGCAGGCCCACCTGGGTGCGCTGCTTGGTGCGGATGAGGTGGTGGTGGATGGCGGAGGTGAGCAACAGCGAGGGAATCGGCGCGTGTTCGGCGTCGGAGTGCCGGTCGGAGAGGACGATCAGCCGGGCGCCGTCCTCGATCGCCGCGTCGGCCTCGGCGCACATCGCCTCGAGCCGGGCGGCCAGCGCCTCGCCGCCACCGCTGACGCGGTAGAGGCCGCAGAGGGTGACGGCCTTGAGGCCGGGCAGGTCGCCGTCGGCGTTGATGTGGATGAGCTTGGCCAGCTCGTCGTTGTCGATCACCGGGAACGGCAGGGTGACGCTGCGGCAGGAGGCCGCGGTCGGCTCCAGGAGGTTGCCCTGCGGGCCGAGGGAGGAGACCAGCGAGGTGACCAGTTCCTCCCGGATGGCGTCCAGGGGCGGGTTGGTGACCTGGGCGAAGAGCTGGGTGAAGTAGTCGAAGAGCAGGCGCGGACGCTCGGAGAGCGCGGCGATCGGCGAGTCCGTGCCCATGGAACCGATCGGTTCCGCACCGGACTTGGCCATCGGGGCGAGGAGGACACGCAGCTCCTCCTCGGTGTAGCCGAAGGTCTGCTGGCGGCGGGTGACGGAGGCGTGCGTGTGCACGATGTGCTCGCGCTCGGGGAGCTCGGCGAGGTCGATCAGGCCGGCCTCGAGCCACTCCTGGTAGGGCTGTTCGGCGGCGAGACCGGCCTTGATCTCGTCGTCCTCGATGATGCGGTGTTCGACCGTGTCGACCAGGAACATCCGGCCCGGCTGGAGGCGGCCCTTGCGGACGACCCTGGCAGGGTCGATGTCCAGGACACCGACCTCCGAGGAGAGGACGACCATCCCCTCGTCGGTCACCCAGTACCGGCCCGGACGCAGGCCGTTGCGGTCGAGAACGGCGCCGACGACCGTACCGTCGGTGAAGGCCACACAGGCCGGTCCGTCCCAGGGCTCCATCAGGGTGGAGTGGTACTGGTAGAAGGCGCGTCGCGCCGGATCCATCGAGGTGTGGTTCTCCCACGCCTCGGGGATCATCATCAGCACGCTGTGCGGCAGCGAACGCCCGCCCAGGTGGAGGAGTTCCAGCACCTCGTCGAAGGAGGCGGAGTCCGAGGCACTCGGGGTGCACACGGGGAAGGTCCGCTCCAGGCCCTCCCCCGCTCCGAACAGCTCGCTGCCCAGCTGGGATTCGCGGGCGCGCATCCAATTGCGGTTGCCCGCCACGGTGTTGATCTCACCGTTGTGCGCGACGAACCGGTACGGGTGGGCGAGCGGCCAGCTCGGGAAGGTGTTGGTGGAGAACCGGGAGTGCACCAGCGCGATGGCCGTGGCGAACCGGCGGTCGGACAGGTCAGGGAAGAACGGCTCCAACTGCCCGGTGGTGAGCATGCCCTTGTAGACGATGGTGCGGGCGGAGAGCGAGGGGAGGTAGACGCCGGCCTCGCGCTCGGCACGCTTGCGCAGCACGAACGCCTTGCGGTCCAGGGCGATTCCGGTGCTCGTACCGTCCGCTACGAACAGCTGCCGGAAGACGGGCATCGTGGCGCGCGCGGTGCTGCCGAGCAGTTCGGGCACGACGGGGACATCGCGCCAGCCGAGGACGGTGAGGCCCTCCTCGGCCGCGATCGTCTCGATCCGCGAGACGGCCTCCGCGTCCGCGTCCTCCGGCAGGAAGGCGATGCCCACCGCGTACGCACCCGGGGCGGGGAGCTCGAACGTGACGCTCGCCCGCAGGAAGGTGTCCGGAATCTGGACGAGGATGCCCGCACCGTCGCCCGAGTCGGGCTCGGAGCCGGTGGCGCCGCGGTGCTCGAGATTGCGCAGGACGGTCAGCGCCTCTTCCACCAGCATGTGGCTCGCCTCGCCGGTGAGGGTCGCGACAAAGCCCACGCCGCAGGCGTCGTGCTCATTGCGCGGGTCGTACAGTCCCTGCTGGGCGGGGTGGGATGCAGAACGCATCGGCGCTCCCGTCGTCGTCTTGGCAGTCATGGCGTGTGCATGTGCCGAGGGACGACGTTGGCCCTCCGCGAAATTTGGTGCAGGCTACATGATGGGGCGCTTCTCGCAAAGCGGATACGGAACGTCCACCATGTGGACACCATCGGATGGCGGGACGCTCAAGGAAGCGCGGCGCTTGTGGATGTGTGCCCTGCACGCGGAGCCTTGAAACCGCAGTGAAACCTGTTTGTTATGCGGTGGCTCGCATAGAGCATCACCCGACAGCGGTGCCGAATGCAATACCGAGGAGGTAAGTCACACCCGCGGCCGCCCCGCCGAGCAGCAGCTGGCGCAGTCCGCTGAACCACCACGAGCGGGCCGTGACCCGGGCGACGACGGCGCCGCAGGCGAACAGTCCGATCAGGGCCAGCAGCACGGCGGGCCACAACTGGCTCATCCCGAGCAGGTAGGGCAGCACGGGCAGCAGCGCGCCGAGGGCGAAGGAGCCGAAGGAGGCCACGGCGGCGGTCATCGGGGACGGCAGGTCGGAGGGGTCTATGCCCAGCTCCTCGCGGGCGTGGATCTCGAGCGCCTGCTCCGGGTCGTTGGACAGCTGCCTGGCGACCTCGCGCGCGAGGTCGGGCTCGACGCCCCGGGACTCGTAGAGCGCGGCCAGCTCCTCCAGCTCGTCGGCCGGGTGCTTGCGCAGCTCGCGCCGCTCGACGTCGAGCTCGGCGAGGACCAGCTCGCGCTGGGAGGCGACCGAGGTGTACTCGCCGACCGCCATGGAGAACGCGCCGGCCGCGAGCCCGGCCAGTCCGGTGATCACGATCGTCTGGGAGGTGGCGGAACCACCGGCGACGCCCGTCATCAGGGCCAGGTTGGAGACCAGCCCGTCCATCGCGCCGAAGACCGCCGGGCGCAGCCAGCCGCCGTTGACGTCGCGGTGCGTGTGGTTGTCACGGTGGGCGATGTGCGCCGGTGCCACCGAGTCGAGGACAGACATGCTGCGGGTACTCCCTTCGCCGGGGGAGGAGCACATCGCTCCACCCCCATCCGAGTCGAAGGTACGCACGAATGGGGGTGATCCGCTAGCAAGGAAGGCCGAACTTACCGCTCTGACCTGCGGCTTTACCGGAGCTTGGGATCCTTCTCGGTCTTCTCGACCTTCTCCGTCGTCTCGGCAGTCGACTCGTCGTCCGTCTTCTCGCCCTCGGCCGGTGCCGCCTCCGCCACCGCCGCGGGCTCGACGACCGCCTCGCGGCCGGGCACCCGCTTCTGCGAGATCACGATGTAGGCGACGGCCATGAGGAAGACCAGGATCGCCGTCCAGTTGTTCAGCCGCATGCCCAGGACGTGGTGCGCCGTGTCGACGCGCAGGTACTCGGTCCAGAACCGGCCCACCGTGTACGCGGCGACGTAGAGGGCGAAGGCCCGGCCGTGGCCGAGCTTGAACCGGCGGTCCGCCCAGATCACCAGGGCGGCGACGCCCAGGCACCACAGGGACTCGTACAGGAACGTCGGGTGGTACGTGCCGGCGACCCGGCCGATCGCCGGGTCAGCGTCGATCTTCAGCGCCCACGGCAGGTCCGTCGGCTTGCCGTAGAGCTCCTGGTTGAACCAGTTGCCCCAGCGGCCGATGGCCTGGGCCACCGCGAGGCCGGGGGCGACGGCGTCGGCCCAGGCGGGCAGCGGGATGCCGCGCCGGCGGCAGCCGATCCACGCGCCCACCGCGCCGAGGGCGACGGCGCCCCAGATGCCGAGCCCGCCCTCCCAGATCTTGAAGGCGTCGACCCAGTTCCGGCCCTCGCCGAAGTACAGCTCGTAGTCGGTGATCACGTGGTAGAGCCGGCCGCCCACGAGGCCGAAGGGCACCGCCCAGACGGCGATGTCCGCGACCGTCCCGGCCCGGCCGCCGCGCTCGACCCAGCGCCGGTTGCCGAGCCAGACGGCGACGAAGACGCCGATGATGATGCAGAAGGCGTAGCCGCGCAGCGGGATCGGCCCGAGGTGGACCACGCCGGTCGACGGGCTGGGAATGTATGCGAGATTCATGGCAGCACCGACGCTACCTTGCCGGGGCACACAACCGGCAACCCACCTGCCACAACAGCTGCGTAACGTGGTCCGGGCGCCTCAGCTCCTCTTCCCCGCCGCGGTGACCAGCTCGGTCAGCTTGGCCGGCGTCAGGGGGTTGGCCGGGTCGCCGTAGAGGCTCTTGCCGTCGAGCAGCACGGTGGGGGTGGCACGGTACGCGGACTTGTTGAAGGTCTCCTGGTTGTGCTGCACCCAGGAGTTGTGGGTGCCGTCGTCCACGCACTTCTGGAAGCCGGGGGTGTTCAGCTCCTCGACCTTGCCGGCCAGTTCGATCAGCCGGGACTTCTTGGCGTAGGTGTCGTTCGTCTCGAGCGGCTGGTTCTTGTAGAGCACGTCGTGGTAGTCGGCGAACCGGCCCTCGTCCTGTGCGCAGGCCGCCGCGTTGGCCGCGTTGAGCGAGCCCTTGCCGCCGAGGTTCTTGTCGATGAGTGTGACGATGTGGTACTCGGCCCTGAGTTTGCCCTTGTTCTCGAGCGTGTGGATCGTGTCCCGGAAGGCGTTCTCGAACTGGGCGCAGGCGGGGCAGCGGAAGTCCTCGTAGACCACGAGGGTCTCCTTGGCCGCGGTCCTGCCGACCGGGATCGCGCTGCGGTCCTTGCCGAGCGCGCCCTGGGGCGGGGCCAGGGCGCCGGAGGCATGCTCCGTACCGCCGCCGTGGTGGGAGGTGGCGGCCCAGACGGCGATCCCGCCGCCGACGGCGAGCACCGCCACCACCGCACCGGCCACCTTCGCCTGCCGCCGGAAATTCCCGCGGGCCGCTTCTCTGCGGCGCTGTTCGTGCAGCCGCTCGCGGGCGCTGCGCTTTCCCTCGCTGTTCTTCTGACTCACGTCCCCGTACAACGAACCGGGGGTGCGCTCATGCGCACCCCCGGCGTCAGGTTCCTTCCATCGAGTTATGCGCGCTTGCGCACACCTTCCGCGAGTTCACCCGCGAGGGTGCGCACGGCGGCGAGGCCGGCCTCGCGGTCCGGGGCGTCGAGGAGCCGCTTGACGAACGCCGAGCCCACGATGACACCGTCCGCGAACTGGGCGACTTCCGCGGCCTGTTCGGCGTTGGAGACGCCGAGGCCGACGCAGACCGGCAGTTCGGTGACAGCCTTGGTGCGCTGCACCAGCTGCCGCGCCTCCTGTCCGACGGACTCGCGGGTTCCGGTGACGCCCATGAGCGAGGCGGCGTAGACGAAGCCGCTGCCCGCCGCGGTGATCCTGGCGAGCCGTTCGTCGCGGCTGCTCGGCGCGACCACGAACACCGTGGCCAGGCCGTGCTGTTCGGCGGCCTTGCGCCAGGCCTCGGACTCCTCGACCGGCAGGTCGGGCAGGATGCAGCCCGCTCCCCCGGCGGCGGCGAGGTCGGCCGCGAACCGCTCGGGGCCGTAGTGGTCGACGGGGTTCCAGTACGTCATGCACAGGATGGGCGCGCCGGTCGTCTCGTGCGCCCGGCGGACGGTGTCGATCACGTCGGCGATGCGTACGCCGCCGCGCAGGGCGATGTCGTCGGCGGTCTGGATGACCGGGCCGTCGAGGACGGGGTCGCTGTGCGGCAGTCCGACCTCGACGATGTCGCAGCCGCCGTCGAGCATGGCGGTGACGGCCTGCACGCCGTCGTCCACGGTGGGGAAGCCGGCCGGGAGGTAGCCGACGAGCGCGGCACGGTTCTCGGCGCGGGCCGCGGCGATGACGGAGCTCAGCAACTCCAGGTTCCCTGCCATCACTTGGCCCCCTCGTTCTTCTCGTACAGCCCGAAGTAGCGGGCGGCCGTGTCCATGTCCTTGTCGCCGCGTCCGGAGAGGTTGACCACGATCAGCCCGTCGGGGCCCAGTTCCTTGCCCACGTCGAGCGCGCCGGCCAGGGCGTGTGCGCTCTCGATGGCCGGGATGATGCCCTCGGTCCGCGAGAGCAGGCGCAGGGCCTGCATGGCCTCGTCGTCGGTGACGGACCGGTACTCGGCGCGGCCGATGTCCTTGAGGTAGGAGTGCTCGGGGCCGATGCCGGGGTAGTCGAGCCCGGCCGAGATGGAGTAGGGCTCGGTGATCTGGCCGTCCTCGTCCTGCAGGACGTACGAGCGCGAGCCGTGCAGGATGCCCGGGGTGCCCTGGGTGAGGGTGGCCGCGTGCTCGCCGGTCTCGACGCCGTGCCCGCCGGGTTCGCAGCCGATGAGCCTCACGCCGGCGTCGGGGAGGAAGGCGTGGAACAGGCCGATGGCGTTGGAGCCGCCGCCGACGCAGGCGACGGCCGCGTCGGGCAGGCGCCCGGCGCGCTCCAGGAGCTGGCGGCGGGCCTCGACGCCGATGACCCGGTGGAAGTCGCGCACCAGCGCGGGGAAGGGGTGGGGGCCGGCGACCGTGCCGAAGAGGTAGTGCGTACGGTCCACGTTGGCGACCCAGTCGCGGAACGCCTCGTTGATGGCGTCCTTGAGGGTGCGGCTGCCGGACTTCACGGCGATGACCTCGGCGCCGAGCATGCGCATCCGGGCGACGTTGAGCGCCTGGCGCTCGGTGTCCACCTCGCCCATGTAGATGGTGCATTCGAGGCCGAAGAGCGCACAGGCGGTGGCGGTGGCGACGCCGTGCTGGCCGGCGCCGGTCTCGGCGATGACCCGGGTCTTGCCCATGCGCTTGGTGAGCAGGGCCTGGCCCAGCACATTGTTGATCTTGTGGGAGCCGGTGTGGTTGAGGTCCTCGCGCTTGAGGAACATCCGGACGCCGCCCGCGTGTTCGGCGAAGCGGGGCACCTCGGTCAGGGCACTGGGGCGCCCGGTGTAGTTGACCAGCAGGTCGTTGAGCTCGGCCGCGAAGGCGGGATCGGCCTTCGCCTTCTCGTACTCCGCGGCGACCTCGTCGACGGCGGCGACGAGCGCCTCGGGGATGAACTTGCCGCCGAACGCGCCGAAGTAGCCGGTGGTGGTGGGGACTTGGCCTTCGGGGTCAGGCAGGAAGAAACTCTCTTGAGTCACTTGTGTGCTCCGGGTGATGGACGGACGGGTGGGGAAAGCGACAACGCATCCCACCACGCCATCGGCGCCCGTTGATCTGCCCCGGCTCACAGCCGATGTGGTACCGCACCCTGCGGCCCCGCACGCGCCGCGCGGGCGCGCGGCAGCCCCGGGGGCGGCACCCCCGGGCCAGCCGTGCGTACGCGGCCACGCGGCTCAGCTCCTGCCGTGCCGCAGCGCGGGGTGCGCCCCCGCGGCTACCAGGTCGGCGACGGCGCCCCTGGGGTCGCGCCCGGTGACGAGCGACTCCCCCACCAGCACCGCGTCCGCGCCGTCGTTCGCGTAGGCGATCAGGTCGTGCGGCCCGCGCACGCCGGACTCGGCGATCTTGACGATCCCGTCCGGGATCTCCGGTGCGACCCGGGCGAAGGTGCCCCGGTCCACCTCGAGAGTCTTGAGGTCGCGGGCGTTGACGCCGATGATCCGGGCTCCCGCGGCCACCGCGCGCTCGGCCTCGTCCTCGTCGTGCACCTCGACCAGCGGGGTGAGCCCGATGGACTCGGCCCGCTCGATGAGGGAGACGAGCGCCTCCTGCTCGAGGGCGGCGACGATCAGCAGGACGAGGTCGGCCCCGTAGGCCCGCGCCTCCCACAGCTGGTAGGCGGTGACGATGAAGTCCTTGCGCAGGACGGGGATGTCGACCCGGGCGCGCACGGCCTCGAGGTCGGCGAGCGAGCCGCCGAAACGGCGCTCCTCGGTCAGCACGCTGATGACGGACGCACCGCCCGCCTCGTAGTCCGCGGCGAGCCCCGCGGGGTCGGCGATCGCGGCGAGCGCGCCCTTGGACGGGCTGGAGCGCTTGACCTCGCAGATGACGCCGACGTTCTCGCCGCGGAGGGCGGCGGCGCCGTCCCTGACCTGCGGCGCCCTGGCGGCCCGCGCCTTGAGCTCGTCGAGGCTGACGCGCGCCTGCCGTTCCGCGAGGTCGGCACGGACTCCGTCGATGATCTCGTCGAGCACACTCACGCGAGCGGCCCCCTTCCGAACTCGGATGATCTGGGCTGATGCGGTTCGTACTCACCTCACCAGCACACTGTGATGGTACTTGCCGCGGGGCAGAGGTTTCGCATCCGGTTGGCTGTCAAGAGCGATCAGGGTGTGAGCACGGTGCCGAACGGCAGGTTCCGCATCACCGTGAAGGCCAGGACCAGCGCGCCGAGCGCCCACCAGTGGCCCGCCCGCAGCGGGAGCGTCATCCCGCCGCCGGTCCGTACGGCCCGGACCAGCCAGACGGCCCAGAAGACGGCGAACGCCGCGTACCCGGCCACGGCCAGCGCATTGGCCCCGACGGCGGCGGCGATGTCGCCGTGCACGAGCGCGTGCAGGCCGCGCAGGCCGCCGCAGCCGGGGCAGTAGAGGCCGGTGTGGCTCCGCAGCGGGCACACGGGGTAGTGGCCGGGCGTATTCGGGTCCACGGCCCCGACGTACGCGGCGGCGGCGCCCAGGCCCGCGGCGACGCCGAGCGGCGCGGCGAGCCGGTGCGCGAGCGGCGGGAGTGCGGGGTGCGGCACACTGCAAAGTCTCCGCCGGGATACGCGAAGGCGCAGCTCAGGGCGTGCGTACGGGCCTCTGAGCTGCGCCGGGCACCTGGCTCAGCCCTGCTGGACCTGCGCGCTGCGCTTGGCCTGGCCGAGGCCCATGAGGCGCATGATCCCGCCGACGACGGCGCCGAGGAGGGTGATGACGATTCCGGCCCAGAAGCCGACCGGCTTGGCCATCACGATGAACGCACTGGCGACGCAGAAGCCGATGAAGGCGATGATGACACCGGTCCAGGCGGCCGGGGTGTGACCGTGACCGTGGTTCGACATGAGTTGACTCCTCGTTGCTGTGTCATTGCTGTGTCGCTGTGTCGCGCCCGCCGACGCGGAGAACGCTCGCGGTCATTGTTCCCGACGGCCCGCCGTCACAGGGACCTGGGGTCCGCTCAGCGCGCCGTGTCGCCGGTGGGGTCCTCACCCCGGTCGAGGGCCTTCCACAGCTCCTCGGGGCGCTCGGGGTCGGGTGCGGTGCGGGCGCGGCGGGGGCGGGGGGTGCCGTCGCGCTCGTACCGGCCGGACATGGCGGGCCAGTGGCGGCCGCCCACCAGGGCGAGCAGGCCGGCGAGGAGCAGCAGGATTCCGCCCGCGAGGGCGACCCACGGCCAGCCGGTGTGGGTGACGTGTTCGATGGCGGTGCCGGTGAGTCCGGTGGTGCGGGAGGCCTTCTCCTCCAGCGCCGCGGTGTCGTCGGCACTGGTGAGGACGCCCGCCACGACGCCTGCCCCGCACAGGGCGAGGAGCGCGGCGACGAGGACGCGGGACACGCCGCGTACGGCGAAGACGGCGACGAGCGCGGCGAGGGCGACGACGGCCAGGGCGCCGGGCAGGGAGGTGATGTCCTGCCCGGTGGCGCTCTCGCGCGCGGTGTCGCGGACGCCGGCCGCCGCGCCTTCGGCCCAGGTGCGGCCGCCGGCGAGGAGGACGAGCGCGGAGCCCGCGGCCGTCGACAGCAGCGCGATACCGACGCTGCGCCTGCTGCCGCCGCGCGCTGCGGGCTCGGCGTGGGTACGGGGGTGGGGTACGGCTGCGCTCACGGCATCCACTATCCCCCGCGCCCCCGCGCCCCGCGCAGCCGGGGTCACGCCGGTGCCCCCGGGAGGGTGAGACGGTCCGCGGCGTGCACGGCGCGCAGCACGGCGGCGGCCTTGTTGCGGCACTCGGTGTCCTCGGCGACCGGGTCGGAGTCGGCGACGACGCCCGCACCGGCCTGGACGTAGGCGGTGCCGTCGCGCAGCACCGCGGTGCGGATCGCGATGGCGGTGTCGGAGTCCCCGGCGAAGTCGAGGTAGCCGACGCAGCCGCCGTACAGGCCGCGGCGGGCGGGTTCGAGCTCCTCGATGATCTGCATGGCCCGCGGCTTGGGCGCGCCGGAGAGGGTGCCCGCGGGGAAGCAGGCGGTGAGCACGTCGAAGGCGGTGTGCCCCGGGGCGAGGCGGCCGGTGACGGTGGAGACGATGTGCATCACGTGGCTGTAGCGCTCGATCGACATGAAGTCGACGACCTCGACGCTGCCGGGCCGGCAGACCCGTCCGAGGTCGTTGCGGCCGAGGTCGACGAGCATCAGGTGCTCGGCGCGCTCCTTGGGGTCGGCGAGCAGCTCGTCGGCGAGCGCGGCGTCGGCCTGCGGGGTGGCGCCGCGCGGGCGGGTGCCGGCGATGGGGTGGAGCAGGGCACGCCCGTCCTCGACCTTGACGAGAGCCTCGGGGCTGGAGCCGACGACGTCGAACCCGTCGAACCGGAGCAGGTACATGTACGGGCTCGGGTTGGTGGCCCGCAGCACCCGGTAGACGTCGAGGGCGGAGGCCGTGCAGGGCGTCTCGAACCGCTGGGAGGGCACGACCTGGAAGGCCTCGCCCGCGCGGATGCGCTCCTTGATGTCGTCGACGGCGTCCCGGAAGTCGGCCCCACCCCAGCGCGCGGTGAACTCGGGCAGCTCGGCCGAGGGCAGGACGGCCGGGTGGGCGGGCACGGGCCTGCACAGGTCGGCGGTCATCGCGTCCAGACGGGCGACGGCGTCGTCGTACGCCTCGTCGACGCCGGTCTCGAGGTCGTTGTGGTTGATCGCGTTGGCGATCAGCAGGACGGTGCCGTCGCGGTGGTCGAGGACGGCGAGGTCCGAGGTGAGCAGCATGGTCAGCTCGGGCAGGCCGAGGGTGTCCTGCTCGCCGGGGTGGGTGCCGATCTTCTCCAGGCGGCGGACGACGTCGTAGCCGAGGTAGCCCACCATGCCGCCGGTGAAGGGCGGCAGCCCCGCGCCCTCGATGAGGTCGCGGGGGGTGTGCAGGGCCTCAACCGTGGCGCGCAGGGCCTGCAGCGGATCGCCGTCGGTGGGCACGCCGACGGGCGGAGTGCCCAGCCAGTGGGCCTCGCCGTCGCGGACGGTCAGGGTGGCGGCGCTGCGCACGCCGACGAAGGAGTAGCGGGACCACGTGCGCCCGTTCTCCGCCGATTCCAGGAGGAACGTGCCGGGCCGTTCGGCGGCGAGCTTGCGGTAGAGGGCGACGGGGGTGTCGCCGTCGGCGAGGAGGCGCCGGGTGACGGGAATGACCCGGCGGTCCTTGGCGAGCTTGCGGAAGGTGTCGGCGTCGGGGCTTGTGCCCCCGTGGGTTGCGGACGCGGTCGTGGCAGCCATGGCAGCGGAGCCTACTTGCCCCTACTCGCCCAGGGGCAGGTCACCGGAGTCGAAACAGGTGCGGTCACCGGTGTGGCAGGCAGGGCCGGTCTGGTCGACCTTCACCAGCAGGGTGTCCCCGTCGCAGTCCAGGGCCACGGACTTGACGTGCTGGACGTGCCCGGAGGTGTCGCCCTTGACCCAGTACTCCTGCCGGCTGCGGCTCCAGTAGGTGCAGCGGCCCGTGGTGAGGGTGCGGTGCAGTGCCTCGTCGTCCATCCATCCGAGCATCAGCACCTCGCCGGTGTCGTACTGCTGGGCGATGGCGGGCACCAGGCCGTCGGCGCTGCGCTTGAGGCGGGCGGCGACGGCGGGGTCGAGGGCGGAGGAGCCCGTGGGAATGCGGCCGTTCATGTGTTCATGATGCCGGAGGCATCCCGCGGTATCCCACTCGCACAATTGTCAGAGGGATGCGGCATGCTTCCGTCATGACGACTCCGCCTCCTCCGCCCCCGTCGAACCCGCCGCAACCGCCGGGCGGCGGTGGCGGGTTCGGTCCGCCGCAGGGCTTCGGGCCTCCCCCGGAGCAGCAGCCGCCGTACGGCCGGCAGCCTCCGCCGCAGGGCCCGCCGCAGGGCGGTTACGGCGGGCCGATGCCGCCGTACAACCAGGGCCAGGGACAGGGCCAGGGCTTCGGAGCGTACGGGCAGTACGGGCCGTACGGGCAGCAGCCCGCGCCGCCCATGCCGCCCGCGCCGTCGGGCAATCGCGGGGCGAAGGTCGCCGCGATCGTCGTCGCGGCGGTGCTGGTGGTGGGGCTGGCCGTGGGCGGCGTCATCTTCTTCACGGGCAGCAAGAAGAACGACAAGCCCGTGGTGGCACAGCCGTCCGCGTCGTCCGAGGCTTCCGCCTCGCCCAGCGGGATCTCGCCGTCGCCGCAGTACTCGCCGTCCATCGGCGCCCCGGGCGGCGGTGGCGTGCCGAGCCACGACACGAGCGCGGAGCCGTCGGCGGATCCCACCGTGCCGCTGATCAGCCTGAAGCCCGGCGAGTGCTTCGACTCCCCGTCGATGACCCCCTCGGTGACCAAGGTGGAGAAGAGGTCCTGCACCGGCACGCACGACGGCGAGGTGATATCCAACGAGACCCTCACCGGCACGATGGGTACCGACTCCGACATCCGCGGCAAGGCCCTGGACCTGTGCAAGACGGATGCCGAGAAGCGGCTCAAGGCCATAGGCGACGGCAAGAGGTACTACTACTACGCGCTGTACCCCACCAAGATGGCCTACCTCCTGCGCGGCGAGCGCACGGTCGCCTGCTCGCTCACCCGCAGCGACAAGCCGGGCGGCGACAAGCTGACCGAGCCGCTGGCGGGCAGCTAGCGGGGCATCAGGGCCGGGCGCGGCAGCATGGCAGGGGCGGGAGGACGGCCGTAGGGTTGACGGCATGTCAACTCATGCACAGCGTGAACGCCTGCTCCTGGCCGACCTGTTGGAAACGGCGGGCCCGCATGCCCCGACGCTCTGCGAGGGCTGGACCACCCGTGACCTGGCCGCACACGTCGTGGTGCGCGAGCGCCGTCCCGACGCGGCGGCCGGAGTACTGATCAAGCCGCTGGCCTCCCGGCTGGACCGCGTCCAGGCCGAGTACGCGGCGAAGCCGTACGAGGAGCTCCTCCAGCTCATCCGTACGGGCCCGCCGCGGACCTCGCCGTTCGCCCTCAAGCAGGTGGACGAGGCGGCCAACACGGTCGAGTTCTATGTGCACACCGAGGACGTGCGGCGTGCCCAGGCGGAGTGGACGCCGCGCGAGCTCGACCCGGTCTTCGCCGATCTGCTGTGGAGCCGGCTGGAGAAGGCCGCGCGGCTGGCCGGGCGCAAGTCGCCGGTCGGGCTGGTGCTGCGGCGGCCCGACGGGCGTACGGCGGTGGCGCGGGGCGGCGCACCGGTGGTCACGGTCACCGGCGAGCCGGCCGAGCTGCTCCTGTTCGCCTTCGGCCGTCAGGAGGCCGCCCGGGTGGAGCTGGAGGGCGATGAGGAGGCGATCGCGAAGCTGCGTGCGGCGAAGCTGGGTATCTGATCTTTGTCTTTGCGTACTGATCTTTGCAGGGGGGCCGACCGGACGACCGGAACCTGACCCGAGGAGGGCTCCCCATGGTTTTCCACCGCAGTTCCTCGCTCACCGCCCCCGATCCCGCCGCCGATGCCGCCTCCGCCGGACTTCTGCTGCTGCGTCTGATGCTCGGCCTGATCATGGCCGCGCACGGGGCGCAGAAGCTGTTCGGCTGGTTCGGCGGGGGCGGGATCGACGGGACGGCGAAGTTCTTCGCCGAATACGGCTATCCGGCGCCCAGGGCCATGGCCGTCGTGGCGGGTCTCAGCGAAGGGCTGGGCGGGGTGGGCCTGTTCCTGGGGCTGCTCACGCCGCTCGCCGCGGCGGCCGTGCTCGGCACGATGATCAATGCGCTGGATGTCACCTGGGCCGGGGGGTTCTTCCTCCCGAACGGGGTGGAGTTCTCGCTGCTGGTCGCCGTCGCGGCGGCGGCGCTCGCGGTGGCCGGGCCCGGGCGGTTCGCGGCTGACCGCGTTCTGCCGGTGCTGCGGGATCACCGGCCGGCGTATGGGGTGGCCGCGATCATTCTGGCGGCGGTCGCGGCGGCGGTGGTGCTGCTCTTCCGGGGGTAGGGGGTGAGTTGTGCCCCGGACCCGCCCTTTCGCCGTTTCCCGGGGCTGTGCCCCGGACCCCGCAACCGCGCTCCGCGCGGTAGTCCGGGGGCTTCGCCCCCTGGGCCCCCTATCGCGGCTTCGCCGCTCGGCCTCAAACGCCGGCCGGGCTGGATTTTCGCGCCCGCGCTGAAAATCCAGCCTGGCCCGGCACCATCCAGCCTGGCCCGGCACCATCAAGCCCGGCCCGGCACTCTCCAGCCCGTCCGGCGATTGAGGACGAGCGGCGAAGCCGCGACAAGCGGGGTACCCCCGGCAGGGTCACCGCACCGGGTGCCCCGCCGCCTTCAGCGCGGACTTGACGTCCGCGATCCGCAGATCGCCGAAGTGGAACACCGACGCGGCCAGGACCGCGTCCGCGCCGGCCTCCACCGCGGGGGCGAAGTCCTCGACGCGGCCAGCGCCGCCACTGGCGATCACCGGGACGGAGACATGCTTCCGCACGGCCCGGATCATCTCGGTGTCGTAGCCGTCCTTCGTACCGTCCGCGTCCATGGAGTTGAGCAGGATCTCCCCCGCGCCCAGCTCCGCGGCACGGTGCGCCCACTCGACGGCGTCCATGCCCGTGCCCCGGCGGCCGCCGTGCGTGGTGACCTCGAAGGTGCCGGCGGGCGTACGCCGGGCGTCGACCGAGAGCACCAGCACCTGGCTGCCGAACCGCTCCGCGATCTCGCGGATCAGCTCGGGCCGTGCGATCGCCGCGGTGTTGACGCCGACCTTGTCCGCGCCCGCGCGCAGCAGCTTGTCGACGTCCTCCGCGGTGCGGACGCCGCCGCCCACGGTCAGCGGGATGAAGACCTGCTCCGCCGTGCGGCGCACGACGTCGTACGTGGTCTCGCGGTTGCCGGACGAGGCGGTGATGTCGAGGAAGGTCAGCTCGTCGGCGCCCTCCTGCCCGTAGACCCGGGCCATCTCGACGGGGTCGCCCGCGTCGCGCAGGTTCTGGAAATTGACGCCCTTGACGACCCGGCCGTTGTCCACGTCCAGGCAGGGGATGACTCGCACCGCGAGGGTCACGCGGATTCTCCTCCGAAAGCTTCTACTTCTACTTCGACCAGCACGCGCGAGTCGACGAAACCGGAGACGACGACCAGGGTCGCGGCGGGCCGCACCGTGTCGAACAGCTCCTTGTGGGCACGGCCGACGGCGTCCACGTCGCGCGCGTGCGTGAGGTACATGCGGGTGCGGACGACCGACTCGGGCCCCAGCCCGAAGCGCTTGAGCGCGTCGAGCGCGTTGCCGAAGGCGACCCGCGCCTGCTCGTACGGGTCGCCCTCGCCGTGCAGGACGCCGTGCACCAGGGGCATCGTCCCGGCGACGAGGACCCGGTCCCCGGCCGCCACGGCTCGTGCGAATCCGATCGACTCCTCCCAGGAGCTATCCGTCTGCACTCGTCGCGGGGCGGGGAATTCGCTCATACGGACACTGCCTCCAGAGCCTCTTCCAAGGTGAACGCCTTGGCGTAGAGGGCCTTGCCGACGATAGCGCCTTCGACCCCCTCGGATACCAGGGTCGCGATTGCTCGCAGATCGTCAAGAGAGGAAACCCCGCCGGAGGCGACGACCGGCTTGTCGGTGGCCGCGCAGACGTTCTTCAGCAGCTCCAGGTTGGGGCCCTGGAGCGTGCCGTCCTTGGCGATGTCGGTGACGACGTAGCGGGCGCAGCCCTCGGAGTCCAGGCGGGCGAGCGTCTCGTAGAGGTCGCCGCCGTCGCGGGTCCAGCCGCGGCCGCGCAGGGTGGTGCCGCGGACGTCCAGGCCGACCGCGATGCGGTCGCCGTGCTCGGCGATGACCCTGGCCACCCACTCAGGGGTCTCCAGGGCGGCGGTGCCGAGGTTGACGCGGGTGCATCCGGTGGCGAGGGCGGCGGCGAGCGAGGCGTCGTCGCGGATGCCGCCGGACAGCTCGACCTTGATGTCCATGGCGCGGACGACCTCGGCGATCTGCGCCCGGTTGTCCCCCGTGCCGAAGGCGGCGTCGAGGTCGACCAGGTGCAGCCACTCGGCGCCGGCGCGCTGCCAGGCCTGCGCGGCGGAGAGCGGGTCGCCGTACGACGTCTCGGAGCCGGACTCACCATGGACCAGGCGCACCGCCTGTCCGTCACGGACGTCGACGGCGGGAAGGAGTTCAAGGCGGTGAGTCATACGAGCGACCTTACGGTGGGGAGCAGACCGGCCGGGCGCCGTGCCGGGCCGGAGAGCAGGGGACGGGTGCCGGTCACAGCGTGTCCAGCCAGTTGCGGAGCAGGGTCGCTCCGGCGTCGCCGGACTTCTCGGGGTGGAACTGCGTGGCCCACAGAGGACCGTTCTCGACGGCGGCGACGAACGGCTCGCCATGCGTGGCCCAGGTGACCTTGGGCGGGCGGATGGCGTCGTTGCCGACCTGGAGGCTCCACTCGCGCACGGCGTAGGAGTGCACGAAGTAGTAGCGGGTGTCCGCGTCCAGACCGGCGAACAGCTGCGAGTCCTCGGCGGGCGTGACGGTGTTCCAGCCCATGTGCGGGATGACGGGCGCCTTGAGCGGCTCGACGGTGCCGGGCCACTCGTCGAGGCCCTCGGTCTCGATGCCGTGCTCGATGCCGCGCTCGAAGAGGATCTGCATGCCGACGCAGATGCCCATCACCGGACGGCCGCCGGACAGCCGCCGGCCGACGATCCAGTCGCCGCGCGCGGCGCGCAGCCCCTGCATGCAGGCCGCGAACGCGCCGACGCCGGGGACGAGGAGCCCGTCGGCGTTCATCGCCCGGTCGTAGTCGCCGGTGATCTCGACGTCCGCGCCGACGTGCGCGAGGGCGCGCTCGGCGGAACGGACGTTGCCGAAGCCGTAGTCGAAGACGACCACTTTCTTACGGTTCATGACCACAGCCCATCGATACGCAGCAGGCCGGCGGCCAGGGCCATCGCGGCACCGAAGCCGAGCAGCACGATCACGCCCTTGGGCATGCCCTGCTTGACGAAGGAGATGATGCCGCCGACGAGGAACAGGCCGACCAGGATCAGCGCGGTGGACAGCCCGTTCACAGTGCACCCTTCGTGGACGGAATGATCCCGGCGGCCCGCGAGTCGCGCTCGCAGGCGTAGCGCAGGGCGCGGGCGAGGGCCTTGAACTGGCACTCCACGATGTGGTGGGCGTTGCGCCCGTACGGGACGTGGACGTGCAGGGCGATCTGCGCCTGTGCGACGAAGGACTCGAGGATGTGCCGGGTCATCGTCGTGTCGTACGTGCCGATCATCGGCGCCATGTTCTCGGGCTCGGTGTGCACCAGGTAGGGGCGGCCGGAGAGGTCCACGGTCACCTGGGCGAGCGACTCGTCCAGCGGCACCGTGCAGTTGCCGAAGCGGTAGATGCCCACCTTGTCGCCGAGCGCCTGCCGGAAGGCGGCGCCGAGCGCGAGGGCGGTGTCCTCGATGGTGTGGTGGGTGTCGATGTGCAGGTCGCCGTCGGTCTTGACGGTGAGGTCGAAGAGACCGTGGCGGCCGAGCTGGTCGAGCATGTGGTCGTAGAAGCCGACGCCGGTGGAGACGTCGACCTGTCCGGTGCCGTCGAGGTCTATCTCGACGAGCACGGAGGTTTCCTTGGTGGTGCGCTCTACGCGGCCCACGCGGTTCATGGGTTCTCCTTCAGTACTGCACGGACCGCGTCCAGGAACGCGTCGTTCTCCTGCGGGGTCCCGGCGGTGACCCGCAGCCACCCCGGCACGCCGTTGTCCCGTACCAGGACACCCCGGTCGAGGATCGCCTGCCAGGCGGTGTGGCTGTCGCGGAAGCGTCCGAACTGGACGAAGTTGGCGTCGGACTCGGTCACTTCACAGCCCATCGCGCGCAGTTCGGTGACGAGGCGGTCGCGTTCGGTCTTGAGCTGTTCGACGTAGCCGAGCAGGGTGTCGGTGTGCTCCAGCGCGGCGAGCGCCGTGGCCTGGGTGACGGACGACAGGTGGTACGGCAGCCGGACCAGCTGGACGGCGTCGACGACCGCGGCGTGCGCGGCGAGGTAGCCGAGGCGCAGCCCGGCCGCGCCGAACGCCTTGGACATGGTGCGGGAGACGACGAGGTGCGGGCGGCCCTCGAGCAGCGGCAGCAGCGAGGGCCGGTGGCTGAACTCGCCGTACGCCTCGTCGACGACGACCATCGACGGTTTGGCCGCCTGCGCGGCCTCGTACAGCCGCAGCACCGTGTCGGCCTCGACGGCCGTGCCGGTGGGGTTGTTGGGCGAGCAGATGAAGACCACGTCGGGCTTGTGCTCGGCGATGGTGCGCACGGCCGCGTCGACGTCGATGGTGAAGTCGTCGCGGCGCGGCCCGGAGATCCAGCCGGTGCCGGTGCCGCGCGAGATCAGCGCGTGCATCGAGTACGAGGGCTCGAAGCCGAGGGCCGTGCGGCCGGGGCCGCCGAAGGTCTGCAGGAGCTGCTGGAGGACCTCGTTGGAGCCGTTGGCCGCCCACACGTTCTCGCGGGCGACCGGGTGCCCGGCGGTGCGGGTGAGGTACTTCGCCAGTTCGGTGCGCAGCTCGACCGCGTCGCGGTCGGGGTAGCGGTTGAGGTGCCGGGCGGCCTCGGCGACGCGCTCGGCGATACGGGCGACGAGGGGCTCGGGCAACGGGTAGGGGTTCTCGTTGGTGTTCAGGCGTACGGGCACGTCGAGCTGGGGGGCGCCGTAGGGGGACTTGCCGCGCAGCTCGTCCCGGATGGGGAGATCGTCAATGCCGGTCATCACTTGCCCTTCGGCACCTTCCACTCGAACCGTGCCTTGACCGCCGCGCCGTGCGCGGGCAGGTCCTCGGCCTCGGCGAGCGTCACCACGTGGTGGGCGACGTCGGCGAGGGCCTCGCGGCTGTAGTCCACGACGTGGATGCCGCGCAGGAAGCTCTGCACGGACAGCCCGGAGGAGTGGCAGGCGCAGCCGCCGGTCGGCAGCACGTGGTTGGAGCCGGCGCAGTAATCGCCGAGCGAGACGGGGGCGTACGGGCCGACGAAGATCGCCCCGGCGTTGCGCACCCGGGCGGCGAGGGCCGCCGCCCCGGCGGTCTGGACCTCCAAGTGCTCGGCGCCGTAGGCGTCGACGACGGCGAGGCCCTGCTCCATGTCCTCGACCAGCACGATGCCGGACTGGCGGCCGGAGAGCGCGGGGGCGATCCGGTCCTCGACGTGTTTGCTCGCGGCGACCTGGGTCTCGAGTTCCCTCTCGACGGCCTCGGCCAGTTCCTCGGAGTCGGTGACGAGGACGGCGGCGGCCAGCGGGTCGTGCTCGGCCTGGCTGATCAGGTCGGCGGCGATGTGCACCGGGTCGGCGGTGCTGTCGGCGAGGATCGCGATCTCGGTCGGGCCGGCCTCGGCGTCGATGCCGATACGGCCCTTGAGCAGCCGCTTGGCGGCGGCGACCCAGATGTTGCCGGGGCCGGTGACCATGTTGACGGGGCGGCACTCGTCGGTGCCGTAGGCGAACATGGCGACGGCCTGGGCGCCGCCTGCGGCGTACACCTCGTCGATGCCCAGCAGCGCGCAGGCGGCCAGGATCGTGGGGTGGGGCAGGCCGCCGAAGTCCTTCTGGGGCGGGGAGGAGACGGCCATGGAACCGACGCCCGCCTCCTGGGCCGGCACCACGTTCATGATCACGGACGAGGGGTAGACCGAGCGGCCGCCCGGGACATAGAGGCCGACGCGCTCGACGGGCACCCAGCGCTCGGTCACCGTGCCGCCGGGCACGACGATGACGGTCTTGTCGCTGCGGCGCTGCTCGGCGTGGACCTTGCGGGCCCGCCGGATGGACTCCTCGAGGGCCGCGCGCACGGCCGGGTCGAGATCGGCGAGGGCCTGGTCGATCGCCTCGGGGGCGACCCGCACGCGGTCGATCTTCACGCCGTCGAAGCGTTCCGCGTAGTCGATCAATGCCGCCGTGCCGCGATGATGCACGTCCTCGCAGATGGGCCGCACCTTCTCCAGGGCGGCCTCGACGTCGAGTTCGGCTCGGGGCAGCAGGTCGCGGTCGATGCCGTGCTCCGACAGAGCGGCACCACGCAGATCGATTCGGTGGATCACATGGCCAATTGTCTCAGACCCGCCCTGGCACACGGCTCCCTGTACCACCCAGTGGTACGGGGAGCGAAACTGCCCCCCACTCATCGTGTTCAAGCGGTCACCGAGAGGGAATCGTACGCACGAACGTACGAGTGAGGGGAGGGAATCGTGTCCGGGTCACCCGACGGCGAGCCCCCTGCCGGGCTCGACCTCACCGCGTCCGAGCGGAGCATGTGGCAGGCGTTCCGCACCGGCACCACCCACGATCTGCGCACCCCCTACCCGGAGCAGAACGACCCGAGCGCCGCGCACACGTGGGGCCCCGAGCGCAGCGTGCGGGCCCGGGTCGTCGCCCTGCTGCTGCTGGACGGGCCGCCCGCCCTGCCCGGGCGGGTCAGCGCCCTCAAGCTCACCGGCGCCCAGATCACCGGCACGCTCGACCTGGCCGGCGGGACGGTCGTGCCGTACGTCGAGCTGCGCGGCTGCCGCTTCGAGCAGCAACTGCTGCTGGCCGAGAGCCACTTCGCCACCCTGCGCCTGGTCGGCTGCGCGATCCCCCGCATCGAGGCCGCCCGGCTGCGCACCGAGGGCGATCTGCACCTGACCCGCTGCGCGGTGCGGCGCGGCATCCGGCTGACCGACGCGCACATCGGCACCGACCTGCTGCTCAACCAGCTGGTGGTGCGCAGGGACCGGCGCGGCCAGTCCGTCAGCGCCGACGGCCTGACCGTCGGCCAGGACCTCCAGGCCGAACTGGCGAGATCCTACGGTGAGTTGAGCATGCGGGGCGCGAAGATAGGGGTCTCGCTGAGCCTGCGCGGCACGACGCTGAGCAATCCGTACGGGCTCCGTGCGCTCAACGCCCCGCAGCTCACGGTGGAGCGCACCCTCTACCTGACCCCGGCCTCCGTCGGCCCCTCCCTCTCCGGCGGCGCCACTCCCCCGTACGGCATCCCCACGTCCCAGCCGGAGCGCGGCATGCGCATGCAGCGCTTCACCTGCGAGGGCGGGCTCCGGCTGGACGACGGGCGGTTCGGGGACGCCGTGGACTTCACCATGGCCCGGCTCGCGGTGGGCCCCGACCAGGAGCTGTCGCTCCGCCGGGTGCAGACGCCCGAGCTGCGCTTCCTCGGCGAGTGCCCGCCCGCCGGGCGGGTCGTGCTGTCGGGTGCCAGGGTCGGCAACCTGGTCGACAAGCGGGACAGCTGGCCCGGGCCGGGCAGCCTGTCGATGGCCGGGTTCTCCTACGACCACCTGATCCCCCTCGGCCACTTCCCGCTCGCCCAGCGGCTCGAGTGGGTGGCCGCCGCCACCCCGGAGTACGCCCCGGAGCCGTACGAGCAGCTCGCCACCGCCCTGCGGGAGAGCGGCGAGGACGCCGACGCGCGCGCGGTGCTGCTCGCCAAGCAGCGCCGCAGACGCGAGACGCTGCCGCTCGCCGCCAAGACGTGGGGCCTGCTCCAGGACTGGACGGTCGCCTACGGCTACCGGCCCGGCCGCGCCGCCCTGTGGATGGCCGTGCTGTGGGCACTCGGCACGGTCTACTACGACCGCCACCCCATGCCGCCCGTCCGGCCGGACGAGGGGGCGCCGACCTGGAACCCCGAGCTCTACACCCTGGATCTGATCCTCCCGGTGGTCAATCTCGGCCAGCGGGACGCCTGGAAGACCAGCGGGCTCGGACAGTGGCTGGCCACGGGCCTGGTACTGGTCGGCTGGGTCCTGGCCACCACCGTCACGGCGGGCGTCTCGCGGCTGTTGCGCCGCCAGTGACCGTGGTCCCCGGGCATACGGCCCGGCGGGGCCATTAGGCTTACGGGCTGTGTCCACCGCGCGTCTTCCGATTTTCCCACTGAACTCGGTGCTGTTCCCGGGCCTCGTTCTCCCGCTGAACGTCTTCGAGCAGCGGTACCGCGCGCTCATGCGCCATCTGTCGGAGTTCCCCGACGACGAGCCGCGCCGCTTCGGCGTCGTCGCGATCCGCGACGGCCTGGAGGTGGCGCACAGCGCCCCCGGCCTGCCGGAGGGGGCCCGCCCCGAACCGGGTCCGGCCACCGGCTTCGGCCCCGACCCGGTCAAGGCCTTCCACACGGTCGGCTGCGTGGCCGACGCCGCCACGATCCGCGAGCGGACGGACGGCACCTACGAGGTGCTGGCCACCGGCACCACGCGCTTCAGGCTGCTGTCCGTCGACACGACCGGCCCCTTCCTGACCGGCGAGGTCGAGGACATCGAGGAGCAGCAGGGCGACGAGGCGGGCGCGCTCGCCTCGGGCGTGCTGCGGGCGTTCCGCGCGTACCAGAAGCGGCTGGCCGGGGCGAGCGAGCGGTCGATCGCCGGGGAGGCGGACCTGCCGCACGAGCCGTCCGTGCTCTCGTACCTGGTCGCCGCGGCGATGATGCTCGACGTGCCCGCCAAGCAGCGGCTGCTCCAGGCACCCGACACGGCGTCCCGGCTGGCGGACGAGCTGAAATTGCTGCGCACCGAGACGGCGTTGATCGGTAAGCTCCCGTCGCTGCCGGCCTCGGAGCTGACCCGGCGGCCGACCAGCCCCAACTGACGCGGAGGAGCGGAACCTTGGCGAAGAAGTCCGGGAAGTCCGAAAAGTCCGGAGCGACCCCGGCGATCGTCGCCCTGGAGAAGGCGGGCACCGCCTTCTCCGTCCGCTCCTACGACCACGATCCGGCCTCCGCCTCCTTCGGGGAGGAGGCCGCGCAGGCACTGGGCGTCGCGCCGGACCGCGTCTTCAAGACCCTCGTCACCGACGTCGACGGCACCCTGACCGTGGCGGTCGTCCCCGTCTCCGGCTCCCTCGATCTCAAGGCCCTGGCCACGGCCGTCGGCGGCAAGCGGGCATCGATGGCCGACCCGGCGGCCGCGGAGCGCGCCACGGGCTACGTACGGGGCGGAATCTCACCACTCGGCCAGCGCCGCCGCCTCGCCACGGTGCTGGACCGCTCCGCCCTGGGGTTCGCGACGGTGTGCGTTTCGGCGGGGCGCCGGGGGCTGGAGGTCGAGCTCGCCCCGGGCGACCTCGCGGAGCTCACGGGTGCGGTGGTGGCGGGGGTCGCGCGCGTCGGCTGACCGCCGGCGGGCAACCCCCACAGGAAAGCGAGCCGACCCGGTTCCGAGTAACGGGTGGCGCGTGGGCGGGGAGCAATACGCCCCGCAGGGGCGTGCCCACCCACCGGCGGTCAGCCGGAAACGCACGCGCGCCCTGGACGTACCCGCACCCCTCCGCTACGACCGTAGAGGCGCGACCCCGCGCCACGCCCCAGGGGAGGGATCGCATGTCCAAGCGCACCCGCAAGCGCCGGTGGCGGCTCCGTAAGAACCGGGCCAACCACGGCCGCAGGCCCGCGTAGAGCCCGCGTAGAGATCAGCCGCGCGGCTCCAGCGACGGCAGCGGAGACGACACCGGCTCGGGGTCGCGCGGCCCGAACAACGCGGTCAGCACCAAGTGCACCAGCATCGCCGCCACCGGCCAGGCCAGCAGCATGCCCTTCGCCCCCAGCTTCAGCGGGGCGTCGAAGACGACGCCCTTGCCCACGGCACGCGCGTGCGCGGCCACGTCCGACGTCGGGCCGAGCCACATGCCCAGCCGCCAGCCGACCACCGAGGCCAGTACGGCCCCCACCGCGAGGCCGACGACCACGGCGATGCCGCCGGTGCGCCGGAACCAGAAGACGAGCGCCGCGCTCAGCACGCCGAGGCCCAGCGCCAGGAAGGCGAACGTCCCGTCCGCGCCGATCGCCTGCTCGCCCTCGCCGCTCTTGAGGTAGACCGCCTTGGCGTCGGAGATCAACGGCACCCGCGGTGCCAGCCACACCCACAGCAGCCCCAGCAGCACCCCGGACACCGTGACCGCCATCGCGACGACGATCGCCGGGCGCGCCTCGGCGAGCCGGCCGGGCCCGGACGAATCCGAGGTCTCATCCGAGGGCCCATCCGAGGGCAGGGGCGAGGACGGAGTCAGTGGTGCGGTCACCCCGCCATCGTGCCAGGTGGCATCCGTACCCCCGGCACCGGCACGGCGCCCGCGGTCCGTCATCGCACGGCCGCCCGCCGGTAGGCCCAGGCCGCCACGGCCAGCGAGACCACGCCCACCGCCGCGCACACCCCCAGGTCCGCGGCGACCAGCGGCCAGTCGGGCCGCGCGTCGAAGCTGCGGGCCAGCGCCTCCACCCCGTACGTGGACGGCAGCAGATCACGGGCCCAGACGATGACCGCCGGCATGTGCGCGGCCGGCAGCACCCCGAGCAGCAGCGCCGCCGACATGCCCAACTGGCCGCACAGCGTGGCCAGTTCCGGCCGCGGTGCGAGCAGTCCCAGCGCCGCGCCGAGCCCGGAGAGGGCCGCACCGGCCAGCGGGATCACCGCGGCCAGCACCCACAGATGCGCCAGCGGCAGCTTGAACAGCACGCTGCCCACGACCGCCGTGACGACCGTGCCGGGCACGGTGAAGGACGCGTACGCCCCCGCCGCGCCCAGCACCACGGCCGCGGGCGGCACCGGCAGGGTCGCGTAGTGGTCGAGGCCGCCGCTCGCGCGCAGCTGGCCGAAGTACTGGGCGAGCAGGTTCAGCGCGACGAACGCCACCACCAGCACGCTGGAACCGGACACGACGGCACGCGCGTCGTCCCCGCCGTCCACGACCCCGCGCATCAGGATCATGATCCCGACGGACTGGAAGGTCGCCACGAACAGCAGCGGGATCCGCGCGACCCGGGCGCGCGACAGCTGCGCCCGGTAGACGGCGGCCAGCGCGGGCAGCAGCCGTGCCCCGGGTGGCAGGGGGGCGGGCGCCGGCCCGGCGGCCCGGCTCGTGGCGGCGGACGCGGCGGGCTCGGCCACCGCCTCTGCGGATACGGCACTCACGCGGCACAGCTCCTGTTCCGTACGGTCACCGTCACCCCTTCACCAGGCCCTTCGCCTGCCCGCCGAGCGCCAGGTAGACGTCCTCCAGGCTCGGCTTGGCCAGGGTGAAGTCGTCGAGCGCCGCGAAGGCGGGCCCGCCGGTGACGGCGGCGACGGCGGCACGCGCCTCGGCGGGGGCGAGCCGCAGCGACCAGCGCCGGCCGGTCTCGTCCGCGCTCGCGCGCAGGGCCGCGACCTCGGGCACGTCCAGCGGCGGCGCGTCGCGCCACACGAGCTGGACCCGCACCTCGTCGCCGACGAGTTCCTTGAGCCCGGCCGGGGTGTCGCAGGCGATGATCCGGCCGCGCTCCAGCACCGCGACCCGGTCGAGGACGGTCTCGGCCTCGATGACGTTGTGGGTGACGAGCAGCACCGTCGTGCCGCGCTCGGCGCGCCGGCGGTCGACGGCGGCCCAGACGGCGCGGCGGGCCACGGGGTCCATGCCGGTGGTCGGCTCGTCCAGCACGAGCAGGGGGCGCTCCCCGACCAGCGCGGCGGCGAAGCAGGCGAGGCGGCGCTGCCCGCCGGAAAGTTTCTTCAGCGGCCGTCCGGCGATCGGGCCGAGCCCCAGCTCGTCCAGGACGGCGTCGCGCGCGGCCCGCGCGTCGCGTGCGGTGAGGCCGCGCAGCCGGCCGGTGGTCTCGGCGGCGAGGGCCACGGTCAGTTCGTCGAGGGCGGAGGACTCCTGGCCGAGGTAGCCGACGAGGCGGGCGGCGCGCTCGGGGTGGCGCACCAGGTCGTGGCCGAGCAGTGCGACACTGCCCTCGTCGGGCCGCAGCAGGCCGGTGAGCTGGCGGACGAGCGTGGTCTTGCCCGCGCCGTTGGGGCCGAGGAGCCCGAAGATCTCGCCGCGCCGGATGTCGAGGTCGATGCCGTCGGTGGCGCGTACGGCCGGGGCGGCGGGCGCGCCGCGGCGCCCGCGGGTCGCGGGGTAGGCCTTGACGAGGCCACGCACGGTGCACACGGTGGGGCTTGCCGCCGTTTCCGCTTGTTCCGCGCTCGTTCTCACGAGCTACGAGAGTACGCGCCCGGCCCCACGCGACTCGCCTCGGGGGCACACCATTCAGCCCGCCATGGGGGTACCTCTCCCCTCAGTCCCCCGCCGGCGCGTGCTCGGCCGCCGTCCGCGTGTCGATCTCCCGCCAGAACCCGGCGCGGATCGCGTACCGGTCGTGCTCGTCGATCTGGTCGTCCTTGTGCGCCAGCAGCCCGAAGCGGGCGGCGTACCGCAGCAGCTCGCCGTCGATCCGGTGCGGGATGCGCGGGTACTCGGTGGACAGGTGCTGGAGGTTGACGGAGTCGCTGATCCGCTCCGTCCAGCGGCGGGCGAAGACCTGCCCGACCTCGAAGGGGTCGCCTCCGACCGTGGTGATGTCCTCCTCGCGGTCCGCCCAGCGCTGCTCGGCGTTCGTGAGCTGGGCGAGCATCGGGAGGGAGGCGATCTCGGGCGATTCGCCGAGGCCGTTGCCGGTTCCTCTGTCGACCCAGCCCTTGTCGGAGGACCAGCGCAGGGTGGCGTTCGTGGCGGCCGCCGTGCCGGGGGACGCGGCGGGCGGCTGGCCCTGCTGGGCGCCGGGACGGCCGAGGCCGGCGAGGTCCTTCGGCGTCGGCACCGCCTTGCCGGCCGGTGTGTCGCCGCGCTCGGCGGTGAGGGACGCGCCGGAGCCGGCGGGGCGTACTCCGTTGCGCGAGGCCGTGCCGTTCTCGGCCGCCGGTGCCGCGGCCGGCACGGAGGCGGCGGCGGTCGCCGTCTCGGGCAGCGGGGCGGAGAGGATCGCGGTGATCTCGGGGCCCGGCGCGGGCGGCGAGGAGCAGGCGGCGGTGAGTTCCTTGGCCCGTACGGCCCGGGTGATCCACGCCCGGTCGAGGACGCGCCGCTCGTCGGCCTCGGCGACGAGGTCCTCGGACTGGTTGTAGTCGCCGTCGGCGGCCTGGACGGCCCACAGGTGGACGGCGACGCCGTGTTCCTTGGCGGACATCAGACCGGGCAGCAGGTCGCCGTCGCCGGTGACGAGGACGATGTCGGAACAGGCGCGGTTGCGGGCGAGCTCGGTGAGCTCGGCGTGCATGGCGGCGTCGACACCCTTCTGCCCCCAGCGGCCGTCGGTGCTGCGGGTCAGCGCGCCGAGCCGGACGGTGACCCGGGGCATGACGCGCAGCCTGCGGTGCTCGGGCTGGGGGACGCGGTCGGGAGCGCCGTCGAACCAGTAGATCCGCAGCAGCGGCTGCCGTGTCTCGTTCTCGGCGCGCTCGCGGAGCCCCTGGATGAGGATGGTGTGGTCGACGGTGATGCGGGAGCGGGCGGAATCCCCGGCCAGCAGGCTCGCGGCGGCGCCCAGCAGATAGCCGGCGTCCACCAGGACGACGCAGCGGTCCACGGTGCACCTTCTCTCCGTATGTCGAGCATGTCCTTGAAGTGTGCGGTCGCCCCCGGCACGTCAGTGCCCCCGGTCGTGTGGTGGCTTTCCCTGGAGTCTGCCCGACCGCGCGGGGGTTATCAGTCCGAACTGGATCATCGGCGTGGCGGATACGGCCTGTGGCCGAGAAGTATCCCTGTCACACTGATCGATTGCCCGAAATGCGCGATTGGTCGCCTCGTGCAAGGGTGTTGCTCGCGGGGGGTCACCCCGAGCTGGAGGCAACACAGCATGGCCAAGAACAAGAGCCGCAAGCAGCCCAAGGCGAGCCAGGCAGAGCGCGGCCAGCAGCAGGCGCAGAAGTCCGCCACGGAGGCACAGTCCGAGAACGTGCAGCAACGGGTCACCCCGGGGGACATCGCACACAAGAGCAAGCAGAAGCGCTTCGGTCACAACTGACCGGCGCTTCGACGCACATGAGGGGCGCGTCCGCTCGATGCGGACGCGCCCCTCATGTGCGTACCGGGCCTCAGCCCGCCAGGCAGGACGGACCGAGGAGCTGTTTCAGGTCACCGAAGAGCGCCGGGTCGGGCGTCACGCGGTGCCGGTCGAGCCGGAGCACGGTCGTCTTGCGCGGACCCTGGAGCCTGATCCGCACCTCGCTCGATCCCTTGTGGTGCGTGAGCACCTGGCCGAGCCGCTCCACCATCGGCGGGGTGACCTTGACCGTCGGGATGGTGATGATGACGGGCGCGTTGGTGCCCGCGTTGGAGAGGTCGGGGACCATCAGCTCCATCGCGACCAGGCGCGGGATGTCCTCGCGCTTGTCGAGCCGCCCCTTGACGAAGACGACGGCGTCCTCGACGAGCTGGGTGGAGACCAGCTGATAAGTGGCCGGGAAGAACATGCAGTCGATGGAGCCGGCCAGGTCCTCGACGGTGGCGATGGCCCAGGCGTTGCCCTGCTTGGTCATCTTGCGCTGGAGGCCCGAGATGATGCCGCCGATGGTGACGATCGCGCCGTCGGAGTGCTCACCGCCGGTGAGCTGGTTGATCCCGGCGTCGGCCTTGTCGTTGAGGACGTGCTCGATGCCGAAGAGCGGGTGGTCGGAGACATAGAGGCCGAGCATCTCGCGCTCCTGCGCGAGCAGATAGGACTTCTCCCACTCGACGTCGGAGAACTCCACGTCCAGCCCGAAGCCGGGCTCGTCGCTGTCCTCCTCGCCCATCCCGCCGAAGAGGTCGAACTGCCCCTCGGCCTCCTTGCGCTTGACGGCCACCACGTTGTCGATCATCGGCTCGTAGTGCGCGGTGAGGCCCTTGCGCGTATGCCCCATCTCGTCGAACGCACCGGCCTTGATGAGCGATTCGACGGTCCGCTTGTTGCAGACCACCGCCTCGACCTTGTCGAGGAAGTCGGGGAAGGAGGTGTACTTCCCCTTGCTCTTGCGGCACTTGATGATCGAGTCGACGACGTTCTGGCCGACGTTGCGCACGGCCGTGAGGCCGAAGAGGATCACGTCGTCGCCCTGCGCGGCGAAGTTGGACACGGACTCGTTGACGTTCGGCGGGAGCACCTTGATGCCCATGCGGCGGCACTCGTTGAGGTAGGTCGCCGACTTGTCCTTGTCGTCCTTGACCGACGTCAGCAGGGCGGCCATGTACTCGGCCGGGTGGTTGGCCTTGAGGTAGGCGGTCCAGTACGAGACCAGTCCGTACGCGGCCGAGTGGGCCTTGTTGAAGGCGTAGCCGGCGAAGGGCACCAGCACGTCCCACAGCGCCTGGATGGCCTGGTCGTTGTAGCCGTTCTTCCGGGCGCCCGACTGGAAGATGGTGAAGTTCTTCGCCAGTTCGTCGGGCTTCTTCTTGCCCATCACACGGCGGAGGATGTCGGCCTCGCCGAGCGAGTAGCCGGCGATGATCTGGGCGGCCTTCTGCACCTGCTCCTGGTAGACGATCAGGCCGTAGGTGACGGCCAGGACCTCCTCGAGCGGCTTCTCCAGATCCGGGTGGATCGGGGTGATCTCCTGCTGCTTGTTCTTGCGCAGCGCGTAGTTGGTGTGCGAGTTCATGCCCATCGGTCCCGGCCGGTACAGGGCCGAAACAGCGGAAATGTCTTCGAAGTTGTCGGGCTTCATCAGGCGCAGCAGCGAGCGCATGGGTCCGCCGTCGAACTGGAACACACCCAGCGTGTCACCGCGCTGGAGCAGATCGAAGGTCGTGGGGTCGTCGAGCGGGAGGGCCAGCAGATCGATGTCGATCCCCTTGTTGGCCTTCACCATCTTGACGGCGTCGTCCATGATCGTGAGGTTGCGCAGGCCGAGGAAGTCCATCTTCAGCAGGCCGAGCGACTCACAACTCGGGTAGTCCCACTGTGTGATGGTGACGCCGTCGGAGGCGCGGACCCAGACCGGGACATGGTCGGTGATCGTCTCGCTGGACATGATCACGCCGGCCGCGTGCACGCCCATCTGCCGCACCAGGCCCTCGACGCCGCGCGCGGTGTCGATGACCTTCTTCACGTCGGGCTCGTTCTCGTACATCCCGCGCACCTCGCCCGCCTCGCTGTAGCGCGGGTGGGCGGAGTCGGTGATGCCGGACAGCGGGATGCCCTTGCCGAGGACGTCGGCGGGCATGGCCTTGGTGATGCGGTCGCCCATGGCGTACGGGTAACCCAGCACACGGGCCGAGTCCTTGATCGCGTTCTTGGCCTTGATGGTGCCGTACGTGCCGATCATGGCGACCTTGTCGGCGCCGTACTTCTCGGTGACGTACCGGATCACCTCGGCGCGCCTGCGCTCGTCGAAGTCGATGTCGACATCGGGCATGGAGACGCGCTCGGGGTTGAGGAAGCGCTCGAAGATCAGGCCGTGCGGGATGGGGTCGAGGTCGGTGATGCCCATCGCGTACGCGACGATCGAGCCGGCCGCGGAGCCTCGGCCGGGGCCGACCGCGATGCCGTTGTTCTTCGCCCACATGATGAAGTCGGCGACGACGAGGAAGTAGCCCGGGAACCCCATCTGGATGATGACGTCCATCTCGTACTCGGCCTGCTTCTGCCGGTCGTCCGGGACGCCGCCGGGGAAGCGGCGGGCCATGCCGAGGCGGACCTCCTCCTGGAACCAGGTGACCTCGGTGTAGCCGTCGGGGATGTCGAACCTCGGCATCAGGTTCTTCGCCTCGAACATGCCGGCCGTGTCGACCTGCTGGGCGACGAGGAGCGTGTTGCGGCAGCCCTCCTGCCAGGCGTCCGAGGAGTCGATGGCGTACATCTCGTCCGTGGACTTCAGGTAGTAGCCGGTGCCGTCGAACTTGAAGCGGTCGGGGTCCGAGAGGTTCTTGCCGGTCTGGATGCACAGCAGCGCGTCGTGGGCGGAGGCCTCGTGCGCGTACGTGTAGTGGGAGTCGTTGGTGACCAGCGGCGGGATGCCGAGCTTCTTGCCGATCTCGAGCAGGCCTTCGCGGACCCGGCGCTCGATCTCGATGCCGTGGTCCATCAGCTCCAGGAAGTAGCGCCCCTCACCGAAGATGTCCTTGTAGTCGCTGGCCGCCTGCACGGCCTCGTCGAACTGGCCGAGCCGCAGCCGGGTCTGCACCTCGCCGGACGGGCAGCCGGTGGAGGCGATCAGGCCCTCGGACCACTTGGCGATGGTCTCCTTGTCCATCCGCGGCCACTTGGTCAGCCAGCCCTCGGCGTACGCGTCCGAGGACAGCCGGAAGAGGTTGTGCAGACCGGTGCTGTTCGCCGCCCAGATCGTCTTGTGGGTGTAACCGCCGGAACCGGAGACGTCATCGCGCTTCTGGTGCGGCTGGCCCCACTGGATGCGCCGCTTGTTGCGCCGCGACTCGGGCGCCACATACGCCTCGATGCCGATGATCGGCGTGATCTCCGCCTTCTTGGCCTGGTGGAAGAAGTCGTAGGCGCCGTGCAGGTTGCCGTGGTCGGACATGGCGATGTGCGTCATGCCCATGTCCTTGCAGGCGCTGAACATGTCCTTGAGCCGCGCAGCACCGTCCAGCAGCGAGTACTGCGTGTGGACGTGCAGGTGCGTGAAGGGCGGCTTGCTCACGGTGGAAGACCTCCGGGCGGACGGCTGGCGGGGCGGGGCGGACATTGAAGATTACCGGCCGCGCCCGGGCCCCGTGGGGCGACGGTGACGAACGTACGTTCGATACGGTCCCCCACTTTAGTCGCGCCTTATGCCGGCACATGCCAGACTCGACACCTATGGACATACCAGCGGCACGGTTGCGGGCACTGCGCGCGGCGCTGTTCACGGCGCTGTGCGTGCTGCTGTCCACGGCCTCCCACGTGCTGCTGTCCGGCAGGGCCCTGCCGCTGCCGACCGTCGTCGCCACCACCGCCGCGGTCTTCGCCCTCGCCTACGCGCTGGCGGGCCGCGAGGAGCGCTCGTACCGCTCCATCGCCGCCCTCCTGGTCCCGCTCGAGCTGGCCGTGAGCGCGGCCCTCACCACCGGCCAGGACACCTGCTACGACGGCACCGGACGCCCCATCCCGGGCGCCCTCACCCTGATCTGCGGCGGCGGCAGCGTGGGATCCCCCCTCGCGCACATCCTCGCCCCGCACCCCTGGCTGCTGCTCGCCGGGCACATCGCCACCGGCCTGCTCGCCGCCGCGTGGCTGAGCGGCGGCGAGGCCGCCCTCGGCCGCCTGCTGCGCGCGGCCGCCGCGGCCGCCTTCCGCCCGCTGCTCCTCGCCGTCGCGGCCCTGTCCCCGGCCGGCCGGGACCGGAGCGCGCGGGTACGCCCCGCGCGCCGTACGCGCACGGCCCCGCGGCACCCCCTGCTCCTCCACTCCGTCGTACGACGCGGACCACCGGTTCTCTCCGCCTTCGGCTGAGCAGAAAACCACCGGACCACGGAGAGACAGGCATCACCATGAGCAAGCGCAACAACTGGGAGAACAAGCAGTCGGCCCGCGATCGCCTCCGCGAGGAGCGCGAGCGCCAGGCGAAGAAGGACAAGACCCGGCGCCAGCTGCTGGTCGGCGGCGGAGTCGTCGGCGTCCTCGCCATCGCGGCGGGCATCGGCGTGGCCGTCTCGCAGATGGGCGGCAGCAGCGGCAACTCCGCCTGGGAGGCCGCGGCGAAAAAGACCCTCGTCAAGCCCGCCAACGCCACGGGCGACAAGGGCACCGACGTCGTCATCGGCAACAAGGACGCCAAGCACACGCTGACCGTCTACCAGGACATGCGCTGCCCGATCTGCTCCGTCTTCGAGCAGAACGTCGGCGGGACGATCGAGAAGGACGTCAAGGACGGCAAGTTCAAGGTCCAGTACACGATCGGCACCTTCATCGACAAGAACCTCCCGGGCACCGGCTCGAAGGTCGCCCTCAGCGCCATGGGCGCGGCCCTCAACGTCAGCCCGCAGGCCTTCGTCGACTACAACAAGGCCCTCTACTCCAAGGCCAACCACCCCGACGAGACCAAGGACTCGTTCTCGGACAAGAACAACCTGCTGAAGATCGCGGACCAGGTCCCCGCGCTCAAGGGGAATGCCGACTTCCGCAAGAACGTCGAGGACGGCACCTTCGACAAGTGGGCCCTGGAGATGTCCAGCACGTTCGACAACGCCAAGGACGTCACCGGCACCCCGACGATCAAGCTGGACGGCAAGAAGATCGAGGTCGACACCCCCAACGGCAAGGGTGCCCCGATGACCCCGGACGACTTCACCAAGGCGATCGACGCCCAGCTGAAGTCCTGACACCGCCTCCCGTTCCCCGTCCCCTCCGGACGTGGCACACTTCCGCGTTATGGAGGGGACGGGAGTTCGACTGCGGGCGCTGCGCGCCGCGCTGTTCACGGCTGTCTGCGTGACCCTCTCGGCGGCGTCCCACGTCCTGCTCTCCCGGATGCCGCTGCCGCTCTCCACGGTGGCCCTGCTGTCGGCCGCATTCTTCGCGATCGCGTACGCCCTGGCGGGCGGTGACGGCGAGCGCACTTACGGACAAATAGCCGCCCTCCTTATCCCCTTCGAGCTGACCGCCGACACGGTCTTCACGACCGGCCAGCACGCCTGTTACGGCCCCGCGGGCGGCCCCGTCTCCGGCACCCTGCGCGAGATGGGCATCGACCTGGTCTGCCACGGCGGCACCTTCGGCACCCCGCTCGCCCGCATGGCCACCGCCGCCCCGCCCCTCGACTCCACCGGCCCCTGGCTGCTGCTCGCCGGGCACGTCGCGGTCGGCCTGCTGGCCGCCGCCTGGCTACGGCGCGGCGAGGTGGCCCTGGCCCGACTGCTGCGCGCGATCGGCGCGTTCGCGTTCCGCCCGCTGCTGCTGGCGGCCACCACGTCCGTCCCCCGCCCGCCGGGCGGTACGGCCGTACGCCCCGTACGCGCCCTGCACCCCTCCCCCGCCCTCCCGCACCTCGTCCACTCCGTCGTACGACGCGGACCGCCGGCCTTCGCCTGAGCCGCCCGGTCCCCTCAACACTCGTACGTCAACGGAGAAGACATCATGAGCAACCGCAACAACCCGCAGAACAAGCAGGCCGCCCGCGAGCGGCTGCGCGCCGAGCGCGAGCGCCAGGCGAAGAAGGACAAGACCCGCCGCCAACTCCTGGTCGGCGGCGCGGTGGTGGTCGTCCTGGCCATAGCGGCGGGCATAGGCGTCGCGGTCGCCAACATGAAGGACGGCGGCGGTGACGACCACTGGGCGGCAGCCGCCAAGAAGGAACTCGTCAAGCCCGCCAACCTGACCAACGGCGACATCGTCATCGGCGACAAGAATGCCAAGGAGACGCTCACCGTCTTCGAGGACGCACGCTGCCCGGCCTGCGCCGCGTTCGAGCAGCAGGCCGGCCCGCAGCTGCGCCAGGACGTCAAGGACGGCCGATACAAGGTCCGTTACGTCATCGTCAACTTCATCGACACCGCGGGCAGCGGCACCGGCTCCAAGAACGCCGTCAACGCGCTCGGCGCCGCGCTGAACGTCAGCAAGGACGCCTTCGTCGAGTACAAGGAAGCCCTCTACTCGGAGAAGAACCACCCCAACGAGCAGGACGACGCCTTCTCCAGCGACAAGCGCCTCATCGAAATCGCCAAGCAGGTCCCGGCGCTGAAGGACAGCAAGGACTTCGAGAAGTTCGAGAAGAGCGTCAACGACCACACCTTCGACAGGTGGGGCCTGGAGATGGGCAAGCTCTTCGGCAAGGACGGCGTCAACGGCACCCCGACCCTGATCAAGGACGGCAAGCAGATCACGGTGCAGGGCCCCCAAGGGCCGGTACCTCCGATGACCAAGGAAACCTTCACCGAGCAGATCGACAAGCTGTTCGGCCCGAAGAAGAAGTAATCGAAGGGCAGTTGGCAACTCCCGCCCCGGTACCGGCAGGAAGCCGGTACCGGGGCGGTGCTTTCAATGCGATGTTCCCGGTTCGGACAGATCCTCCGGCCCATCGAACAGGTCAGGCCACGGGGGAACGCGGGGGTCCTCGCCCAACGCCGTCTCGGGAACCGTGAACTGGCCCGCTGCCCACAACAACGTCAGCTCATGTTCGCTGCGCCCGGTGATGGCAGCGGTGTCGCGGATGTATCCGGCAGTTTCCCCGGTCGCGACAACGCTCGCGATGATCGGGGGTTCTTCTTCGGGCAGCCTGGCTGCGGACTGATCGTTCACAAGCGACTCCTCTTCGGCGGTGGCGCCATACTCAACGGCTGGCGGGCCGCCAGGGTGCTCTTGAGGTCGCTTCGGCCGGTCCCCCAGAGTCAGGGGTAGGGCGTTCAGGACCTACCCGATCCCTTCGTCGCCTGCCTCGGCAGCCGCTTTGCGACGAACGACCCGAGCCCCGGCTCCGTGTAGATCAACCCCTCCGCCCGCAGCGCGCGGTGCACCTTTTGGCTCGTCTGCCCGGCGATGCCGAACTCCTCCTGGATTTGCACCACGGACGGCACGCGAGATCCCGGCGAGTACGTGCCATCAACGATGCGCTGTCGGATCACTTCGGCTACCTGGCGCCAGCGGGGCACATCGGGGGCGAATTCGATCACATGAACACGCTACGCACACCATCGCGTTCTAGTCGAGATATGGCGCACCTACTAGGGGTGGTATGCCTGCCACACCTGCCACGCATCCACTAGGCTCCCGGACACCCAAAGCCGCCGAACGGCTGCCCGTACGGTCAACTCCTGGAGCAGGCAGGGAACATGAACATCACCCGCATCATCCGCCCCGAGAGCGAATCCCGCACCCCCGTCACCTTCGCCATGCACTGCACCACATGCGGCGCAGCTTCAACCCCCGACCCCGACTTCGGGATCGCGCACAGCTGGGCCGCCAGCCACGCCGACCGCAACCCCACTCACCCCGCCTACCGCGAGGTCATCCACCGTCACTGGCACGCCACCCCGACGAGGTGAAACGGCGGGGCCGGGCCGATCTCCCGGCCCCCGCCAACGCCTCAGCCGGTCTGTACGAAGTCGGTGAAATCGGCTTCACCCGTGGCGCCCTCGCTGTGGGAGCTGGTGAACACCCCCACATCCTGAGCGGCGTTCACCCGAGGCAGGCTGGCCGTGCCGACCCGGGTCCAGGTGCTGCCGTCGGTGGAGTAGTAGCCGGTGTAGGTGGATCCGGAACGCGTCAGCTTGAGCAGGCTGGGATAGGCGGCGGTACCGCTTCCCTGGTTGGGCGGGGCGCTGTTGGAGTCCAGGTGACCGCTGCCTGTGCTGTCCCATTGCAGGACGTAGCCCTTGCCGGGGGCTTCGGCGAGGATGACGTAGCCGGGCGACGCGTCGGGCTTGGTGATGTCATTGCGCACCATGATTCCGGCCTTGGCCCACTCGTTGGTGGAGGTCTGGGCGGTCAGCCTGACGACCGTCGTGGAACCGTCGCGCTCCGCACCCGGCTGGTAGATCGCGCTGTACTGGTCGTTGTGGTACCAGAGGTCGGCGCCCGCTCCGTCGATGGCGAGCCGGTTTCCCTGTGCGCCGAAGGCGGCGGTGTTGTTGGTGAAGGTCTTCAGCGGGGCCCGTACCGGGGCGGAGAGCTCGGTGGGGTTGGGCGCGGTGACCGTCCGGGAGCCGCCCGGTCCCTGAACGGATGCCGTGCCGGTCACCGTGGCGTGGGTGATCGGCGCGGGGAGGACGGCCGGGGCGGTCACCCTGAAGCTGGCCACGGCCCGCTGCCCACCGGGGAGTTCGGGGAAACGGGTCCGGGTGAGCGGGGTGACGGCCCAACCGGACGGCACGTCGATCCCCAGCCCCACTCCGGTGGCAGTCTGCGTGCCGTAGTTGGTGACGGTCGAGGTCACGGTGGCGGAGCTGCCGGCCGTCCAGGCGGGCGCGGTGGTGTCCAGCACCACGTGGGGCGTGTGCTGGCCGGGCGTACCGGTCGGCCACACCCGGTACATCACGGTGCCGTGACCGGGCACGGTGGCGCTGATGACCCCCGCGGTCTCGTTGGTGCGGTGCTCCCACAGGTCGCGCAGGGCGTAACCACGGGCGGGTCCCAGCCCGACGGCCTGGGCGGTCGTGGAGATCACGGCCGGCTTGGCACCCTCGTTGAACAGCGCCACCGCGACGCTCCCGTCGGCCAGCGGCTTGGCGAGCACGTCCAGGCCGTTCTTCATGCTCACCGGCCTGCCCTGCCTGCCGAGTTGGTCCTGGTCGACGGCGATGACTTCCTTGTTGCCGTAGACGGCCAGGGTCTTGGCCGACGCCTTGCGCAGATCGGCGCCGGAGATCAGCGGGGCGGCCATCTCGGCCCAGAGCGAGAACTCGGTGCGGTCCTCGGCCGGGGTCATGCCGTTGCCGACCTCCAGCATGTCGGGGTCGTTCCAGGCGCCCGGCTTGGCGGCGTCGGCGAGCTTGACGTTCTGGTGGAAGATGGACAGCATCCGGCCATAGGAGGCGTCGATGTCTCCCGTAGTGCGCCAGAGGTTGCCGACCGAGCCGCCCCAGCTCGCCACGGACTCCTCGCCCCAGTTGCAGATGCTGTAGACGATGGGGCGATGTGTCTTGGCCAGGGCATCGCCCATCGCCTGGTAACGCTTCCGGGACGGTATGCCGAGGTTGTGGCAGTTGTCGTACTTGAGGTAGTCAACTCCCCAGGCTGCGAAGGAGTTGGCGTCCTGCTGCTCATGGCCGAGGCTGCCGGGGTAGCCGGCGCAGGTCATCGTGCCGGCGCTCTCGTAGATGCCCAGCTTGAGGCCCTTGTTGTGCACATAGCGGGCCACGCCCTTGATGCCATGGGGGAACTTGACCGGGTCCGGTACGAGTTGGCCCTTGGCGTCGCGGGATCCGGCCATCCAGCAGTCGTCGATGTTCACATACCGGTACCCGGCGTCCCGCAGCCCACTGGTGACGAGCTTGTCAGCGGTCTGTTCGACGAGCTTCTCGCTGACGTCGCAGCCGAAGGTGTTCCAGTCGTTCCAGCCCATGGGCGGGGTCCGGGCAAGTCCGTTGTCGAGAGCGGCAGCCGGGGCGGCAGTGAGCGGAAGAGCCGCCAGAGGTGCCACTGCCAGCGTGCCGGCGATGAGAGCAGCCCACGTTCTTCGCATCGGTTCTCCTGTGGTCCGGTGGTCCGGGAGTGGATCTGATGCCTTACGTCGAGCGCGGGGGGAATCGAACCAAAGCAAACACAACCAGTCAAGGGGAAACAGAAGAAAACCGAAAACAACGACGCAACCTAGCAGCGCTCCAGCAGCGTCCGCAGGATCCGCTCGGCGTGCGTCCACAGCACCGCGCCCCCGGCCTCCGGGACGACGTGCCGTACGGCCCCGGGGATGCGCGCCGCCAGACCGGCTCCCTGGTCGGACGAGTGGCCGAAGTCCCGCTCCCCGTACCAGAGATCGACCGGTACGCCGATCGCCGCGAGGTCGATCCCCCACCGACCCATGGCCAGCGCGGTGTCGCGCGCATAGCCGTCCGGCCCCTGGGCGAAGGCTTCCTCCAACGCTCGCCGGTACACGGCGGCAAACGCGGGCTGCCGATATACAGCGAGGTCGCAGTCAGGGCTGTGGGCCATGACCATGTCCCACATGGCCTGCGGCGAGAACCCGGCGAAGATCCGTTCCGCTGCGGCCGGATCGGCCACGGCGGTGTCCACGAGTCCCCGCAGTTCGCCGGGCAGCGCATCGGCGAACCGCGGGTCGGCGACCTCGTCCGCGCCCGAGACCACGGCGAGCGCGGAGACCGCACCGCTCGCCGCGCAGGCAAGGGCGAACGGCGCGCCCTGCGAGTTCCCCACCATCGCCGGGCGCCCCAACTCCCGCCGGGCGGCGAAGGCGCGGATGTCGGCGGCGAAGTCGGCGAAGCTCCGGCCGGGCGACGGCGTGGAGGCCCCGAGTCCGGGCCGGTCGACGGAAATCAGCCGTACGCCTAGCGCGTTGACGACGTCCATCCCGAAGCCGAGATGCCTGCTGGTAGCCGCCCCCGGCGAGAGCACCACCGGCACGCCATCCACTGGCCCCCATTCCGCCCAGCCCAACAACCGTCCATCAGGGAGCTGTTCTTCACCGGCACGGACTGGGGCATCGATACGCAGATCCATGATCACCATCCTGCCAGCCGCCGTGGGGTGCGGAATCTGTGGGCGGTTTACGTGACGGGTACTTGGCCGTCCGCCCCCGTTTCGTCGTTGTGCACGTGAAAAGCGGCGGGCTACGGGACAGGTGGGACCCGGGCCGGGCTCGCGTCGCCGGGTGCGCGGCCCGGCTGGGCAGCCTGACTACATGTCAGCGGTGAGAAGGTGACGTAAATATGTGAGGCATGCCCGAAATGGAACGTAACCAACTCACCGCTGACGCCCCGTCACATCTCACCCGCCTCAGCCACCCCTCCCATCCGCCCACCCCGGCGACGGCAACGGCGGCCAGGCGCCCGGCACCCCCCTCCCGTGGCCCGCCGCTTTTCAAGCGCCCGCCACGACGAAACGGGGGCGGACGGCCGAGCACCCGTCACGTAAACCGCCCACAGATGCCGCCCCCACCCACCCGCTTTACCGTTCCATTACGATGATCACCCGTGAGTGAACGCCCCCGAAACCCCCACATATCCCGCCGCGCCGCCGTCACGGCCGCTGCCGCCACCGCCGCACTGCTCCCCCTCGCCGGAGCCGGAGCAACCACCGCCCAAGCGACCGGCAGCAAGCCCGCCTTCCTCCACGGCGTCGCCTCCGGCGACCCCCTCCCCGACGGCATCCTGCTCTGGACGCGCGTCACCCCCACCCCCGACGCCGTGCCCGGCTCCGGGCTCGGGCCCGACACCCGCGTCACCTGGCAAGTGGCCGAGGACCAGGCTTTCCGTCGCGTCGTCGCCCAGGGCAGCACCACCGCCACCGCCGCCACCGACCACACCGTCAAGGCGGACGTGCGCGGACTGCGCCCCGCCACGGACTACTACTTCCGCTTCACCGCAGAAGCGGCAGGCGTCAACTCCCCCACCGCGCGCACCCGTACCGCCCCGGCCGTCGATGCCCGCAACGACGGCATCCGCTTCGGCGTGGTCTCCTGCGCCAACTGGGAGTCGGGGTACTTCTCCGCGTACCGCCACCTCGCCGCCCGCCGCGATCTCGACGCCGTCCTTCACCTCGGTGACTACATCTACGAGTACAAGTCCGGCGAGTATCCCGCCGCCAAGTACGTCGTACGTCCGCACAAGCCCACCCACGAGATCGTCACCCTCGCCGACTACCGCACCCGGCACGGGCATTACAAGACCGACCAGGACCTCCAAGCCCTGCACCACACGCACCCCATCGTCGCCATCTGGGACGACCACGAGTTCGCCGACAACGCCTGGTCGGGCGGGGCCGTGAACCACACCCCGGGGGCGGAGGGCGAATGGTCGGCGCGGATGGCGGCGGCGAAGCAGGCGTACTTCGAGTGGATGCCCGTACGCACCTCCGTCGCGGGCACGACCTACCGGCGGCTGCGGTTCGGCAAGCTCGCCGATCTGCACCTGCTCGACCTGCGGTCGTTCCGTAGCGAGCAGGCCAAGACCGGCAGCGGCGCCGTCGACTCGGCGAACCGTACGATCACCGGGCGGGCTCAGCTCGACTGGCTGAAGGAGGGGCTGGCGGCCTCCGACACCACCTGGCGGCTCGTCGGCAACCCCGTCATGATGGCGCCCGTCGCCTTCGGGTCGATGCCCGCGTATCTGCTCAAGCCGCTCGCGAAGCTGCTGGGGCTGCCGGCCGAGGGCATCACGGCCAACACCGACCAGTGGGACGGGTACACGCACGACCGGCGTGAACTGCTCGACCACCTCACCGGCCACGGCATCCGCAACACCGTGTTCCTGACGGGCGACATCCACATGGCGTGGGCCAACGAGGTGCCCAAGCAAGGCGCGACGTACCCGCTCTCGAAGTCCGTCGCGACGGAGTTCGTAGTCACCTCCGTCACGGCCGACAACCTCGACGACACCCTGCACGTCCCCGCGCACACCGTCTCGCTCGCCGCCGACGCGGCGGTCAAGGCGGCCAACTGGCATGTGAAGTGGGTGGACATGGACGCGCACGGCTACGGGGTGCTCGACGTCACCGCCGAGCACGCGCAGATGGACTACTACGTGCTGTCCGACAAGCGCGACCCGAAGGCGACGGCCCGCTGCGTCCGTTCGTACCGGACGCGCTCCGGGACGCAGCGGATCGAGCGCACCAAACCAGTGAGTTAAAGCGAGTCGAGGAAGCCGAGGGCCACCTTCCACGTGGTCTCGGCCGCCTCCTTGTCGTAGTCCGGCAGCTCCTCGTCCGTGTACAGGTGCCCGGCCCCGGGGTAGCGGTAGATCTCGACGTCCGCACCGGCCCGGCCCATGCGCAGGTACCAGGCGTTGAGCCAGTCGTGCGGCTCGAAGGGGTCCGGGTCGGCGACGTGCAGCTGGACGGGCAGTTCGTCCATGGCCGCGTCGTCGGCGAGGTCGGACGTGCCGTGCAGGAGCAGCAGACCGCGGGCCTTCTCGTCGCCCAGCGCCAGGTTCTGGGCGATCGACCCGCCCAGCGAGAACCCGGCGTAGACCAAGCCGCGGTCGGACAGCGGTGCCGCCGCCTTCACCGCGCGCCGCAGCAGCTCCTCGCGGCCGATCTCGTCCTTGATCTCCATGCCCTCCTCGACGGTCCCGGCCGTGCGGCCGTCGTAGAGGTCCGGGACGTGCACCTCGTGCCCGGCGGCACGCAGCCGCTCGGCGGCGGCGTGCACCGCGGGACGCAGGCCGTAGGCCGAATGGAACAGGACGACAACTGACGGCACTGGGGTCACTTCCTTAACAAGCTGCTCAACAAGCCGCGGGATCGCGTCCTTCCATCGTGCCAGCTACGGTCGGCAGGGGGGCGCCCGGCAGCGGACCGTCGGAAGGGGCTGAGCACCCATGGAGGACGTGCTGCGCCCCCTCGCGGTCCTGGGCGGAGCGGTGATCGTCACCTACGCGGTCGGCTGGGCCGTCGACCTGGCGTTGCGCCGGATGGGTGCCCGGCACCCCGAGACCCCGCTGTGGGACCAGCTGCGCCGCTGCCGGTGGCCGCTGCGGCTGGCGCTGTGCGCGGCACTGCTGCGCGGCGGTTACCAGGCCTCCAAACTCATGCAGAAGCACGACACCGCCGTCGGGCAGGTGCTGACGCTGTTCCTGATCGGGGCCTGTGCCTGGCTCGTGGTGCGGGTGGCCGCCGCCGCAGTCGAGTCCGGCTACGCCCGCTACGCGGCGCGCGACCGGGACCCGGCCCGGCTGCGCCGGGTGCGTACGCAGGTGACCCTCATCCAGCGGATCGTCACGGCCGCCGTCGCCGTGGTGGCGGTGGCGGCGATGCTGCTGACGTTCCCCGCCATGCGGACGGCGGGGACGTCACTGCTGGCCTCGGCCGGGCTGATCGGCATCGTGGCGGGCATCGCCGCCCAGTCGACGCTGGGCAATCTCTTCGCGGGCCTGCAGATCGCCTTCGGCGACATGGTGCGGATCGGCGACGCGGTAGTGGTCGCGGGCGAGCGCGGCACCGTCGAGGAGATCACGCTGACCTACCTGGTGGTGGTGACCTGGGACGAGCGGCGTCTGACCATGCCGGTGTCGTACTTCACTGGCCGCCCCTTCGAGAACTGGTCGCGCGGAACCCCGCGGATGACGGGGACAGTGTTCCTGCACCTCGACCACTCCGCCCCACTCGACCTGATGCGGGCGCACCTGCACGGGGTGCTCGACAACTGCCCGGAGTGGGACGGGCGCGACTGGGACCTGGCGGTCACCGACACCACGCCGTCGACCATCCTCGTACGGGTGCTGGTCACCGCCCGCAACCCCGATGACATCTGGACCCTTCGGTGCACGGTGCGCGAGAAACTGCTCACCTGGCTGCGCCGCGAGCATCCGTACGCGCTGCCGCGCATTACGACGACATCGTCGGACTAATAATCCGTTCGGGTGGATGCTTTATCCGGACTCTTCACTGAATCTCCAGGAAAGCGGACGCTTTGGCGTACGGCACATATGCCAACTTCCCTTTATGGAAGGAGAGTTTGCCATGGCACTGGGGACTTTCGATTACACCCGGGGTGACAACGGTAAGCGGGACAAGCTCACGAATCCGGACAACGGCAAGTGTCTCGACATTCCCGGACAGGCGCAGCCCGCGAGCGCGACCAACAACACCGACCAAACCGCCAAGCTCTACGGGCTGGCGCGGGGGTGTCTCGACGACGATCTCATCGACACGCTGGATCCGGGCCAGACCGGCCCCCCGTCCATCGGCCCCTTCGCCATGCAGGTGCGATTCGGCTGACCAGCCGCCCGCGAAGGGCCCGGGCCTCCACGGCCCGGGCCCTCTCGCTACTCCTCCAGCACGATCCCGCCCAACAGCGAGACCACCAACCCGAATTGCTCCGCGTGGATCAGACGACTGCCTACCGGTACGGACACCCCCTGCGCCGTGACCGTATCCGTCGCCGTGGCGGGGTCGGTCTCGTGGACCTCGTGCTCCTCCACCACCAGCCGGTACACCGACGGCGGCAGCACCTGCGCGGACGGGGGCGTGAGGTCGCCGGACCATACGAAGCCGGAACCGGAGCCGGAACCAGCGGCGACGCAGACGAGTTCGGCCACAGCCCCCGTCCCCGTCCAGTCGAGGTCGCCGCCCAGGAGGTCCCGCCGCTGCACCGATGCGGTGACCCGGCGGCTCGCCGCCATGGCCGCCTGGCCCGTGCCGACCCGTGCGCCCAGGGCGTTGAGGGTGACGGGCCCGCTCAGCTCGAGGTGGATCGCACCGGTCGCGGTCATGGTGGCGGTGACGGTGCGGTCGGGCATCGGCTGGATGAAGTCCGCGAGGACCACCTTGGAGAGCTGGAGAGGATCGACCGAGAACGGCTGGTAACGGGCGAGGGCCAGCCGCAGCATCGGGAAGTAGGCGGTACCGTCGGCGGGCTGGCCGAGATCCACGTCGATGTCGCAGGTCCACAGCTGCAGTTCGGGGTCGTAGACGGGGGCGAACGCGGCGACCGACACCGGGCCGAGCGTCTCCTCCGGCACCAGGCCGGTCGCGGTGCGTACCGCGTTCGGGAAGGCGGAGGGGTCGAGGTGGGGCAGGACGGTCGTATCCGCCCAGGCGGGGTCGTGGCCGTACCGCGTGACCAGGTGGTCGGGCAGGCTCGTCCCCGGATCGAGGACGACCGCGAGGAGTTCGTCGTCCCCCGAGGAGAACCAGGGGCGTTGGAGGTGCACCCGCACACCCGCGTGCCGCCGGACCTGGGTCACGCTGTGCAGGACGTGGTCGACGGTGCGCTCCCGACCGAAGGTGGGCACGAGGTGGCTCGGTACGGGCGGATCGGGCCGGCGTGAACTCGGCACCGCCCAGATCTGACTGGCAGGCCCCGTACTCGTGATCAGCGCCGGCTGGGCCGTGATCGCCGGGTGGAAGTACTCACGGAAGCGGGTGGTCGCGGTCGGGGTGTAGGTGATGTTGCGGTGCTTGGTGTCGCGGAACTCGTGGCGGATGTCGAAGAAGACCCGGTCGCCCAGCACCGGGTCGCCCAGGGCGAAGTCGTCCACATGCGCATGGCCGTTGATCTGCTGCGGCGCGGGCTGGGCGACGTCGTCGAGCTGCTCGCTCCATGTGGCGTCGATGTCGATCCGGCCGGTGCTCTTGGCATGGGTCTGCACCGCACCCTCGACGCGGGTGAAGGTCTGCCCGGCCTCGCGGGGGAAGGTGAGGGCGCCCAACACCGGCTGGGTCAGCGGCTTTTCGACGGCGTGGACGAGGGTGAGCTCCACCCAGGGGGTGATCATCCAGTTCTCGCCGTCGGCCGCGGCGGCCGTCAGTTCGTCCTTCTTGTCCTGCGGCAGCCCGTTCCAGACAGCGGAGCCCGTCAGCATCTGCCAGTTGTGGAACGTGTCGAGGTCGCCCGCGTCGAGCCGGCAGCTCATGCGCACCGTGGCCATCTCCGCCTTGGGCAGGAACACGGTGAGCTGCCGCTGGACCAGCCCGTCCCAGACCGGCGCTCCATCCCCCTCCTCGATCTTCAGCCGGAGCGGCCTGGCCTCCGGCCAGGGCCCGGGGAAGTCGAAGGTCTCGTTGGGCGCGGCCCCCGGCAGCCCGCGCAGGGACACCCCGCGGGCGGGTACGTCGGGCAGGTAGGGCAGCAGCAACTGGGCCGCGTCGTGCACCACGTACTCGCCGGGCTGGAGGCCCGCCCCTCGCGGCACGGGGAGTTCGGTGAGCGGTGTGGTGTCGTGGACGTCGTGCTTGGCGACATGGATCTCGCCGAAGAACTTGAGGTCACGGGTGAGCGAGGGGTCCTCGGGGAAGCTGACGACGGTGTCGAGGTAGCTGCCCGCCTCGCGGGAGGCTGCCGCGAGGAACTGCCGGCGCACCGCGTCCGGCTTGTCCGGTCCGAAGGCGGCGTCGTACATCCCGTACTGCTCGGCCGTCCGCAGCGGGGTCTTCGGCGGGCTGACGTGCCGCTCGTCGAAGTCGCGGTAGCGCCGGTCGAGCCCGTCGACCTGCGAGTGCTGCTCGTGGTCGGGAACCTGCGAGTTGCGCAGCAGTGCCCACTCGGTGGGCGTCATGGGCGTTCCGTCGTCGTGGAGGGTGCTGCGGATCACCAGCCGGGGCTCCGACTCGCCCTCCAGGAACGGCCATCGGGGCACGATCGCGGGCGGCGGCACGGGTTCCCACCGCCGGTACGTGATCGCGGCGGTGGCCGCGCCCTCGGCTGTGGCGGTGCCGGGGGCGAGGCTGTTGCCGGCGAGGTCGACGAGGCGGGCGCGCAGCTGGTACGTACGCCGGTAGCGCAGGGCGGGCAGGCTCCCGGCCGGCGGCCGGAAGGTGGTGTCGAGCGGGAAGTCCGCCGACACCTCGGGGTTGGGCACCTGCGGCTGGTTGTCCAGGCCGATCGTCCGGCCCGCGGGCGGGGCGGCCAGGCTCCAGCCGTGCCAGCCGAAGAACGCCTGGTGCACGTAGAGCTCGTTGTCGGCGACCTTGTCGTGGGTCACCGCGCTCGCCTTGACCTGGCCCTCGTCCGGGCCGACGGCGATGGGGACGGGCGGCTGTCCGGCGGGCCTGATCGCATAGTCGCCGGTACGGGCGCACAGCGGGCGCCAGACGGCGACCTGGCCCGTGGTGTCGTCGACGACGCCGACGTCGACGCGGTAGCCGCGGACGAGCTGGGCTGCCTCCAGTACGGCCGCGTCCGCGGCGGCGCTGTTCCGTGCGTCGGCCTCCATCTGGTCGGCGAGGGAGGCGTCGCGGTTCTCGAAGAGCACGGTGATCCCCGCGGTGTGCAGGGCGGGGGGAGCAGCGCTGTCCGGGGCGGCGGGGAGCGTGGGGTCGGGGAGGGCGGTCAGCGCCTGGTCGACGATCCGGGAGAACTCCACGAACTTCATGGCCGCGGCGTCCACATCGAGATCGGTGACGTGCACGTCGTCGGCGCTCAGCCGCAGCATGCGCTGCCCGTACAGCTCGTCGTCGGCGGAGTACGGCTCGAGCCGCGCGCCCGCGCCCGCGACGTAGCGCAGCCGGGTCCACGGCCGCAGGGTCTCGTCGGTGTTGAGCTGTCCCTGGGCGGCGGTGAAGGAGACGCGGGCCTGCCACTGGTCGGCGAGCCCGGCGGACGGTGTCACCAGCAGATCGACCGCGAGGCCGAAGCGGCGCAGGAGTTCGGGGTAGTCGGCGAGCAGGGCGCAGGCGGAGTGGAAGTCGAAGTCGGGCGGGTTCACCGGGGGTGCCGGAGTCGGCGGCGTGGTCGGTGCCGGTTGCGGACGGTCGTAGAAGCGGTACGCCTCCGCGAAGTTGAGCTGTGCGCTGTTGCTCGTGTATCCCCCAGCGTTCCTCGGCATGGTGATCGGCCGGAACGGGTTGGCGGCAGCTGCGGGGCTGGTGCCGTGGAGCAGGAGATCAAGGGCATTGAAGGCACCCGTGAAGTCCCGGCCAAGGTGTTGGAGGGGCTGCGTGATGGCGGTGAGGAGATCGGCCAGCTCCGGGTGGTCCCAGGTCAACGGGGGCACCGGTTCCTGCTGTACACCCTGCCTGCCGGGCGGGAACACCCGGCGCTGCGCGGTCGCCGTCACAGCGGACTCGTAGAGGGTGCCGATCCGTTGGTGCACCGCCTTGCTGGGGAACGAGCGCAGGACGGGCGGCCCGGCCGCGGCGGCGGCGGTGAAGCCGACGGGCGGCGGCTGGATCTTGGTGGTGAGCGGGAAGAGCAGCTTCCACAGCGCGCTGTCGGGCGGCGGGAACCGGCCGGGCTCGGGCGTGACCGGCATCATGACGCCGGGGCCCGTGTCGCCGGGTGCCCTGAACGCGACCTGGAGCGCGGGCAGATATGTGCCGAGGGTGGCGGGCCAGTCGTGGAATCCGGCGAAGTCGTTGAGGGTGGTTCCGCCGGCCAGGCGCGGGCTGACCAGGACGGTCAGGCGGAGGCTGCCGTCGGTGGCCAGGCCGTCGGGAAGTACGGTCCACCGGATCGACTCGGGTGCCATGGCTCAGCTCACTTCCGCGAAGGCGGTGCAGTATTCGTCGACCGGGTCGCGCGGCAGCCCGGTCACGGGGTCGATGAAGGGCGCCATCATCTGGGCGAAGGTGGGTGGTTGGACACCGGCCGGGTCCGCGCCCGGCAGGGCGGCGGGCGTCGGCCCGGAGCCCACGAAGCGTTTTTCGCATTCGATGGTGACCGACTTCGAGAAGAAGCCGATGTGGATGCTGACCGAGATCTTCGCACGGCCGTAGACGGTCCCGGTGGCGATCTCGTAGGTCAGTTCCAGGCTGATTTCGATGGAGGCGGACACGATGCCGAGCACGTCGACCTCGCCGCGGGCCCGGAAGTACCCGGTCAGCCGGGATTCGCCGTCGTTGGCACCGCCGGTTTCCAGCCGGAAGTAGATGCCCGCCATGACCGACAGACTGCCGCTGGCCACGCCGAAGTTCATGGCGAGTTCAGCGCCGAATTCCAGGGCCGCCTCGAGGTAGGCGACGTTCATGCCGGTCAGGCCGATCCCGAAGAACCCTCCGCCGCCGAGCAGGGAGACGGTGAGCCGGAAGGGCGCGTCCCTGGTACAGAAGGCGAAGCCGATCGTGAACGGGCCGCCGATGAAGGGCAGATTGAGATTGGCGTCGAGCCGCAGGTTCTCCAGACTGAACACACCGATGGCGAGATTCGGCAGCGGTAGCCCGTAGTCGGCGACGATTCCCTCGGGAGTGACCTGGATTCCGGGCGGGTCGCTGAAGCCGTCGACGGGGATGAGCTTGCGCAGGGTTTCGACGAAGGCCAGCGGGCCGATGAACTGGATTCCCTTGAAGCCGATGTCGATGTCGGGTTTCTGCCCGACGCGCATGGAGAACCGGACGCGGTCGAAGTTCAGCTCGATGGCATTGAATTTCGGCACGAGTTTGAGGGAGAACGTCTCCAGGCTGCAGCTGATGTCGGCGCCCGGGGGCACGTCGGGGTGCAGCGATCCTCGTACGTCGACGACCAGGGAGAACCGGCCGGGATTTCCCTGGTCGTCCTTCGGGACGAAGATGGGATCGCCGCCCTTGAACGGAGACCACGGCTGGATCGTCGGGTTCCACTCCAGTCGTGTGTTCACGGTCTCCGGCAGCTTGAACCCCCTGGCTGCCTGCTGGAGGGCGTCCCGCAGGGACAGTGCCTGTCCGGCGGCGGTGGTCCAGGTCGCCGCCTGCTGCTGCAGCCGGGCGAGGAACGCGCGGATTCCCGGATCGGCACGGTTCGGGAGGGCGTTGACAAGGTCGCCGAGCGCGGACGTGAAGGCATTGACGGCGTTGTCGACATCGGCCAGTGAGACGGGCGCGCTCCGGGCAGGCAGACCCTGTGCGAGGAACTCGCCGATGACCGTGAGCAGTTGCCGCCCGGTGTCGAGCACGCGCTGAGCCTCTGCGGGGAGAGTGCTTTCCGCATTGCCGACCAGGTCCTGCATCCGGCGCAGATCGGAGAGGAACCCGGTGACGGCGTTGACGGTCTCGGTGAAGAAGTTCGGTACGTGCAGGGCCGACAGGACCTCGCCGGGCACTACCGCCTTGATGATCCCAGCCAGCGGGATGATGCCCAGCAGTCGTGCGTCCAGGGCGCTGAAGAAGGCCGTCGGGTCGAACTGCCCGTCCGCAATGGTCCCGAGCGGGTCGCCCCCGCTGCCTCCGATCGGGCCCGTCTTCCGGGACAGCCCGGCCACGCCGAAGCTCGGCGTCGTCAGAGCGCCGGAGCGGTCGCTCTGACTGCCGAAGTCCATCGTCAGCGGACTGCCCTGCGGGGTGAGCACGTTGAGGAAGACCTCGCCGAGGTTGGCCGTGCGCGGGCCGCTGGCCACCTGCTCGAAGCCGCTCAGGGCGTACCGTGCCGCGTAGTTGACCGGCACAGTGGTGGCGCTGCCGCTGAGCCCGCTGACAGCGGGCACGGTCACGTTGGCCCAGAAGAGCTGGGGGATGAAGGGGGCCTCGCCCGGTTTGTTCTGGTTCACCGCGGCCAGTCCGGGAGGGGCGGCCATGTTCCAGACGAGATGGGCGACGTCGAGGCTGGTGTCGTCGGGCTTGCTGCCGGGCGCGAGCGCCACGGGCTGCCCGAGCAGGGCGGCACTCGTCCTCTCTGGCGGTACGGCGGTATCCGCGATCAGGCCGGGCACGTGTCCGGCATCCGTGTTGTAATCGCCAACCGTGGACGGAAGTTGACCTTGACCGGTCAGCCCCTCGGGGATGAACTTCAGCGGTGTTCGGAACTCGACGATCCGCTTGTCGTGGTCGACCGCGGTGGCCCTGAAGAGGAAGAGAAGGCCGGGGCCCGTCGGATTCGACGGATCCTGTGTCTCGGGGTAGAACGCCGTGCCCTGCTGCGCGTTGGCCAAGTCCGGTGTCACCAGGGTCTCGAGCCGCACACTGGTGAACGGGAACAGCAGATTGGTCAGGCTGCTGGTCGGCGAGGTGTCGGCGGGCAGCGGGACCGTGGGGTCGAAGATACGGACCGGCTGCCGGACCACGATGAAGTTGCGCTGGAAGAGATATGCCGCCCGCGGATCCTTGAACTTGCGCTCCGTGACCGTGACCAGCTCCGCCCGGTGCCCGAACGGGGCGAGAAAGCCTTCGTGCAGTACCCGTACATAATGGTCACGGCCCATGGTCGCCTGGTGCCGCCACTCGGAGAGGTCGATGTGGTCGGGCCGTACAGGCCATGTGCCGAGGCTGTCCAGCCAGCCGCCGACGGCCGAAAGCATCAGGTTGTGCACCGTGACGGGCGAGGGCACGAAGGGCTTTCCTTCGGCCGTGAACTGCCCGTCATGGGCGGTCAGTTCGACGATCTGCGTACGGTCCTCGGCCGTCAGCGAGAGCAGGGGAAGGTCCGGCGGTGCCACCCCCGGATCCCGGTCCCGGTTCCACACCGCCCGGGCCGTGGCGGCGGACAGCCGGGTGTGCCAGAGCTCGACCCGCTCCCCCGGCAGCGGGTCGGCGATCTCGCCCCGGTGGACCCACCGGGCGGTCTGCGGCGGGGACAGGAAGAGCCGGTAGGGCAGTTCGATGCCCGTGAAGGGGTGGGCCGGGTCGGCGAACGGGTCCTGCGGAGCGCGCGCGGCGGTGCCGCCCTCGCGGGCCGCGTCCACCACGCGCAGCGGCAACGTCCGCATGGCGTCGAGGAGTCCGGCCTCGGAGTAGTCGATCGCGTCCTGCGGGCCCACCTCGAAGACGAGCGTGCTCCGGCCGCTGATGAGCGCGCCGACCGGCGGGTCCGTCGGGGCGGAGCCGGGCTCCGGGAAGGCGTGCTCGGCAAGGTGTTGCGGCCCGAAGGCGACGACCAGCAGGCCGTCCTGCGCGGGATCGGCGCGGATCAGCCGGCGTCCCCCCGGCTGCCGGTCGATCACCAGCCCGGGAAAGGCGAAGCGCAGGTCGAGCAGATCGGTGACGCGCAGCACACGAATCGGTGCAGGAGTGGTCATGTCTTCCCCCTGAGATGCCACTCCCTTGAATACGCCCGAATGGCATACGGGGTGTACTACCCAAATGGGTGAAAGACCCTCTCCTCACCCGCCTCGCAGACTCCGTACGTCCAGATGCCGCAGCACCCGGTCGACCACTTCCGGGTCCATCCACGGCTCGCTGCGTGCGTCGAGCACCGCGTGACGTGCGGCCGAGAGCAGGTCGCCGTGGATGCGCTGGATGGTGCGCAGCCGGTCGACACGCTGGGCGTGGGCCTCGCGCCGCTCGTCGTCGACCATCTCGGGGCTGATGCGGGCGCCGATGTCGTAGGCGCGCCGGTGCAGCATCTCCATCAGGTCCTCGGGGAGGTCCTCGTCCCGCTCGATCTCCAGCAGCCGGTGCTTGGCCGCCTTGGAGGCGCGGATGGCCAGTTGCCGCTCCAGCTCCCGGGTCCAGTCGGAGTCGGCGCGCACCCCGAGCACCCTGACCAGCCGGGGCAGGGTCAGGCCCTGGACGACGAGCGTGGCGATGATGACGGCGAAGGCGACGAAGAGGATCTCGTCGCGGGCCGGGAAGGGCGTCTTGTCGTCCGTGGTCAGCGGGATGGCCAGGACGAGCGCCACGGAGGCCACGCCGCGCATGCCGGACCACCACATGATGAGGGTCTCCCGCCAGTTCGTCAGGATCTCCTCGTCGATGTCGCGGCCCTTGTGCAGCCTCTTGGCCAGCCAGGCGGCGGGCAGCAGCCATGCCAGGCGCACACCGACCACGACGGCGACGACGACGCCGCCGATGCCGAGCATCTCGCCCCAGCGGCCCGCGGCGGTGCCGATGGCGGTGTGCAGCTCGAGGCCGACGAGGCCGAAGGCGACGCCGGTGACGAGGGTGTCGACGATCTCCCAGAAGGTGTGCCCGGCCAGCCGCCCCAGGACGTCGTCGGCGTCGCTGGCGAACTCGGCGAGGTAGAGCGCGGTGGTCAGCACCGCGAGCACCCCGGAGCCCTTGAACTCCTCGGCGAGGACGTAGGAGACGAAGGGCACCAGCAGGGTGAGCCCGATCTGGAGCGTCGCGTCGCCGAGGACGTCCATCAGCCGCTTGGTGACCCAGCCGAGCACCAGGCCGACCAGGACGGCCACGATGGCGGAGAACAGCAGCTCGCCGGCCGCTCTCGGCAGCGAGAAGGTGCCGCTGACGGCCGCCGCGATGGCCACGTGGTAGAGCACGATGGCGGTGACGTCGTTGAAGAGCCCCTCGCCCTCCAGGATGGAGACCATGCGGCGCGGCAGCCCCAGCGAGCCCGCGACGGCGGTCGCGGCGACGGGGTCGGGCGGGGCGACGAGCGCGCCCAGGGCCACGGCCGCGGCGAGCGAGATCCCCGGCACGATCGCGTTGGCGACGGCGGCGACCGCGGCGGTGGTGACGAAGACGAGCGCCACCGCCAGCAGGAAGATCGGCCGCCGGTTGGCCATGAACTGCCGCCAGGAGGTGCGCTGGGCGGACGCGTAGAGCAGCGGCGGCAGCACCAGCGGGAGGATGAACTCCGGCGGGATGGCGATGTTCGGTACGAACGGCAGCAGGGCGAGGACGATCCCGCCCAGCGTCATCAGCACCGGCGACGGCAGCCCCAGCCGGTCCCCCAGCGGCACCGTGACGAGCGCCCCGAGGAGCAGCACGAACAGCAGGGCCAACTGGTCCACGGGAGCCCTCCGGGCAGCCGGGCGGAGAGTCGATCACGCCCAGCGTGCCACGGAGCCCGGAGGACGGCCCCTCGGGGAGTCCGCTCAGGCGCTCTCGGCGCGCACCTTGTCCAGCGCGTGCTGGAGGTCGTCGGGGTAGCCGCTCTCGAACTCCACCCAGCGCCCGTCCGAGGGGTGCTCGAAGCCGAGCTTCACGGCGTGCAGCCACTGCCGGGTGATCCTCAGCCGCTTGGCGAGGGTGGGGTCGGCGCCGTAGGTGAGGTCACCGACGCACGGGTGCCGGTGGGCGGACATGTGCACGCGGATCTGGTGCGTACGGCCGGTCTCCAGCTTGATGTCGAGCAGGCTGGCGGCCCGGAATGCCTCGATGAGGTCGTAGTGCGTGACGGACGGCTTGCCCTCGGCGACGACCGCCCACTTGTAGTCGTGGTTCGGGTGCCGGCCGATGGGGGCGTCGATGGTGCCGCTCATCGGGTCCGGGTGGCCCTGCACCAGCGCGTGGTAGCGCTTGTCGACCGTACGCTCGCGGAACTGCGCCTTGAGCAGCGTGTAGGCGCGCTCGGACTTGGCGACGACCATGAGCCCCGAGGTACCGACGTCCAGCCGGTGCACGATGCCCTGGCGCTCGGCGGCGCCGGAGGTGGAGATGCGGTAGCCCGCCGCGGCGAGGCCGCCGATGACGGTGGGCCCGGTCCAGCCGGGGCTCGGGTGGGCGGCGACGCCGACCGGCTTGACGATCACCACGATGTCCTCGTCGTCGTGGACGATCTCCATGCCCTCGACCGGCTCCGCGACGACCTGCACGGGGGCGGGTGGCGCGGGCATCTCGACCTCGAGCCAGGCCCCGCCGCTGACCCGGTCGGACTTCCCGGCCTCGGCTCCGTCGAGCTGGACCTTGCCCGCGGCGGCGAGCTCGGCCGCCTTGGTACGGGAAAAGCCGAACATGCGTGCGATCGCGGCGTCGACGCGCTCGCCCTCGAGGCCATCGGGGACGGGCAGGGTGCGGATCTCGGGAATGGTGCTCACCCGTCGAGTATGCCGGACGGGTGACGCGGGACCGTAAATCAGTCCTTGTGGAGGGTGCCGTCCGGGTCCAGACCGCGGAACGAGAGGATCACGATCAGGAAGCCGCCGCAGACGATCGCCGAGTCCGCGAGGTTGAAGACCGCGAAGTGCGCGGGCGCGATGAAGTCCACGACCCCGCCCTCGAACCCGCCGGGCGAGCGGAAGAGCCGGTCGGTGAGATTGCCGAACGCGCCGCCCAGCAGCATTCCGAGCGCGATCGCCCACGGCACGCTGTAGAGCTTGCGCGCGATGCGCGCGATCACGGCGATCACGGTGGCGGCGATGACCGTGAAGACGATAGTCATCGTCTCCCCGATGCCGAAGGCGGCGCCGCGGTTGCGGATCACCTCGAACTGGAGCCAGGTGCCGATCACTTCGATCGGGTCGTGGTGCTCGAGCTTGGCCACCACGAACAGCTTGCTGGTCAGATCGAGGAGGTAGGCGAAGGCGGCCACACCGAGCAGCACCGCGATGCGGCTCCTGCCCTTGGCGGTGCCGTTCTCCCCGGCCGCCGGCCCGCCGGCCCCGTCGGGGCCCTCCGGCGCACCGGTGGGCCTTCCGGTCTGCTCCGCCTCTGTCACGTGAGTCCTTCGCGTCTCTCGGCGCCTGTACCGCTCGTCTCCCACCACCATCGGGCATGACAGTGCTGTGCACTACTGCGACGGATGGGTGCCGGGTGCTCTGCCCGGCTGAGGACGAGGGTACGGCACGGCACGCGACGCCCGTCAGCTGCGTTCAACGGCGTTCTTGCCGCTGTTTGCACTCGACGCAGAGGGTGGCCCGGGGGAATGCCTGCATCCGGGCCTTGCCGATGGGGTTGCCACAGCTCTCGCAGAGCCCGTACGTGCCCGCGTCGAGCCGGGCCAGCGCCCGTTCGGTCTGGACCAGCCGCTCGCGGGCGCTGGCGGCGAGGGCCAGCTCGTGCTCGCGGGCGATGTTCTTGGTGCCGGTGTCCGCCTGGTCGTCGCCGGCCCCGTCGCCGGAGTCCCGCATCAGGCCGCTGACCGCCTCCTCGGCGAGGTGGATCTCGCTGAGGAGCAGCTTCTGCTCGTCCAGCAGCACGGTGCGCGCCTCGGCCACCTCGGCGGGCGACCAGGGCTCCTCCCCCGGCCGTACGGCGAGTCCCCCGGTGAAGGCGCCCTCGCGGGCTCCGGGCACCTTCTTCGCGACCTGCGCCTCACCCACGGTCTTCTTCGCAGCCACCGTCCTGGCTCCCGTCTTCTTCGCGGTTTCCGCCGCCGCGGGTTTCGCCGCCGCGGCCTTCTTCGGTGCGGCCTTCTCCCCTGCCTTCTTCCCGGCCTGCGCGCCCTTCTTCACCGATGCTGTCTTCGCAGCAGCTTCCCCCGCTGCGGCACGCTTGGTCACGGCGGCCTTTTCGGACGCGGCGTTCTTCTTGGCCGGTGCGGCCTTCTTGGCGGCAGCCGTCTTCTTCGTGGCATCGGCCTTCTTCGTGGCCGCCTTCGTGGCCGCGGTCTTCTTCGCGGGTGCCTTTTCGGCCACGGCCGTCTTCACGGCCTTGCGGCCGGGGGCCGACTTCTTCGCGGACGCGACCTTCGTCGAGGACTTCTCCGCCATGGCCGCGATCCCTTCACATTTTATGATCTTGCGCGCCAATCGTGCGGGAACGATAAATCGGCGCACGGCGGTCGGCAACGGGGCACGCCGGGCGCACCCCGTGTGGCCCGCCCCCCCGGCCCCGTGTCCCGGGCCGGGAATCCGGTCGTGCCCGGCAGGCCGTGCCCCGTACACTGACCGCAGCGAAAGGCATGGATGGGACCAGTAGCGTCGTACGCAGCCATCAGCGACCCGGGGACGGTGCGAGCCCGGGGGGTGTGCACGGCGTGAAGATCAGCCCTGAGCCGCCGGAAGAACGCCCGTAACGGGTCAGTAGAACCGGCATCGCGACCCCAATGAGGGGGCTGCAGGCGCACCGGCCGGCGGCCAAGGAGGGTGGTACCGCGGGAGTCCATGGCTCTCGTCCCTCCGACGGACAGCGCACTACCGTCCCGCCGGAGGAACCCCATGACGCAGTACCGCCAGGTACCCGCTCAGGTCGACCTGCCCGCCCTCGAGCACGCCGTGCTCGACTTCTGGCGCGAGCAGAAGACCTTCGCCCGCACCCTCGCCCAGTCCGAGGGCCGCCCCGAGTGGGTGTTCTACGAGGGCCCGCCGACCGCCAACGGCATGCCGGGCGCCCACCACATCGAGGCCCGCGTCTTCAAGGACGTCTTCCCCCGCTTCCGCACCATGCAGGGCTACCACGTGGCCCGCAAGGCCGGCTGGGACTGCCACGGCCTGCCCGTCGAGCTCGCCGTGGAGAAGGAGCTGGGCTTCAGCGGCAAGCAGGACATCGAGGCGTACGGCATCGCCGAGTTCAACGCCAAGTGCCGCGAGTCCGTCACCCGGCACACGGACGCGTTCGCCGAGCTCACCACCCGCATGGGCTACTGGACGGACCTGGACGGCGCCTACCGCACGATGGACCCGGAGTACATCCAGTCCGTCTGGTGGTCGCTGAAGCAGATCTTCGACAAGGACCTGCTGGTCCAGGACCACCGCGTCGCCCCCTGGTGCCCCCGCTGCGGCACCGGCCTGTCGGACCACGAGCTGGCCCAGGGCTACGAGACGGTCGTCGACCCGTCCGTCTTCGTGCGCTTCCCGCTGACCTCCGGCCCGCTCGCGGGCGAGGCCTCGCTGCTGGTGTGGACGACCACCCCCTGGACCCTGGTCTCCAACACGGCCGCCGCCGCGCACCCGGACGTCACCTACGTGGTGGCCACGGACGGCACCGAGAAGCTGGTCGTCGCCGAGCCGCTGCTGGAGAAGGCCCTCGGCGAGGGCTGGACGGCGACCGGCCGGTCCTTCACCGGCCGCGAGATGGAGCGCTGGGCGTACCGCCGCCCGTTCGACCTGGTCGAGCTGGAGGGCGCCAACTTCGTCGTCAACGCCGAGTACGTCACGACCGAGGACGGCACCGGCATCGTCCACCAGGCCCCGGCCTTCGGTGAGGACGACCTGCGGACCTGCCGCGCCTACGGCCTGCCGGTGGTCAACCCGGTCCGCGCCGACGGCACCTTCGAGGAAGAACTCCCGCTCGTCGGCGGCCAGTTCTTCAAGAAGGCCGACGAGGCCCTCACCGCCGACCTCGACGCCCGCGGCCTGCTCTTCCGGCACGTGGCGTACGAGCACAGCTACCCGCACTGCTGGCGCTGCCACACCGCGCTGCTGTACTACGCGCAGCCGTCCTGGTACATCCGCACGACCGCCGTCAAGGACCGGCTGCTCGAGGAGAACGAGAAGACCAACTGGTTCCCCGAGTCGGTCAAGCACGGCCGCTTCGGCGACTGGCTGAACAACAACATCGACTGGGCGCTCTCCCGCAACCGCTACTGGGGCACCCCGCTGCCCATCTGGCGCTGCGAGGAGGACCACCTCACCTGCGTCGGCTCGCTCGCCGAGCTCTCCGAGCTCACCGGCACCGACCAGTCGGGCCTCGACCCGCACCGCCCGTACATCGACGACGTCACCTTCGCCTGCCCGCAGTGCGCCACGACGGCCACGCGCGTGCCCGAGGTCATCGACGCCTGGTACGACTCGGGCTCCATGCCGTTCGCCCAGTGGGGCTACCCGTACCGGAACAAGGAGCTCTTCGAGAAGCGCTACCCCGCGCAGTTCATCTCGGAGGCCATCGACCAGACGCGTGGCTGGTTCTACACGCTGATGGCCGTCGGCACGCTCGTCTTCGACAAGTCGTCGTACGAGAACGTCGTCTGCCTCGGCCACATCCTGGCCGAGGACGGCCGGAAGATGTCCAAGCACCTGGGCAACATCCTCCAGCCCATCCCGCTGATGGACCAGCACGGCGCCGACGCCGTCCGCTGGTTCATGGCCGCCGGCGGCTCCCCGTGGGCCGCGCGCCGCGTGGGTCACGGCACGATCCAGGAAGTCGTCCGCAAGACGCTGCTGACCTACTGGAACACGGTCGCCTTCCAGGCCCTGTACGCCCGCACCTCCGGCTGGTCCCCGTCCCAGGCCGACCCGGCCCCGGCCGACCGCCCGCTGCTCGACCGCTGGCTGCTCGGCGAACTCAACACCCTCGTCGACCAGGTCACCCAGGCCCTGGAGTCCTACGACACCCAGCGCGCCGGCAAGCTGCTGTCCGCCTTCGTGGACGACCTGTCCAACTGGTACGTCCGCCGCTCCCGCCGCCGCTTCTGGCAGGGGGACGCGGCAGCGCTGCGCACCCTGCACGAAGTCGTCGAGACGGTCACCCGGCTGATGGCGCCTCTGACACCGTTCATCACCGAGCGGGTGTGGCAGGACCTGGTCGTCCCGGTCGACCCCGAGGCCCCCGAGTCGGTCCACCTCGCCACCTGGCCGGTGGCCGACACCGCGCTCATCGACCCCGCGCTGTCGCAGCAGATGGTGCTCGTCCGCCGCCTGGTCGAACTGGGCCGGGCCACCCGCGCCGAGTCCGGCGTCAAGACCCGCCAGCCGCTGTCCCGCGCACTGGTCGCGGCGGCCGGATTCGAGACGCTGGGTACGGAACTGCGCGCCCAGATCGCCGAGGAACTCAACGTCTCCTCGCTGGCCTCCCTCTCGGAGGTGGGCGGCTCCCTGGTCGACACCACCGCCAAGGCCAACTTCCGCGCTCTCGGCAAGCGATTCGGCAAGGGCGTCCAGGCCGTGGCCAAGGCCGTGGCCGCCGCGGACGCGGCCGCCCTGTCCCTGGCCCTGCGCGAGGGCAACGCCTCGGTCGTCGTCGACGGCGAGACGGTCACCCTCTCCCCCGACGAGGTCATCATCACCGAAACCCCCCGCGAGGGCTGGTCGGTGGCCTCCGACTCGGGTGCCACGGTCGCCCTCGACCTGGAGATCACCCCGGACCTGCGCCGCGCGGGCCTCGCCCGCGACGCCATCCGGCTGATCCAGGAGGCCCGCAAGAACAGCGGCCTCGACGTCGCCGACCGGATCGCCCTGCGCTGGCAGTCCGCCGACGAGGAGGTCCGTACGGCCCTGGCCGAGCACGCGGCACTCATCGCGGACGAGGTCCTGGCAACGGACTTCACCACCGGCGAGGCCGACACCACATTCGGCGCCCCCTTCGAGGACGAGGGCCTGTCCCTCACCTTCCGCCTCCGCAAGGCGTAAACAACACCGGGCCGGGCTGCACTTGCAGCCCGGCCCGGAGCAATCCAGTGCGGCCCAGCACCATCCAGCGCGGCCCGGCGCAACCCAGCCCGTCCGGCGTTTGAGGACCAACGCGGCGAAGCCGCGTTGCGGGGCCCGGGGGCTTGCCCCCGGAAGAAACGGTGAAAGGGCGGGGCAGGGGCAACATCCCCCACCCCGCCCCAAACACACAAACGCAAACGCGCCGACGCGAGCCGGACTCGAACCGGCGTCATCCCACACGCAATGAAGGCGTTCCACCAGCAGAACTTCCGCCCCGGCGCTGCCCCGTAGCCTACGACACGCACAATGGGCCGGGCCCCTGAGGTATCCCCAGGGGCCCGGCCCATATCCGACTTGCCCGGCGACTACGCCTGAGCTGCTGTCAGTTGTCGTCCTCGTCGATCAGGAAACCCCGCATCGGCGAGGGCGCCTGCATCGGCTGCGGACCCTGCGGCCGCACCGGCGCCATCGGCTGCGTCATGGCCGGCGACATCTGCTGCTGCCCACCGTACGACGGGCTGCCCGACGACTGGTTGTGGCCGCCGCCCATGCTGTGCCCGCTCATCCCCGCACCGTTCGATGCCATGGACCCGCTCATCGACGGGGCCGGCGGCAGCGACGGGGCGTTGGACGCACGCGGCGGGGCCAGCGAGTCGTCCGCCTGGTTCTCCAGCTGACGCAGCTGGCTCTCCAGGTAGGACTTCAGGCGGGTACGGTACTCGCGCTCGAAGCCGCGCAGATCCTCGACCTTGCGCTCCAGCGTGGCGCGGGCGGACTCGAGCGAGCCCATGGCCACGCGGTGCTTCTCCTGCGCGTCCCGCTCCAGCGCGTCGGCCTTCGCACGGGCGTCCCGCTCCAGACCCTCGGCGCGGCTGCGGGCCTCGCCGACAATCTTGTTGGCCTCGGAACGAGCCTCGGCGATCGCCTGGTCGGCGGTCTGCTGAGCGAGCGACAGCACGCGAGCGGCGCTGTCACCGCCCGGGCCCTGACCCGGCTGAGGCAGCTGCGGGCCGCCCATCGGACCACCCTGACCCATCGGACCGGCCTGGCCCATCGGACCGCCCTGACCCATCGGACCACCCTGACCCATGGGGCCGCCCTGGCCCATCGGACCACCCTGACCCATCGGGCCACCCTGGCCCATCGGCCCGCCGAGCGGGCCACCCATCGGACCGTTCTGGCCCATGGGGTTCTGTCCCATCGGACCCGCACCGTGCGGACCCTGGGGACCGTGGCCGTGTCCGCCCGGCCCGGCCGGCAGCTGCGGGGCACCGCCCGGCAACTGCGGCGGGCCGCCCATCTGCTGCTGGTTCGGCGGCACCGGCTGCGGGCCGGATATGGCGGCGGGCACCGGAGCGCCGGGTCGCTGGTCCTGCGGCTCGGGCTTGCGCATTCCCTGCTGCTGGTTCTGCGCGGCGGCACGCGTCGCGGCGGCCAGCTTGGCCCGCAGGTCCTCGTTCTCCCGGAGCAGGCGCGTCAGTTCGGCCTCGACCTCGTCGAGAAAGGCATCGACCTCGTCCTCGTCATAGCCTTCTCGGAGACGGACGGTCGTGAACTGCTTGTTCCGCACGTCCTCGGGGCTCAGCGGCATCTCTTCTTCACCTCAACGTAGTCGTCGGCAATCGGCAAGACCGTATCGTTCACACCTGCTCCACAACGCGGATCAGGATGAAGACGATAATCATCAATACGAAGAAGGACAGGTCGAGCGCCACGCCCCCGAGACGCAGCGGCGGAATGAACCGCCGCAGAAGCTTGAGTGGCGGATCAGTGACAGTGTAGGTGGCCTCCAAGATGACCACCATCGCCTTGCCGGGTTGCCATGAGCGGGCGAACTGGAAGACGTAATCCATCACCAGCCGGAAGATCAGCACAAACAGGAAGCAATACAGCGCGATGTAGATCACCTGTAGTGCGATGCTCATCTCGCGCTTCCCTCTCCCCTTGCTCGTACCCGGTCTGTTTGACCGTCATCCACCAGGTGTCGCCCGTTATTGCGTCTCTTAGCTCTGGTTGAAGAACCCGCCCTCTGCGATGCGGGCCTTGTCCTCCGCCGTGACATCGACGTTAGCAGGAGACAGCAGGAACACCTTCTGCGTCACCCGTTCGATACTCCCGTGCAGGCCGAAGACGAGGCCGGCCGCGAAGTCGACCAACCGCTTCGCATCGGTGTCGTCCATCTCCGTCAGATTCATGATCACCGGGGTACCTTCACGGAAGTGTTCCCCGATGGTACGGGCCTCGTTGTAGGTCCGGGGGTGCAATGTCGTGATGCGGTAGGGCTCCCGCTCGGACACAACCTTGGGCATGATCACCGGTGCGTTCTTCTCCAGAGAGTGGCGTTCGGATGTGATGGACGACACGGGGGCGATTCGGGCGGGTCGTCCCGTTTCCGCTACGAGCGGAGTGGGTTCGCGCTGCGCGGGAGGCTGGGCGACTCGAACCGGTTCGTCCGGTTGCGCCTGTTGAGCTTGATGCTGCTGCTGCCGGCGCCGGTCGGGTTCCGGCTCGGGCTCGAACTCGTCGTCGGGGTCGAACCCCCGGCCGTCATACCCATCGTCCTCCACGAGGCCGAGGTAGACCGCCATCTTGCGCATCGCGCCGGCCATTCTCTGCGTCCTCCGCTCTGTGGTGGATCGGCTCCTCAACGGCGCTGGATCCACGTGCCATGCCCGCTTTTTGACGGGAATGACCATATTTTGTGCTGTGGTCCGACTCTTGGCGACGTTACCCGAGCCTGGGGCGTACTCCGAGTACCGCTGTGCCGACGCGTACATGTGTCGCACCCGCAGCCACCGCGTCTTCGAGGTCCGCGCTCATCCCGGCTGACACCATGTTCGCAGTCGGATGAGCCGCGCGCAGGTCCGTTGCGATTTCCCACAGCCGCTCGAACGCGGCCCGGGGACGGCCCGCGTACGGGCCCGCGAGCGGAGCCACCGTCATGAGCCCCGCCGGGCGCAGCCCCTCGGCCTCCGCGATGGCGTCGGCGAGCGCCGCCACCCCGGCCGGTCCGACCCCGCCGCGGCCGGACGCCTCCGAGGTCTCGGTGTCGAGCGCGACCTGAATAAGGCATTCCACTTCTCGCCCCGCCCGGACCGCCGCCGCGGAAAGCGCTGTGACCAATCTGACCCGGTCAATGGAGTGCACCACGTCGGCGTAATTCACCACTGACCGCACTTTGTTTGTCTGCAATTGACCAACGAAGTGCCAAGTCAGCGGCAAATCCGCGCATTCCGCAGCTTTTGGCGCCGCGTCCTGATCCCGGTTCTCCGCGACATGACGCACTCCCAGCTCGGCGAGAAGTCTCACATCGCTCGCGGGGTGGGTCTTGGTGACCACGATCAGGGTCACTTCTTCACGCTTTCGGCCCACAGCCGCGCACGCGGCAGAGATACGTTCCTCCACCTGGGCGAGGTTGTGGGCCAATTGGGTTCTGCGATCCGTCACTGCTCAGCGTCCAACCAGACATAGCTCGCGAGCCGCCCCGTGATGCGCTCGCGCCGATAGGAGAAGTGGTCCGCCGACTCGAGCGTGCAAATGGGAGATCTCCCGCGGACCTTGACGCCCATTCGGCCGAGCTGGGCGACGGCCCCGGCCGCGACGTCCACCGCCGGAGTGCCCGCGCGGGTGGTGGCCCACGCCTCGGGCACCTCCCCGGCCACCTCGGCGCGCATCTGCTCGGGCACCTCGTAGCACAGGCCGCAGACGGAGGGGCCTATGTGCGCGAGGATCCGCTCCGGCCGGGCGCCGAGGCCGGTCATCGCCTCGACCACCGCGGGCACGACCCCGGCGACGAGCCCCGGCCGGCCCGCGTGCGCCGCACCCGCGATCCCGGCGACCGGGTCGGCGAGCAGCAGCGGGGTGCAGTCGGCGGTCAGCACCGCGAGGGCGATGCCCCGACGGGCCGTCACCACCGCGTCCACGGCAGGGACCTCGCCGCGCTCCCACGGCCCGTCCACCACGGCCACGTCCTTGCCGTGCACCTGGTTCATCCAGACGACGGCCGCCGGGTCGAGGCCGAGCGCGCGCGCCGTGCGCTCCCGGTTCGTCCGTACGGCCGCGGGGTCGTCGCCGACCGCGCCGCCCAGATTCAGCTCCGCATACGGAGCGGCGCTCACTCCGCCCCACCTGTCGGTGAAGCCGAAATGGGCGCCGCTCACATGTGCCACGTCTGCAGAGGGCACTGTCTGTTGATGGCCTATCACTGCCGGCCGCTTACTTGAGGAAGTCGGGGACGTCCAGTTCCTCGGCGGTCGAGTCCTGGTACGGCCGGGCCGGCGGAACCTGCGGGGAGGTCATGGGCGGCGGCGGGACCTCGGCCACCTGGGCCGGCTCGGGCGCCGGCTCCTCGGTGCGCGGGGTCACGCTGCCGAGGCCGCCGTACGACGGGCGGACCGACGGCTCCGCCGCGGCGGTCTGACGACCCGCCGTCGAGGCGGACGGAGCGCTCTCCTCCCGGCCGCCGTAGGTGGAGCCGAGCACCTTGTCGCGGCTGCCCTTGGCCGGCGGCTGTCCGCCGTCGAAGCCGGCCGCGATCACGGTGACCCGGACCTCGTCGCCGAGGGCGTCGTCGATGACGGCACCGAAGATGATGTTGGCCTCGGGGTGGGCGGCCTCGCTCACCAGCTGGGCGGCCTCGTTGATCTCGAACAGACCGAGGTCGGAGCCGCCGGAGATGGACAGGAGCACGCCTCGGGCGCCATCGATGGACGCCTCCAGCAGCGGCGAGGAGATCGCCATCTCGGCGGCGGCCACCGCACGGTCGTCGCCGCGCGCCGAGCCGATGCCCATGAGCGCGGAACCGGCCTCCGACATCACGGACTTGACGTCGGCGAAGTCGAGGTTGATCAGACCGGGGGTGGTGATCAGGTCGGTGATGCCCTGGACACCCGACAGCAGCACCTGGTCCGCGGACTTGAACGCGTCGAGCACGCTCACCTGGCGGTCCGAGATGGACAGCAGTCGGTCGTTCGGGATGACGATCAGGGTGTCGACCTCGTCGCGCAGACTCGCGATGCCGTCCTCGGCCTGGTTGGCGCGGCGGCGGCCCTCGAAGGTGAAGGGCCGGGTGACCACACCGATCGTCAGGGCGCCCAGGGAACGGGCGATGTTGGCGACGACGGGTGCGCCACCGGTACCGGTGCCGCCACCCTCGCCCGCCGTCACGAAGACCATGTCGGCCCCCTTGAGGACCTCCTCGATCTCCTCGCGGTGGTCCTCGGCGGCCTTGCGGCCGACGTCGGGGTTGGCGCCGGCGCCGAGCCCGCGGGTGAGCTCGCGCCCCACGTCGAGCTTGACGTCGGCGTCGCTCATCAGCAGGGCCTGTGCATCGGTGTTGATCGCGATGAACTCGACGCCCTTGAGACCGACCTCGATCATCCGGTTGATGGCGTTCACGCCACCGCCGCCGATGCCGACGACCTTGATGACTGCGAGGTAGTTCTGCGGTGCTGCCACGTCGAAGGCCTCTCGCCTCGAGTTACGTATGCCTGGAGGACGGTTCGCACTGCCGACCCGGACCCTAACGTTGAAGTTTAGGGTTACCCATGCCGCTGTCCCCTGGGTTCTCGGGACAGGACACTAAGTCGACAAGTGGTGCGTGTTCAACGAACACGCCGAACCTCCCGTTTTTCTTTTCACCCTATGTGATCACCCATAGGCGTAGCCAACCAGGGTGCTGGCAGGCCGGACCCCCCGTCAACTCCCTGACGCCGCAGGGGCACTCGGAGCGCTGACATCGAAGTGTTTCGCGCCATGCGCCGCCTTCATCAGTGCGGTGAGCGTACGGGCCTTCGCCTCACCCCGCTCACCACTGCCCCAGACGACGGTCCGACCGTCCGTCAGCTCCACGGTGATGGAGTCGTACGAGCGTACGCGGATGGCGAGGGTGTCCTTGCGGACGGCCGCCGGGAGATCCCCGGTGACCGAGACGGCCTCGCGCTCGAGCCGGTCGCGGCCGAACTTCCGTGCGCTCGGTGAATCGTCGGGCACCTCGACGGACAGCCGGGGCACCCGTTCGGGGGCGCGGTCGACTGTGGCGAACCGCACGCCCGAGCCGTCGATCTCGATGAACTTGCCGTCCTTCTCGAGGACGGCGTCGGGCCGCCGCTCGGTCACCTTGAGGCTGACGGCGTGCGGCCAGGACCGGCTCACCTCCACCGACCCGATCCGCGGCAGCCGGTGGCGCAGCCGCTCGGCGATGGCGTCGGTGTCCACGGAGACCAGGGGGTCGCCGAGCGGCACCTCCGCCGCGGCGCGGACCTGATCGGGGGTCAGCACCTCGGTGCCGGCGACCACGACACGGGTGGCCCTCAGCCAGGAGGAGCCGTAGAGCGCCCAGCCGACGGCGGCGGCGAGGACGACCGCCGCGACCGACCAGAGGATCAGTCCGCGGCGGCCGGGCAGGCGGGGGCGGAAGCGGGCCAGGCCCTTGCGGGCCTTCTTGGCCGGGCCGGCCTTGGGGCGCTTCCCCGCGCCCTTGGCCGGCCGGGAGGCGCCGGACGCCGACGGCTTCCGTTTCGGCTTACGGCTCTTCTCGCCGCCGCGCCGGGCGGTCGTCGATCCGGCCACGCTCCCAGCCTCCTGCCTGCCGCGGGCCGTCAGCCCGCCCTGCGTGCGGCGATCGCCTCGTACACCATGCCGACCAGCAGCTCGTCGGCGTCCCGGCGCCCGAACTCGGCGGCGGCGCGGGACATCTCGTACAGCCGGTGCGGATCGGCGAGCACCGGAACCACGTTGTTCTGGACCCAGGCGGGGTTCAGCTCGGCGTCGTCGACCAGCAGGCCGCCGCCGGCCTTGACCAGCGGCTGGGCGTTGAGCCGCTGTTCGCCGTTGCCGATCGGCAGCGGGACGTAGGCGGCGGGGAGCCCGACGGCGGACAGTTCGGCGACGGTCATCGCGCCCGCGCGGCAGAGCATCATGTCGGCCGCGGCATAGGCGAGATCCATGCGGTCCACATACGATACCGGCACGTACGGCGGCATTCCGGGCATGTTGTCCACGCGCGGCAGGTCGTTCTTCGGGCCGACCGCGTGCAGGACCTGGATGCCGGAGCGCTGGAGCACGGGGACGACGGTCTGGACGACCTCGTTCAGCTTGCGCGCGCCCTGCGAGCCGCCGGAGACCAGCAGCGTCGGCAGGTTGGGGTCGAGGCCGAAGGCCGCCCGCGCCTCGAAGCGCAGGGCCGCCCGGTCGAGGGTGGCGATGGAGCGGCGCAGCGGGATGCCGACGTAGCGGGCGTTGCGCAGCTTGCTGTCCGGGGTGCTCACCGCGACGCCCGAGGCGTACCGCGAGCCGATCTTGTTGGCGAGGCCGGGACGTGCGTTGGCCTCGTGCACGATGATCGGCACCCCGAGCCGCTTGGCGGCCAGATAGCCGGGCAGGGCCACATAGCCGCCGAAGCCGACCACGCAGTCCGCCTTGGTGCGCTCCAGGATCTGCTCGGCGGCCTTGATGGTGCCGCGCAGCCGCCCGGGGACGGTGATCAGCTCCGGGGTGGGCTTGCGCGGCAGGGGTACGGCGGGGATCAGCCCCAGTTCATAGCCCCGCTCGGGCACGAGCCGGGTCTCGAGGCCCCGCTCCGTGCCGAGTGCCGTGATCCCCACGGTCGGGTCCTGCCTGCGCAGGGCATCCGCGAGGGCGAGCGCGGGCTCGATGTGGCCGGCGGTCCCCCCGCCGGCGAGTACGACATGCACCGAAATTCACCGCTCTCCGGACGGTCGCTTCTTGACGCGCCGTCTCATCGTCTTCCATCTCACCCCAGGCTGCCGCATGGCCAGCGCCGCCCGCGCACCGGGTTCCTCGCGCGCGAAGGCGATCAGCAGCCCGATGGCGAACATGGTCGGCAGCAGGGCGGACCCTCCGTAGGAGAACAGCGGGAGCGGAACACCGGCGATCGGCAGCAGGCCGAGCACCGCACCGATGTTGACCACGGCCTGGGCCGTGACCCAGGTGGTCACCGCTCCCGCGGCGTACCTCACGAAGGGTTCCTCCGTGCGTCCGGCCACGCGGATACCCGCATAGCCTAGAGCCGCGAACAGGGCGAGTACCGACAGTGTCCCCGCCAGCCCCAGTTCCTCGCCGGTGATGGCGAAGATGAAGTCGGTGTGCGGCTCGGGAAGTTCGCCCCATTTTTCGACGCTCGCACCGAGTCCGGCTCCGAACCAGCCGCCGTTGGCCAGGGCGTAGATTCCGTGCACGGCCTGCCAGCACTGATCGTTCGGTCCGGGGTCGGTGGCGCCGATGCAGGCCAGCCGGGACATCCGGTTGGCGCTGGTCTTGATGAACAGTATGGCGAGCAGGACGGTGACGCCGAACACCCCGGAGAACAGCCGGGTGGGGGCGCCCGCCACCCACAGCAGGCCGAGCAGCACCGCGGTGAGGACGACGGTGGTGCCCATGTCACCGCCGAGCATGATCAGGCCGAGCAGGACGAAGGCGACGGGCACCAGGGGCACCAGGAGGTGCTTCCACTGGGTGAGCAGCTTCTTCGCGTGTTTGCGGGCGAGCAGGTCGGAGCCCCAGAGCACGAGCGCGAGCTTGGCGAACTCGCTGGGCTGGGCCTGGAAGGGGCCGCCGAGGGAGATCCAGTTGGTGTTGCCGTTGATGGTCTCGCCGATGCCGGGGACCTGGACCAGAACGAGCAGGAAGACCGACCCGGCGAGCAGGGGGTAGGCCAGGGCGCGCAGGATCCTGACGGGCGTACGGGCGGCCACGAGCAGCAGGACGGCGCCGATGGCGGCGGCGAGCAGTTGTTTGCGGAAGAAGAAGGTGGGGGCCAGGCCGCTCTGCAGTGCCTTGATCTGGGAGGCGGAGTAGACCATCACCAGGCCCAGCACGATGAGCAGCAGCGAGCCGCCGAGCAGCAGGTAGTAGGCCGTGAGCGGACGGTCCCAGGCGCGCTTGGCACGCTTGTGCAGGGTGCGCAGTCCGCCGAGGACGGTGCCGCGCGGCGGGCGGGGCGGCCGGGAACCGGCCGGGCCGCGGCCCGCCGCCGGGCGGGAGGCCCGTACGGGGCGCGGTGTGGGGCTGCGCAGGGCCGGCCAGGCGGCGGGGCGGCCCGCAGTGTCGTCGGCGTACATCCGGGGTGTCCCTCCGCTGGTGTCCCGCGCCGCGCGGCCCGCAACGCGGGGTCCCTGCGGCTACTGCTGCGTGCCGCGGCCGGAGGGCAGTTCCCGGACCGCTTCGGCGAAGGCCTCGCCGCGCTCGCTGTAGTTGGTGAACATGTCCATCGAGGCGCACGCCGGGGCCATGAGCACGGTGTCCCCCGGCCCGGCGAGCCGTGCCGCCTCCTGGACGGCCGCGGCCATCGCCCCAGTGTCGGTCCGGTCGAGGTCAGCCACCGGGACATCCGGGGCGTGTCGCGCCAGCGCCTCCTTGATCAGCGCCCGGTCGGCGCCGATGAGGACGGCGCCGCGCAGCCGCTTCGCGGCGCCCTTGACGAGGTCGTCGAAGGTGGCGCCCTTGGCGAGGCCGCCGGCGATCCACACGACGGAGTCGTACGCGGCCAGGGAGGCGGCCGCGGCGTGGGTGTTGGTGGCCTTGGAGTCGTCCACGTACGCGACGCCGTCGACGTCGGCGACGTGGGCGATGCGGTGGGCGTCGGGCCTGAAGGCGCGCAGTCCGTCGCGCACGGCGCGCGGCTCGACGCCGAAGGCGCGGGCCAGGGCGGCGGCGGCGAGGGCGTTGGCGATGTTGTGCGGCGCGGCCGGGTGGATGTCGGAGACCTCGGCGAGCTCCTGGGCGCTCGTCCGCCGGTCGTCGACGAAGGCCCGGTCGACGAGGATGCCGTCGACGACGCCGAGCTCGGAGAGGCCGGGGGCGCCCAGCGTGAAGCCGATGGCGCGGCAGCCCTCCTCGACGTCGGCCCGCTCGACCAGGCGCTCGGTGGCGGGGTCGGCGGCGTTGTAGACGCAGGCGATCTTGTTGCCCTCGTAGATCCGGCCCTTGTCGGCGGCGTAGGCCTTCATCGAGCCGTGCCAGTCGAGGTGGTCCGGGGCGAGGTTGAGGACGGCCGCGGAGTGGGCGCGCACCGAGGGCGCCCAGTGCAGCTGGTAGCTGGAGAGCTCGACGGCGAGGACGTCGTACGGCTCCTGGGAGAGCACGACGTCGACGATCGGGGTGCCGATGTTGCCGACGGCGGCCGTGCGCAGGCCCGCGGCCTCCAGGATGGAGGCGAGCATCTGGACGGTGGTGGTCTTGCCGTTGGTGCCGGTCACGGCGAGCCAGGGGGCCGCCCCCTCGCCGCGGAGCCGCCAGGCGATCTCGACGTCGCCCACGACGTCGACGCCCGCCTCGGCCGCGGCGGCGAACAGCGGGCTGTCGGGCCGCCAGCCGGGCGAGGTGACGACGAGCTCGGTGCCCTCGGGCAGGGTGTCGGCGTCGGCGAGCCGGACGGTGATGCCCTGGGCCTCGAGTGCGCCGGCGCGCTCGCGCAGGGTCTCGTTATCGCCGCCGTCGACGACGGTGACGTACGCGCCGAGGCCGGCCAGGGCGCGGGCGGCGCTGATGCCGCTCACGCCGAGGCCGGCGACGGTGATGTGCTGGTCGCTGAAGGTCACTTGATGGCCAACCATCCGGCGTAGAAGATTCCGAGGCCCACGGCCACGCACAGGCCCTGGATGATCCAGAACCGGACCACCACAAGGACTTCGCTCCACCCCTTGAGTTCGAAGTGGTGCTGGAGCGGGGCCATCCGGAAGACGCGCTTGCGGGTGAGGCGGAAGGAGCCGACCTGGATCACCACGGACATGGTGATGAGGACGAACAGGCCGCCGAGCAGGGCGAGCAGCAGCTCGGTGCGGGAGCAGATGGCCAGGCCCGCGAGCGCGCCGCCGAGGGCGAGGGAGCCCGTGTCGCCCATGAAGATCTTCGCGGGCGAGGTGTTCCACCACAGGAAGCCGAAACAGGAGCCCATCAGCGCCGAGGCGACGACCGCCAGGTCGAGTGGGTCGCGCACTTCATAACAGGCCGCGCCGGAGGTCAGCGAGTTGCCGCACCACTGGCCGTGCTGCCAGGTGCCGATGAAGACGTACGCGCCGAAGACCATCACGGAGGCGCCGGTGGCGAGGCCGTCGAGGCCGTCGGTGAGGTTCACGCCGTTCGACATCGCGAGGATCATGAACAGCGCCCAGATCACGAAGATCACCGGGCCGACGGACCAGCCGAAGTCCTGCGTGAACGACAGCCGGGTGGAGGCCGGGGTCTGGCCCCGGGTGTCCGCGAACTGCAGCGCGAGCACCGCGAAGGCGATGCCGACGATCAGCTGTCCGGCCATCTTGGCCTTGGCGCGCAGGCCGAGGCTCCGCTGCTTGACGATCTTGATGTAGTCGTCGAGGAAGCCGACGAGGCCCATGCCCGCGGTCAGGAACAGCACCAGCAGACCCGAGGTGGTCGGCGCCTTGCTGGTGATCACCTTGGTGACGGCATAGGCGACCAGGGTGGCCAGGATGAAGGCGATGCCGCCCATCGTGGGCGTGCCCTTCTTCCCGGCGTGGCCGCGCGGGCCGTCGTCGCGGATGAACTGGCCGTAGCCCTTGCGGGCGAGGAACTTGATCAGCAGCGGGGTGCCGATGAGTGTCAGGACCAGACCGATGACACCCGCGAAGAGGATCTGGTTCATCAGCCGGCGACCTCGCCCTCACCCGCGAGCAGTTCCTGCGCGACCCGTTCCAGGCCCACCGACCTGGATGCCTTCACCAGCACGACGTCTCCCGGGCGCAGTTCACCGCGCAGCAGGTCGATCGCCGCCTGTGTGTCGGATACGTGCACCGACTCCTCACCCCACGAACCCTCGTTGTAGGCGCCCATCCGCAGCCAGGCCGCTTCCCTGTTCCCGACTGCGACGAGCTTGCTGACGTTGAGCCGGACGGCGAGCCGTCCGACCGCGTCGTGCTCGGCGAGTGACTCCTCGCCGAGTTCGGCCATCTGACCGAGCACCGCCCACGTGCGGCGCCCGTTGCTTCCCATGGCGGCCAGCGCACGCAGCGCGGCTCTCATGGATTCGGGGTTCGCGTTGTAGGCATCGTTGACGATCGTCACGCCGTCCGCGCGCTCGGTGACCTCCATCCGCCAGCGCGAGACCTGGCCGGCCCCGCAGAGCGCGGCGGCGATCCCGGACACGGGCATGCCCAGCTCATGGGCGACGGCGGCCGCGGCGAGCGCGTTCGACACGTGGTGCTCACCGTACAGCCGCATGGTCACCTCACCGCACCCGGTGGGTGTGTGAAGCGTGAAGGCGGGCTGCCCGGTCTCGGTCAGACGGACGTTCTCGGCGCGTACGTCCGCGTCGGCGGCCTCGCCGAACAGGACCGTACGGGCCCGGGTCCGGGCGCTCATGGCGCGCACCAGCGGGTCGTCGGCGTTGAGGACGGCGACGCCGCCCTCCTCGGCCGGCGGCAGCGCCTCGACCAGCTCGCCCTTGGCCAGGGCAATCTGCTCGCGGCCGCCGAACTCGCCGATGTGCGCGGTGCCGACGTTGAGGACGACGCCGATGCGCGGCGGCGTGAGCTCGGTGAGGTAGCGGATGTGGCCGACCCCGCGCGCGCCCATCTCCAGGACGAGGTAGCGCGTCTCGTCGGTGGCGCGCAGCGCGGTCAGCGGCAGGCCGATCTCGTTGTTGAGGTTGCCCGCCGGGCACACGGTGGGGCCGAGCCGCGCCAGCAGCTGACCGATGAGGTCCTTGGTGCTGGTCTTGCCGGCCGAGCCGGTGAGGGCGACGGCGGTGGTGCCGAGCCGCTCCACGACGACGCGGGCGAGGGTGCCGAGCGCCCGCTCCACGTCGTCGACCACGATCGCGGGGACGCCGACGGGGCGGGCGGCCAGTACGGCCACCGCGCCGGCCTCGACCGCGCGCCGCGCGAAGTCGTGGCCGTCGGCGTGCTCGCCCGCGAAGGCGGCGAAGAGGCTGCCGGGCTGCACCTCACGGGAGTCGATCACGACGGGCCCGGTGGCGGTGCGCCCCGGGTCCGGTATGTCGTGCTGCTGCCCGCCGGTGATCTCGGCGATCTCGGCGAGGGACAGTGCGATCACCGAGGGTCACCTCCGGCCGTTCGGTCGGGTTTCCGGGGGGAGGTTTGTGCGCGCATGGCGGTCTGTCATCCCTGGTCGTTCCGGTGCGTGGTCGACGGCTCGGTGAACGCGCGGGCCTCAATGGCCGCACGCAGCACCAGGCGGTCGTCGAAGGGGCGTACCACTCCGGCGATGTCCTGGCCCTGTTCGTGGCCCTTGCCCAGGACGAGGACGGTGTCGCCGGGTTCGGCACGGGAGACGGCGGCGGCGATGGCGGCGGCACGGTCCTGGAGCAGCAGGACCTCGCCGCGCTCGGCGGCGGGCACCTCGACGGCGCCCCCGAGCATGGCCGCGAGGATCGCGAGCGGATCCTCGGAGCGGGGGTTGTCGGAGGTCAGCACGGCGGTGTCGGCGAGCCGGGCCAGCGCGGCGCCCATGGGGGCGCGCTTGGTCCGGTCGCGGTCGCCGCCGCAGCCGAGCACGGCGTGCAGACGGCCGGGGGTCACCTTGCGCACGGCGCGGAGAACCGATTCGACGGCGTCCGTCTTGTGCGCGTAGTCGACCGCCGCCAGGTAGGGCTGGCCGGCGTCGACGCGCTCCAGCCGGCCGGGTACGCCGGTGACGGCGGCGACACCGTCGGCGGCGGTCTGCGCGTCGATCCCGGCGGCGACGAGCGCGACGACGGCGGCGAGCGCGTTGGCGACGTTGAACGGGCCGGCGAGCGGCGCCCTGGCCCGTACGGAGCGGCCCTCGGGGCCCAGGACCGTGAAGGACGAGTCGAACGGGCCGGACTCGACGTCCACCGCGCGCCAGTCGGCCTCGGGGCGGCCCTCGGCGGAGAAGGTGATCACGGGGACCTCGGAGTCGTCCGCCGCGAGGCGGCGCCCGTACTCGTCGTCGATGTTGACGACGCCGAGGCGGCTGCGCTGCTTGGTGAACAGCTCGGCCTTGGCCCCGTAGTAGTCCTCCATGCCGGAGTGGAACTCCATGTGCTCCGGGCTGAGGTTGTTGAAGACGGCGACGTCGAAGACGCAGCCGTCGACCCGGCCGAGGACGAGCGCGTGGCTGGAGACCTCCATGGCGACCGAGCGGACGCCGCGCTCGCGCATGACGGCGAACAGGGCCTGCAGGTCCGTGGCCTCCGGGGTGGTGCGCTCCGATTTCAGCCGCTCGTCGCCTATGCGGGACTCGACGGTGCCGATGAGGCCCGTGAGACCGCCCGCGGCGCGGAGCCCGCCCTCGATGAGGTAGGCGGTGGTGGTCTTGCCGGAGGTGCCGGTGATGCCGATCTGGAGCAGGTCGTGGCCGGGCTCGCCGTAGACCGTCGCCGCGAGGGCGCCCATCCGGGCGCGCGGGTCGTCCACGGTGAGGACGGGCAGCCCGGTGGCGGCGGCGCGCTCGGCGCCCGCCGGGTCGGTCAGCACGGCCACGGCGCCGAGGTCCGCCGCCTGGGCGGCGAAGTCGGCACCGTGGAAGCGGGCGCCGGGCAGCGCGGCGTACAGGTCGCCGGCGCGGACGGCCCGCGAGTCGTGGGTGATGCCGGTGACGGCGGCCGCCTCGCCCGCGGGGGCGGCGATGCCCAGCTGACCGGCCAGCTCCGCGAGCGGCACGGGGCGGACCCGGGTGGGACGCGGCGCTCCCGGGGCCGGGGCGGGCGGGGTGTTTCGGGACTGATCAGCGTGGGGCACGGCGGTGAGCGTACCGGGCGCACCCGCCCCGCCGCGAAGCGAGGGGCGCGCCGGGCCGCGGTTCCCGGGTCCGGGAGTGATCGTCGTCACGGTGGAGGGGGCCCCTCAATAGCTCACCGGCAGTCGCGGGGACTGGCCGCCGGTGGGCGGCACCTGGAGGGTCTTGAGCGCGAACTCCATGACCTGCCGGTAGACGGGACCGCAGATCTGGCCGCCGAAGTAGCTGCCCCGCGTGGGGTTCTGGATGGCGCAGTAGACGGTGATTCGGGGCTGGTCGGCGGGGGCGAACCCGGCGAAGGAGGCGGTGTAGCCGTGGTAGCGGCCCGTACGGGGATCCACCCGGTTGGCCGTGCCGGTCTTGCCCGCCACCCGGTAGCCGGGGATCTTCGCCTTCACGCCGGTGCCCTCCCGGTCGTCGACCACGGACTCCAGCATCGCGGTGAGCTCCTTGGCCGTCTTCTCGCTGACCACCCGGGTGCGCGGCGGGGCGGACGCGGGGGTGAAGCGGCCGTCGGGGCCCTTGGAGCCGCGTACGAGGGTGGGCTGGATGCGCTCGCCGCCGCCCGCGATCGTGCTGTAGATCGAGGCGGCCTGGACGGCGTTGAGCGAGAGGCCCTGGCCGAAGGGGATGGTGAACGGCTGGGAGAGGCTCCACTTCTGGGGCGGGGCCAGCAGGCCCTGGGTCTCGCCGGGGAAGCCGAGGCCGGTGGGCCGGCCCACGCCGAACTTGTTCAGGTACGACCACAGGACCTGGTTGGCCTGTTCCCGGGTCTTGCCGAGCTGCTCGCTGGCGAGGATCGTGCCGATGTTGCTGGACTTGGCGAGCACCCCGTTGAGGGTGAGGTGCCAGGTGGGGTGGTCGATGTCGTCGGCGAAGGAACGGTCCGCGCGCGGCAGCCGGTTGGGCACCTCGACATGCGTGTCGGGGGTGGCGACGCCCTCCTCCAGCACGGCCGCCATGGTCATCACCTTGCTGGTGCTGCCCGGCTCGTACACGTCCTGGAGGGCCGGGTTGCCCATGGCGGCGCGGTCGGCGTGGGCCAGGTCGTTGGGGTTGTAGCCGGGGGCGTTGGCCATGGCCAGGATCTCGCCGGTGCGGGTGTCCTGGACGACGACGTAGCCGCGGTCCGCCTCCGACTTGCGCACCTGCTCGGTGATGGCGTTCTGGGCAGCCCACTGGATGTCCCGGTCGATGGTCAGCTCGACGTCCGAACCGGGCACCGCCGCCTGCTCCTTGACGTCGCCGGTGGGCACCTGCCGCCCGCCCGACTGGGCGTAGACCCGCTTGCCGTCGCGGCCGGCGAGCGCGGTGTTCAGCAGCGCCTCCAGGCCGCCGCCGCCCTGCCCGTCGGAGTTGACGAACCCCAGCAGCCCGGCGGCGAGTTCACCGTTCGGGTAGATGCGCTTGCTGTGGGATTCGCGGTTGATGCCGCTGAGGGCGTGGAGGCCGTGCTTCCTGGGCGCCTTGGCGGCGGCCTGCTTCTTCAGCTCCCTGATCTGGTTCCAGACCTGCGGGGTCTGCTGGCGGGCGAGCACGACGTAGCGCGACTTGGGGTTGGCGGTGAGCTTCTGCTCCAGGGCGTCGGCGCTCTCGTGGAGGGCGGGCGCGAGCAGTTCGGCCGCCTGGCGGGGCCCGCCCTTGCTCTTGAGCCGCTCCGGGGTGAGCAGTCCCGGGTCGGCGGTGATGTCGTAGGCGTCGACGGTGGTGGCCAGGTCCACGCCGCCGCGGTCGGTGATGGACCCGCGCTCGGCGGCCAGCGTGACCGGCATGTAGCGGTTGAGGTTCGCCCGGGCCGCGTACGCGCTCGCGTCGACGGCCTGCACCTGCAGCAGCCGCACGGTGAACGCCAGCATGACGAGCGTGAGCACGAAGCCGATCAGCCGGAGCCTCGGCTTGGGGCTGCCCAGTCGGAGGGGCTGTGTTCCGCCCCGGGGCCGCGGCGGTCGCGCGGCGGGACGTGCGGGCCCGGGAACCGGGCGGCGGGGCTGCCTGGGCGCCGTCACGACGTCACCTGCCTGGGAATCCTGGAACGGCGGGGGCGGCCGGCGCGGGGCGCGCCGCCGCGGGGGGCGGGGGCGGCACCCGGAACGCCGTGGCGTCCGCGTCGGTGCCGGGTTCGTCGGTCGTCGCCGGGGCGGGCACGCCGGTGACCGTGCCGTTGGGGTTGAGGAAGACGGGGCTGCCGCCGGGGATCATGCCCAGCTCGCGGGCCCGGCGCTCGAGCGCGTCGGGCGCGGCGAGCTGGTTGACCTCCTGTTGCAGCGCCTGCTGCTCGTCGGTCAGCTCGGTGGTCTTGCGCTGGAGGCGGCTGAGCTCGAACGAGCCCTGGTTGAGCGAGGAGTTGAGCAGCAGCAGCGAGATCAGGCCGGACCCCAGCAGCACCACGACGAGCAGGACGAACGGGGTCCGCCGGGAGCCCATCGGCAGGAGCCGCCCCAGCCGGGCGCCACGACTGCGCGCCGCCGCACTCATGCGCGCCCCTCGCTCATGACACGTCCTCGCTCACGACACGTCCTCGCTCATGACACGTCCTCCCGGATGCGCTCCGCACCGCGCAGCCTGGCGGGGGCGGCGCGCCGGTTCTCGGCGATCTCCTCCTCCGAGGGCAGCTCCGCGCCGCGGGTGAGCAGCTTGAGCCGCGGCTGGTAGCGCTCGGGCACGACCGGCAGCCCGGGCGGTGCGGTGCTGGTGGCGCCCGCCGCGAAGACCTGCTTGACGATGCGGTCCTCCAGCGACTGGTAGGACAGCACCGCGACCCGGCCGCCGACCGCGAGCGCGGCCACGGCGGCGGGGATGGCCGCCTCGACGCTCGCCAGCTCGGCGTTGACCTCGATCCGCAGCGCCTGGAAGGTGCGCTTGGCCGGGTTGCCGCCGGTGCGCTTGGCGGCCTGCGGCAGGGCGTCGCGGATCAGCTCCACGAGCCGGGCGCTGTTGGTGAAGGGCTCCTTCTCGCGCTCCTTGACGATGGCGGAGACGATCCGCTTGGCCTGCTTCTCCTCGCCGTACGCCCGCAGGATGCGCACCAGTTCGCCCGGCGGGTAGGTGTTGAGGACCTGTGCGGCGCTGATGCCGGTCGTCTGGTCCATCCGCATGTCCAGCGGGGCGTCCTGCGCGTAGGCGAAGCCGCGGTCGGCCTCGTCGAGCTGCATGGAGGAGACGCCGAGGTCGAAGAGGACGCCCTGGACCCGCGGGATGCCGAGCCGCTCGAGCACCTCGGGGAGCTCGTGGTAGACGGCCCGCACCAGGGTGGCGCGCTCGCCGAAGGGGGCGAGCCGCTCGCCCGCCAGCGCGAGCGCGGTGGGGTCGCGGTCGAGGGCGACGAGCCTGGCCTCGGGGAACCGCTCGAGCAGCGCTTCGCTGTGCCCGCCGGCTCCCAGGGTGCAGTCGACGACGACCGCTCCCGGCTCGGCGAGGGCGGGGGCCAGCATGTCCAGACACTGCTGGAGCATGACCGGTACGTGTCGCGCGTTGCTGCTCATGCGCCCTTCTGTCACAACGGTGGCGCGGCTGCACGCACCGCCGGGTCCCCGCCCGCTCGAAGGGGAACGCGGTGCCGGGGCGACCGGGAGCGGGAGGAGGCCGAGGGATGCGGACGCGTCGCGCACGTGCGGGTTTTCGGATCCAAGGGGAGCGTCGGGCCTCCCACTTCGCGCCACTTTAGTCCACTCGTCCCTTCGGTCAATCAACCGGCCAGCGCGTCCCCCGACGGGAGTGCGGCGGATCCTCGGACCCCCGGAAAGAGTTACGGATCGTGATGAAATCACCCGAGTGGCGTCATGCCCCTGTGCCTGCCGACAGGCGCGTTGACCGGGAATTGTCCCGTCCGGGAAAGACCTTCGGCCACCTGGGCGATTACCGTCGTTCCTATGTCGATATCCCCGCACCGGTCCACCGGTCCCGACCGCACCGAGTCCACGGTCACCGACCGCCTCGTCGCGGCCAACGCGGAGTACGCCGCCGCGTTCACCGACCCGGGCATGGACGCCCGGCCCGTCCTGAAGGTGGCGGTCGTCGCCTGCATGGACGCCCGCCTCGACCTGCACGCCGCGCTCGGCCTGGAACTCGGCGACTGCCACACCATCCGCAACGCGGGCGGCGTGGTCACCGAAGACATCATCCGCTCGCTCACCATCAGCCAGCGGGCGCTCGGCACCCGCTCGGTGGTGCTGATCCACCACACCGGCTGCGGCCTGCTGGACCTCACCGAGGACTTCCGGCACGAGATCGAGGCGGAGGTCGGCCAGCGCCCGGTGTGGGCGGTGGAGGCCTTCAAGGACCTCGACCAGGACGTGCGCCAGTCCATGCAGCGGGTGCGCACCTCGCCCTTCCTCCCCCACCGCGACGACGTGCGCGGGTTCGTCTTCGACGTGACGACGGGCACGCTGCGGGAGATCGATCCGCGGGACTGATTGCCCACAGGCGGTGTCATGACACCGTCCGTGCGGCCAGAATGCGTATGTGACGACCTATGACGAACGCGCCGGCCTCGCCGATCTGACCACCACGACGGAGCGGATCCGCAGGTCCGTGGAGGGTGTGATCGAGGGCAAGCCGGAGGTCGTACGGCTCACGCTGACCGTGCTGCTGGCCGAGGGGCACCTGCTGATCGAGGACGTACCGGGCGTGGGCAAGACGATGCTCGCCAAGGCTCTCGCCCGGTCCGTCGACTGCTCGGTGCGGCGCATCCAGTTCACCCCGGACCTGCTGCCCTCCGACATCACCGGGGTGAGCGTCTACGACCAGCAGCAGCGGGACTTCGAGTTCAAGCCGGGCGCGATCTTCGCGCAGATCGTCATCGGCGACGAGATCAACCGTGCCTCGCCCAAGACCCAGTCGGCGCTGCTGGAGTCGATGGAGGAGCGCCAGGTCACCGTCGACGGGCACACCTACGAACTGCCCAGCCCCTTCATGGTGGTGGCCACCCAGAACCCGGTCGAGATGGAGGGCACCTATCCGCTGCCGGAGGCGCAGCGCGACCGGTTCATGGCCCGGGTCTCGATCGGCTACCCGAGCCCGGACGCCGAGCTGCGGATGCTGGACGTGCACGGCGGGGTCTCCCCGCTGGACGACCTCCAGCCGGTCGCGCACGCGCACGAGATCGTCAAGCTCGTCGAGACGGTGCGCGGCGTCCATGTCGCCGAGACCGTGCGCCGGTACGCGGTGGACCTGGTCGCCGCGACCCGGCACCATCCCGAGCTGAGACTCGGCGCGTCGCCCCGCGCGACGCTGCACCTGCTGCGGGCCGCGAAGGCCGCCGCGGCGCTCGCGGGCCGGGAGTTCGCGCTGCCCGACGACGTCCAGGCGCTGGCGGTGGCGGTGCTCGCGCACCGGCTGCTGCCCACCGCGCAGGCCCAGTTGAACCGGCGCACGGCCGAACAGGTCGTCCTCGACATCCTCCAGCGCACCCCGGTGCCCGACCCGTTCGGCCACCGGGCGCCGGGCGCGCGGCGCCTGTGATGCCGCAAGGGACCATGAGCGGCCTGCGGGAGGCGTTCAGCGGGCTGACCACCCGCGGCCGTTCGTTCCTGGCGGCGGGGGCGGCCGCCACCGTGTGCTCGTACGTCCTGGGCCAGTCCGACCTGCTGCGGGTGGGGCTGCTGCTGGCGGTGCTGCCGCTGGTGTGCGTCGTCGTGCTGTACCGGACCCGCCACCGCGTCTCCGGCAGCAGGCGGTTGTCGCCGTCGCGGGTGTCCGCGTCCGCCGAGGCCCGGGTGGGTCTGGTCGTCGAGAACGTCTCGCGGCTGCCCACCGGGCTGCTGATGCTCCAGGACCAGGTGCCCTATGTGCTGGGCCCGCGCCCGCGCTTCGTCCTGGACCGGGTCGAGCCGGGCGGCCGGCGAGAGGTGTCCTACCGGGTGCGCTCGGACCTGCGCGGGCGCTACCCGCTGGGGCCGCTGCAGCTGCGCCTGGCCGACCCGTTCGGGATGTGCGAGCTGACCCGCGGCTTCAGCACGTACGACACCCTGACCGTGGTGCCGCTCGTCGAGCCGCTGCCGCCGGTGCGGCTCGGCGGCGAGGCGGCGGGGTACGGCGACGGCCGGCAGCGGACGCTCGCCCTGGCGGGCGAGGACGACGTCATCCCGCGCGGCTACCGGCACGGCGACGACCTGCGGCGGGTGCACTGGCGCTCCACCGCGCGCTACGGCGAACTGATGGTGCGCCGCGAGGAGCAGCCGCGGCGGGCGCACTGCACGGTGCTGCTCGACACCCGGGGCACCGCCTATGAGGGCGCGGGGCCCGGCTCGGCGTTCGAGTGGGCGGTGTCGGGTGCCGCCTCGGTGGCGGCGCACCTGCTGGAGCGGGGGTTCTCGGTACGGCTGCTGACCGACACCGGCACCTCGGTACCGGGGCCGGACGGCCAGGGCGGCTACAGCGGTTCCGCGCACGACCCGTCGGACACGGCGGGGCTGATGCTCGACGTCCTCGCGGTCGTCGACCACTCCGAGGGCACCGGGCTGTCCCCGGCCTACGACGTCCTGCGGGGCGGGAACGAGGGGCTGCTGGTGGCGTTCTTCGGCGAGCTGGACGAGCAGCAGGCGGCGATCGCCGGCCGCATGCGCTCGCGCGGCGGCACGGCCGTCGCCTTCGTCCTGGACCCGTCCGCCCGGCCGGGCCGCTCCCGGCCCGGTACGGGCGAACCGCTGCGCATGCTGCGCGAGGCGGGCTGGACGGCGCTGCCGGCCGCCCCGGACTCGTCCCTGCCGGAACTGTGGCGGCTGGCCGACGGGGGGCGCGCATGAGTGGTCGGGCGAGACTCACGATCTTCGCGGCGGTGGCGACGATCGCCGCCGCGGCCGCGATGCTGCCGCTGGTCAACCAGACGACCTGGATCATGCAGGCCGCCGTGCTGCTCACGGTCCAGGCGGCCGTGGGCGCGCTCGCCCGCCGGGTGCCGCTCGGCAGGACGCTGACGGTCGGCGTGCAGGCGCTCGTCACCCTGGTGCTGCTCACCGCGGTCTTCGTCGGGGACCGTGCGATCGGCGGGGTGCTGCCCGGCCCGGACGCCCTCCAGGAGTTCGGGCGTCTGCTGCGGCAGGGCGCGGACGACGTGGCCCGGTACGCGATCCCGGCCCCCGCGACCGACGCGATCCAGCTGCTGCTGGTGGGCGGTGTGCTGGCGGTCGGACTGGCGGTGGACGCGCTGGCGGTCACCTTCCGCAGCGCCGCGCCCGCCGGGCTGCCGCTCCTCGCGCTCTACTCCATCGGCGCCGGGCTGGCGCGGGGCAGGGCCGACTGGCTGTGGTTCCTGACCGCGGCGGCGGGCTATCTGCTGCTGCTCCTGGCCGAGAGCCGCGACCGGCTCGCCCGGTGGGGCCGGGTCTTCGGCGGCGGCCGCGGCACTCCGGCGGACTCCTCGCTCGGCCCGGACCGGCCGCTCGCCCCGGTGCGCACGGGCCGGCGGATCGGGGCGCTGGCGCTCGGCGTCGCGCTGGCCGTGCCGGCCGTGCTGCCGACGATCGACGGCGGGCTGCTGGAACCGCGCGGCCGCGGCGTGGGCGCCGGCGGCGACGGGGGCGTCATCTCGGCCGTCAACCCGCTGGTGTCGCTGCAGAACAGCCTCAACCAGCCGCAGAACCGGGAGGTCCTGCGGTACCGCACGTCCACGGAGAGCACGCAGGACCTCTATCTGCGCATCGTCGCGCTCGACCGGTTCGACGGCGCGTCATGGCGGACCTCGGAGCGGCACGTCGGCGACGTCCCGGACCAACTGCCGCCGCCCACCGGGCTGTCCCCCGCCGTCCGTACCGACGTGGTGAACACCTCGATAGCCGCGGCGTCCACCTACGGGCAGAACTACCTGCCCCTTCCCTACCCGGCGGACCGGGTGCGCGTGGACGGGCAGTGGCGGTACGAACCGGAGGGCCGCACGCTGGTCGGCGACCGGGGGCAGAGCACCCGGGGCGTGCGGTACCAGGTGTCGAGCCTGTGGGTGCAGCCGACCGCCGAACAGCTCGCGGACGCGCCCGCGCCGCCGGAACAACTGCTGCGCGAGTACACAAAGGTGCCGGACACGCTGCCACCGGTGGTGGCCCGGACCGCGCGCCAGGTGACGGCGGGGGCGGCGAACCCGTATCAGCAGGCGGTCAGGCTCCAGGACTGGTTCTCCGCGAGCGGCGGCTTCCGCTACGACACGGAGGTGCAGTCCGGCAGCGGCACCAACGCGATCGTGAAGTTCCTCGAGGACAAGCGGGGGTTCTGCGTCCACTTCTCGTTCTCGATGGCGGCCATGGCCCGGACGCTGGGCATTCCCGCACGGGTGGCGGTGGGCTTCACCCCGGGCACCGCGCAGTCGGACGGTTCGGTGTCGGTCGGTTCGAAGGACGCGCACGCCTGGCCCGAGCTGTATTTCGAGGGCGTCGGCTGGACCCGGTTCGAGCCGACGCCGAGCCGGGGCACGCAGCCCGAGTACACGATCCCCCAGTCGCCCTCCGCGCCGGATCCCGCCGCTCCGGCCCCGGCGCCCAGCCGGCACGCCGCACCGTCGGCGGCGCCGTCGGCGGGCGACGACTGCACCGCGCGGCGGGGACGGGCCGACGACTGCCCGCCCCCGCTGGCCCAGGCCGATGCCGGCGGCACCGGCGGGGACACGTCCTGGGACACGGCGGCGACGGTCACGGCGGCCGTACCGGCCGCGCTGCTGCTGCTCACGCTGCCGCTGCTGTGGCGGACCCGTGTCAGGGCCCGGCGGCTCGGCGGGCCCGAGCCGCGTACGGAGCAGGACGCCGCCCGGCACACGCTGGCGGCCTGGCGGGAGCTGACGGACTCCGCCTGGGACTACGGCATTCCGCCCGAGGAGCCCCGCACGCCCCGCCAGGCCGTGGCGCGGATCGCGCACGCCGGTGCGCTGGACGGCCCGGCCGTGGCGGCCGCGGACCGGGTGGCCAGGGCGGTGGAACAGGTCATGTACGCACCGCGGCCGCAGGCCGCCGCCGGGCTGGCCGACGAGGTACGGCGGGTACGGGCGGGGCTGCGCGCCTCGGCCGGGCGGTGGGCGAGGCTGCGGGCCCTGCTGGCACCGCGCTCGGCGGCACGCGCGCTGACGCGGCGATGACGTGACGGAGCGGGGGCGGGACACCGTGTGTCCCGGCCCCGCTCCATGCCATATGCGAGTCGCTAGTGGCCCTGCTCGTCACGGCGCCGCTGCCAGCGCTGCTCGATCCGGTCCATCATCGTGCGCCGCGGACGCGACTGCCGGTGCGGCATGCCGCCCGCCGGGCCCATCCCGCGCTGTTGCGCGCCCGGCTTCGGCGCCTTGCGCCACCCCGTCACCACGAGCACCGCGCAGCCCAGCATGACCAGGAAGCCGACCACACTGATCCAGATCCACTGGGCGACCATTCCGGCCATGAGGAGCGCGATACCCACCAGAAAGCCCGCGATCGCCTGGTAGACCCGTCGCCGGGTGTACGTGCGCAGGCCGCTGCCCTCGAGCGCTGTCGCGAACTTGGGATCTTCGGCGTACAGCGCTCGCTCCATCTGCTCGAGCATGCGCTGCTCGTGCTCCGAGAGCGGCACGGAGTCCTCCTACTCGTCGGTCGCGGGGGGCGACCGGGGTGCGACCCTTTCAGGATAGGCAGGGAATCGCCCCCATGAAACCCGCCCCTATGCGCCAATTCGCCCACCGGCTCCGGTGTGGCAATCGATGACGTCGGGACGTACATTCCCTGCCCGCCGACCCGTCATGCCGGACGGTGCCCCCGATCATACGGCGCGAAGGCGCTGATCGGGGGGTCGATCGGGGGGTCTGTGACAGACCGGGCAATCAGCCTCGTTCGGCCAGCACATGCAACTGTGTGGCCACCGCATGGAACGCGGGCAGCGAGGCCGCCGTCGCCTCCAGGCGGAAGAGCGCCTCGAGGGCACCCGGCTCGGCGTCGACGAGCCCGCCGGGAACCAGGTCGGCGAACACGCGGACCCCGTGCACCGAGGTGACGTCGAGCCCCGCGCCGGTGACCAGTTCGGACAGCTGGTCGGCGGTGAAGCGGTGCGGGACCGGGTCGCCCGCGCCCCAGTGCCCGTCGGGGTCGGCGAGGGCCCGCTCCGCCTCGGTGAAGTGCCCGGCGAGGGCCCGCGCGAGCACGGCACCGCCGAGGCCGGCGGCGAGCAGGCTGACGGTGCCGGAGGGGCGCAGTGCCTCGGCGACGTTGCGGATGCTCCCGGCGGCGTCGTCCACGTACTCCAGGACGCCGTGGCACAGGACCACGTCGTAGGCGCCGCGGTCGACCACGTCGAACAGCCCCTGGGTGTCGCCCTGCACTCCGCGCACCCGGTCGTCGACCCCCGCCTCGGCGGCCCGGCGCTCCAGCGCGAACAGCGCGTTGGGGCTGGGGTCGACGACGGTGACACGGTGGCCGAGCCGGGCGACGGGCACCGCGAACTTGCCGCTGCCGCCGCCGGTGTCGAGGATCTCCAGCCCGCCACCGCTCCCGAGGCCCGCGGCCTCGGCCCGGCGGTTGAGAGCGTCCTCCAGGACGTCCCACACCACGGCGGTACGCAGGGACGCCCGGGGGCGCGATGGGGTCTCCCCACCCAGGGCAGGGGAAGGCTCTGACACGGCGGGGACTCCTCGGCGCGGATGACTGACGTCGACGGGGCCAGCCTAATGTGCCGCGCGCCGGGGCCCGACGAGCATCCGCTCCACTATGCGCAGGAACATCCCTGCCTCACGCAGCAGATCGTCCGCCTCGCGGCAGCTCGCCGCGGACCGTATACCCGCCTCCGCCCGTGCACGGCGGGCCGCGCCGGACGCGAACAGCGCGCTCCACTCGGCGAGTTCGGGAGCCACCTCGGGCAGCACCTCCCAGGCGCTGCGGATGGCGCGCCGCCGGCGCGTGGTGGGCTCGGGGCGGGCGCGGACGGCGAGGACAGCGGCGGCGGTGCGCAGGGCGGCGAGGTGGGCGGTGGCATACCGCTCGTGCGGGGCTTCGAGAGCGGCGGCCTCCGCCAGGCCCCGGCGGGCCTGGCGAAGGAGGTCGAGGGCCGCGGGCGGGGTCGCGGCGCGGACGGGCACAGGGTGGACGTCCATCGCGGTCTGGGCCATGACGAGCCTCCTTCATCTGTGCACCCATCCTCGGGCCCACCACTGACAATCGCCCTGACCTGCTGGTTTGAGTGCACTCAAGGTCCTGCGGCATACTTTTAGACTGACCAGTCAGTTCAAGCAACGTTGCTCCAGGAGGTCATCGCGTGGACAGCACCCCGCACGAGGCCGCCGTCACGGCACGGGGGTTCGGCGTCAAGGGCCCGCGCGGCTGGACGTTCAGCGGCGTGGACATCGACGCCGCGCCCGGCTCGCTCGTCGCGATCGAGGGCCCGTCGGGCTCGGGCCGCACCTGTCTGCTGCTCGCGCTCACCGGCCGGATGAAGGCCACGGCAGGCGCGGCCACGGTGGCCGGGCTGCCGCTGCCCAAGAAGATGGCGGCCGTACGGCAGGTCACCGCACTCGCCCACGTGCCCGGCGTCGCCGAGCTCGAGGCGTCCCTGACCGTTGCCGAGCACTTGCGGGAACGAGCGCTGCTGCAGCGGCGGTTCGGCGGTTCCCTGCGCGAGCTGACCGGCTCCCGGGCCAAGCACGCGGCCACTGCGCGGGCCCGTATCGACGCGGCGCTGAAGGCCGCCGGGCTGGACGTCGGCGCGCTGCCCAAGGGGCCCCGGACGTCCGTACGGGACCTGGAGCGGCTGGAGTCGCTGCGGCTGTCGGTGGCCCTCGCGCTGATCGGCGGCCCGAAGCTGATCGCGGTCGACGACACCGACCTCAAACTCTCCGACGCCGAACGCGCCGAGGCCTGGGACCTGTTGCGGTCGCTGGCCGCGGGCGGAACGACCATGCTCGCGGTGTGCAGCGAGGCTCCGGCGGACGCGGTGGTCGTCCCGACCGGCAAGAACGACAAGAACGACAAGACGCAGACGCAGGAGGAGGTGGCGGCGGATGCGCTCGCCCAAGCTGGCCGCTCTTGAGCTCAAGAGGTTCGGCAGGGGCAGGCTCCCGCGAGCCGCGTTCGTCGCGCTGCTGCTGTTGCCGCTGCTGTACGGCGGACTGTATCTGTGGTCCTTCTGGGACCCGTACTCGCGGCTCGACAAGCTGCCCGTGGCCCTGGTCAACGACGACCAGGGCGCCACCGTGAGCGGCAAGAAGCTCGCCGCCGGCGACTCGATCGTCGAGGGGCTGCACGACAGCAAGACGTTCCAGTGGCACGAGACGAGTGCCGCCGAGGCCAAGAAGGGCCTGGAGAACGGCACGTACTACCTGTCGCTCACGATCCCCTCGGACTTCAGCAAGCGCGTGGGCTCCAGCGCGGGTTCCGACCCGCAGACCGGGGCGCTCCAGGTCCGTACGAACGACTCCAACAACTACATCGTCGGCTCGATATCCCGCACGGTCTTCGCCGAGGTCCGCGCAAGCGCCTCCCGGAAGGCGTCCCGCGGCTTCTACGACAAGATCTTCGTCAACTTCTCCGATCTGCACGGCAAGACGAAGGAGGCCGCCGACGGCGCCGCCAAGCTGGACGACGGCATCGGCAAGGCGGAGAAGGGCGCGGGCGACCTCAAGAACGGGCTCGCGGACGCCAAGCAGGGCAGCGGCAAACTCCAGGAGGGTGTGGAGAAGCTGCACGACGGAGCGGGCACGCTGGACAGCAAGTCGCAGGAGCTCGCGGACGGCGCCTCCAAGGTCGCGGACGGCACCCAGAAGCTCGCCGACAAGGTGAACAACGCGGCCTCGTCCGACGACGCGACGTACGTCAAGGACCACGCGGCCGAGATCGGCAGCGACGCCCGTGAGGTCGCCAAGGAGGCCCGGACGCTGCGGCAGCACATCGACGACCTGCCCTCGTCGACGACCACCTCGGCGCTCGCGGCGGCCAGCGCCGAGGGCGCCAAGGGCCTGAAGGACGCGTACGACAATCTCTGCGACAACGCGGCGAAGCCCGCCGACTACTGCCCGACGCTGAAGAAGGCCGTGTTCGCCGCCCAGCAGTCGGCGGAGGGCGCCAAGAAGCTCGACACCCTCGTGCAGAACAAGAACGGCGAACTCGACGACTTCCCCGCCAAGCTCGCGGCGCTGCAGTCGGGTGCCGAGAAGCTGCGCGACAAGGCGCCCACCCTGGCCAAGGACATCGACGACGCGGTGCGCGGCGTCAACGACCTCAACAACGGTGCCCAGCGGGTCGCCGAGGGCGCGGGCAAGCTGCACAACGGTGCCGGACAGCTGCACACCGGCCTGGGCACCGCCAAGGACGGGATCACCGACCTCGACGGCGGCATCGGCAAGTTGCACGACGGTGCCGGCACGCTCCAGAGCGGCATGTACAAGCTCTCCGACGGCTCCGGCAAGCTCGCCGACGGGCTGCACGACGGTGCGGCGAAGATCCCCGACTACGGCAAGAAGGACCGTGACGCCCGTACCGAGGTGATGGCCGACCCGGTCAAGCTCGCCTCGCAGGCGCTGCACAAGGCGCCCAACTACGGCACCGGCTTCGCCCCGTACTTCCTCCCGCTCTCCCTGTGGGTGGGTTCGATGGTCGCCTACATGCTGATCCAGCCGCTCAACCGGCGCGCTCTCGCCGCCGGTGCCTCGGCCTGGCGCACGGCCGTCGCGGGCTGGCTGCCGGTGGTCGCGATCGGTGTGCTGCAGGTCTGCGCGCTGCTGGCCGTGCTGCACTGGGCGGTCGGGCTGCAGATGGACCGGGCGGCGGGCACGGTCGGCTTCCTGGCCCTGGTCTCGGCCTGCTTCGCGGCGATCGTACAGTGGCTCAACGCCCGCTTCGGGCCTGCCGGACGGATCCTGGTCCTGGTGCTGCTGATGCTCCAGCTGACCTCGGCGGGCGGTACGTACCCGGTGCAGACGTCGCCCGGGTTCTTCAACGCCCTGCATCCGTTGCTGCCGATGAGCTACGTCGTACTGGGGCTGCGCCACCTGATCACAGGCGGCGGTCTGGGCCCGGTCTGGCAGGCATGCGGCGTTCTGGCCGCGTTCACGGCCGGTGCGCTCGCCCTGACCGCGTGGGCGGCACGGAGCAAGCAAGTGTGGTCCGTCGACAAGCTGCACCCGGAGCTGAGTCTGTGAGCGGGAGCGGGAGCACAGGAAGTACAGGGAGAATCACTCCCATGGACAGCAGCAGTACGCGCCGCCGGAACACGCGGCAGAAGCTCTTCGAAGCGGCCGTGACCCTCATCGCCGAACAGGGCTTCTCCTCCACCACGGTGGACGAGATCGCCGAGCGGGCCGGGGTCGCTAAGGGCACGGTCTACTACAACTTCGCGAGCAAGACCGTGCTCTTCGAAGAGCTGCTGCGGGACGGGATCGAGCTGCTGACCGTCTCCCTGCAGCAGGCCTCGGACGAGGCGGCCGAGCGCGGCGCCACCCGGATCGACGCGCTCGACGCGATGATCCGCGCCGGGCTGGACTTCATCGCGCGCTATCCCTCGCTCACCCAGCTGTACGTGGCCGAGCTGTGGCGCACCAACCGTGCCTGGCAGTCGACGCTGATGCAGGTGCGGCAGAAGGCGATCGCCGTGATCGAGTCCGTGCTGCGGGACGCGGTGGCGAACGGCGAACTGAGCCCGGAGATCGACATCCCGCTGACGGCGTCCGCGCTGTTCGGGATGGTGCTCGTCGCGGCTCTGGACTGGCAGTCGTTCCAGCCGGAGCGGTCGATCGACGAGGTGCACTCGGCCCTGTCGCGCCTGCTGCAGGGCCGGGTCAGCGGGAGTTCCGGCCCGTAGCCGTTCTACGATCTTTCGCATGTCTGTTCTCCCGCTCGTCTTCACCAGCGGCTGGGCGAGCGGGATCAACGCCTATGCCGTGGTCCTGCTGCTCGGCCTGCTGGGCCGCTTCGGCGGCGCCGACCAGGTGCCGGACGCGCTGCAGCGGCCCGACGTGCTCATCGTGGCCGGGCTGCTCTTCCTCTGCGAGGCCGTCGCCGACAAGATCCCGTACGTGGACTCGGTCTGGGACGCGGTGCACACCGTGATCCGGCCGCTGGCCGGTGCGGTGGTCGGCGCGCTGCTCGCCGGTCAGAGCGGCTCGCTGTCGCACCTGGCCGCCGGAGCCATGGGTGGGTCCACCGCGTTGCTGAGCCATCTGGTCAAGGCGGGCACCAGGATGGCGGTCAACACCTCGCCGGAGCCCGCCAGCAACATCGTGCTGAGTCTGTTGGAGGATTTCGGCGTCGCGTGCCTCGTCGTCTTCGCCCTCTTCCACCCGGTGGCCGCCGCCCTCATCGCGGGCACCCTGCTCGCGCTGGGCATCGCGCTGGTGGTCTTCCTGTGGAAGCGGGTCCGTGCCTTCCTGCAGCGCAGGCGGCAGCGGCGCATGGCTGTCAGACCCTCCGGTTAGAGTCATCGGCATGACACGGATCGTGGTGATCGGCGCCGGGATGGGCGCGATGGCAGCCGCCGCGCGACTGGCTGTCGCGGGCCACCAAGTCGTGGTGTGCGAGCGCGGGGAGACGCACGGCGGTGCCGTCGGGCGCCTCGCCCGGGACGGCTTCGTCTTCGATACCGGGCCCGGTCTGCTGCACCTGCCCGCCGTGTACCGCGACCTGTTCGTCAAGACCGGCAAGGAGCCGCTGGAGCAGAGCCTCACGCTCTCCCAGGTCGACCCCGCGAGCAGTCACCTCTTCGCGGACGGCACGGCGGTCGCCCTGCCCAACGCCTCGCGCGCGGGCGTCGTCCGGGCGCTGGACGAGGCGGTCGCCCCGGGCGCGGGCGAGCGCTGGAGCGACCTCGTCAACCGCGCGCGCGAGGTGTGGGATGCGACGCGGCGCCCGCTCCTGGAGGAGCCTCTGCGCGCGGAGAGCGGGCTCCACGATCCTTATCCGGCGCCGCGCAAGCGGGGGTTGTTCCGCCGGCGCAGCGCGCCGGCGCCGACGCTCGCGTCCGTCGCCGAGCAGGAGTTGAAGGACCCCCGGCTGATCGCCCTCCTGGAGAGCCACGCCTTGGCGTACGGGCTCGACCCGCGCGTCGTGCCCGCGAGTGCGACGGTGCTGCCGTACATGGAGCAGACCTTCGGCAGTTGGTATGTGCAGGGCGGCCTGCGTGCCCTTGCCGATGCGCTGCATGCGCGTTGTGCGGCCCGCCGGGTGGAGTTCCGCTTCGGTGCGGAGGTTGCGGATGTGGTGGAGAAGGACGGCCGGGCTGTGGGGGTGCGGCTGGCCGACGGGAGCGTGGTCGAGGCCGGGCTGGTGGTGGCGGGGGCGCCTGGCGTGGTCACCGAGGAGCGGTCGGCGGTGCCGCCGGGGAGGTTCAGCGTCTTCCTGGCGCTGCGGGGAGCGCGGCCCGAGGGCACGGTGCACCGCACGGTGGTCCACTCGGCCGACCGCGCGGCGGAGCTGGAGGCGGTCTTCGGGGCGGGTAGCGATGCCGATTACCTGCCGACGGTGACCGTGCTGCGCCCCGACGACCCGGTCGTCCGGCCGGACGACGGACACGAGGCCGTCACCCTCACCGCGACTGTCGCCCCGCACGGCCGTGTCGACTGGGCGGACAAGCGTACGGCCGACGGCTTCGCGGAGCGGATGCTCGACGCCGCCGAGGCGGCGATACCGGGGCTGCGGCAGCGGCTGCTGTGGCGCGAAGTGCGGAGTCCGCGGGATACGGAAGCGGAAATCGGTGCGGAGGGTGGCGGCGTACCGGCGCCTGTACTGGCGGGTGCGGAGGGGGCGTTCCTGCGGCCCGGCAATGCGACGCGGCTGCCGGGCCTCTACCGCGTCGGCGGTTTTGCGCATCCTGGTGGGGGGCTTGCGCATGCGGGGATGAGCGGGGCGTTGGTCGCGGGGCTTGTGGTGGAGGGGGCGGAGTTCCGCGGCTCGCAGTAGTGGGGTGGGGGTGGTGAGTTGTGCCCCGGTCCCACCCTCTCGCCGTCTCCCGGGGCTCCGCCCCGGACCCCGTGACCGCGCTCCGCGCGGTGCCCTGGGGCTCCGCCCCAGACCCCGCTTGTCGCGGCTCCGCCGCTCGTCCTCAAACGCCGGACAGGCTGAATTCCCGTGCCCGCGCCGGATTTCAGCGCAAGCGCGAAATCCGGCGCGGGCA
>NZ_JBTHHU010000028.1:0-102774 GCF_059089585.1 Streptomyces sp. SX-6 | reverse complement strand
GCGCCACCCAGGCGGTGGCGCCCCGGGCGGCGGGCCGGGGCACCGCCCCGCGCAGCGCCCCGGCGCCCGCGTCGCACCCGGTCCGTGCGTCCGCGGAGAGCCCGGCTCCGTCCGTGCTCCCCGCGGACGTGGACACCGAGGTCTCCGCCTCCGCGGACGAGACGGTGACGGCGCAGAACCCCGGGGACGTGCGGACGCCCGCCACGGACGTGCCCGCCGCGGACGTGCACGCCTCGGTCGCCGGCCAGATCGTGTCGCTGGTCAACGCCGAGCGGGCGAAGGTCGGTTGCCGTCCGCTGCGCGTCGACCACCGGCTCGGCTCGCTCGCCCAGTCCTTCAGCGACGACATGGCGCGGCGCGGTTTCTTCGACCACACCGACCCGGACGGCAAGTCGCCCTGGGACCGGGCCGCCAGGCGCGGCATCAGGAACCTCGGCGGCGAGAACATCGCCCGGGGCCATCCCGACGCGCACACGGTGATGGAGGCGTGGATGCACAGCGCCGGTCACCGGCAGAACATCCTCAACTGCGAGTACCGGACCCTCGGCATCGGTGTGCACCGGGGTCCGGGCGGCCCGTGGTGGACGCAGGACTTCGGGTACTGAACGGGCCGGTGGCCGTGGGGAGTTACCCACGGCCACCGGCCCGCCGGATGCGTGTGCCTCAGACGGCGGCGCGGCCGGCGACGAAGATCTTCGTCTGCTCGGCGACCCGGCGGCCGAGGTGCGCGGCGGTCTCGATGTCGGCCTTGTGCACGCCCTCCGGACCCTGGTCGTTGTTGCTCTGGGCGGCGGCGCCCAGGGAGAAGCCGAGGCGGTTGAGGTCGTTCTCGGAGGCCGTCGAGGAGTTCCAGCCCGGCATCAGACCGAGGCCGACCCAGTGCATGCTGTGCTGCGCGGCGAGGATGGAGAAGAACTGCAGGGTGTGCAGCTTGTCGCCGCTCTTGGAGGCGGAGTTGGTGAAACCGGCGGCCACCTTGTCCCGCCAGGCGCCCGTGAACCAGCGCTTGGACGAGGCCTCGGCGAAGGCGTGGAAGGCGCCGGAGGCGGTGCCCATGTAGGTGGGCGAACCGAAGACGATCGCGTCGGAGGCGTCGAGCAGCTCCCACTGCTCCTCGGTGATCTCGTCGACCTTGATCAGGTGGACGGTCGCACCGGCCTCGGCGGCACCGGTGCGCACGGCCTCGGCGAGCACGGCGGTGTGGCCGTAGCCCGAGTGGTAGGCGATGGAGACGACGGGAGTGGTCACGACAAAGCTCCTCGGAAGAACCGTGGGGGGAACCGAACACCGAGAAGGAAAGCACTAACTTTTTGAAAGCGCAACCCACTGGTTAGCGCTGTGCAGGAGTATGGTGTCTCCATGACCCGTGACTGTCATGGCGACCTGGCCTTCGACGTCTTCGCCCGCAACTGCCCCTCGCGCGAGACTCTGTGCCATGTCACCGGGCGCTGGGGCAGCCTGACGCTGGGCGCCCTGCACGAGAACACCCTGCGTTTCAACGAACTGCGCCGCCGCGTCGAGGGCGTGAGCGAGAAGATGCTGGCGCAGACCCTGCAGGCGCTCGAGCGCGACGGACTCGTCCACCGCGAGGCACAGCAGGTCAATCCCCCGCGCGTGGACTACCGCCTCACGCCGCTGGGAGCGGAGATCGCCGAGCGGCTGAGGGGCCTGATCGAACTCGTGGAGACCCGGATGCCGCAGGTCACCGAGGCGCGGCAGACGTACGACGGCGCCTGACGCGGTCAGCCGCGCGGCGGGCGCTGGCAGCGCGGGCAGAAGTAGCTGGAGCGGTTCATCCACGGACGGCGGCGGATGGCCGTGCCACAGCGGCGGCAGGGCTCGTCCTCGCGCCCGTACGCGTCCAACGACCGGTCGAAATAGCCGGATTCGCCGTTCACATTGACATAGAGGCTGTCGAAGCTGGTGCCGCCGACCGCCAGTGCCTCGTTCATGACCTCGCGTACATGGGTCAGCAGCTCGGCCGTCTGCGGGCGGGTCAGGGTCGCGGTCGGCCGGTCGTAGTGCAGCCGGGAGCGCCACAGGGCCTCGTCGGCGTAGATGTTGCCGACGCCGCTGATCAGCGACTGGTCGAGCAGGGCGCGCTTGATCGTCGTCCGGCGACGGCGCAGGGCGGCGTGGAACGCCTCGTCGTCGAAGGCCGCGTCGAGCGGATCACGGGCGATGTGCGCGATGACGTCCGGGAGCCCGTCGGGATCCGTGTCGTGCAGCGACAGCCCGCCGAAGGTGCGCTGGTCGACGAAGCGCAGCTCCGTCCCGGCCGCGTCCGCGAAGCGGAAGCGGATGCGCAGGTGCTTCTCGTCCGGGGAGCCCTGCGGCTGGACGAGGAGCTGGCCGCTCATACCGAGGTGGGCCAGGACGGCCCGGGTGCCGTCCCCCGCCGGCAGCCACAGGTACTTGCCCCGCCGCTGTGCCGGACCGAGCCGTACGCCCGTCAGCTGTGCGGCGAAGTCCTCCGCCCCGGCCGCGTGGCGGCGCACCGCCCGGGGGTGCAGGACCTGGACGGCGGCGACCGTACGTCCGCTCACCCAGCGTTCCAGCCCGCGCCGTACGACCTCGACCTCGGGCAACTCGGGCACGGCTCTCCTTCGACGGGGTGCGGACGGAGTCCGGCCCGTGACGCGGGTGCGTCACGGGCCGGAGGGTGTTTCAGTGCGAAGCGGCGTCGTTCTTGCCGTCCGACTGCGCGGTCTTCGCACGGGCTTCCGCCGCGGCGTTGATCGCGCGCCAGGCGGACTCCGCCGCCTGTTGCTCCGCTTCCTTCTTGCTGCGGCCGGTGCCGGTGCCGTACGCGACACCACCGACGCGGGCAGCAGCCGTGAAGGTCTTCTCGTGGTCGGGCCCCGTCTCGGTGACGAGGTACTCCGGCACGCCCAGCCCCTCCGTCGCCGTCAGCTCCTGGAGACTGGTCTTCCAGTCCAGGCCGGCGCCGAGGTTCGAGGACTTCTCGATCAGCGGATCGAAGAGCCTGTGCACCAGTTCGCCCGCGGCGTCGAGGCCACGGTCGAGGTAGACCGCGCCGATCACGGCCTCCAGGGTGTCGGCGAGGATGGACGCCTTGTCGCGGCCGCCCGTGCCCTCCTCACCCCGGCCGAGCCGGATGAACGACCCGAGCTCCAGGCCCCGGCCGACTTCCGCCAGTGCCCTGGAGTTGACCACCGCGGCCCGCAGCTTGGCCAGTTGGCCCTCGGGCAGGTCCGGGTGGATGCGGTACAGCGTGTCCGTGACCACCAGGCCGAGCACAGAGTCCCCGAGGAACTCCAGCCGCTCGTTGGTGGGCAGCCCGCCGTTCTCGTACGCGTACGAGCGGTGGGTCAGCGCACGCACCAGAAGGGCGGTCTCGAGTTCATACCCGAGCCGCCCTTCCAGAAGCGTGTGGGACGAGGCCGTGTCCGCCTGTGGTGTGGTGGCGTCCGACATAGAGCCTGTCACCCGCCGATCAGACCTCGAGGACCTGGCGCTTGTTGTAGGTGCCGCAGCTCGGGCACGCGATGTGCTGCTGCTTCGGCTCGTGGCAGCGCTCGCACGCCACCAGGGTGGGGACCGCAGCCTTCCACTGCGACCGGCGGTGGCGCGTGTTGCTGCGCGACATCTTCCGCTTCGGAACAGCCACGGCTACTTCTCCTGTGAGTCATCCCCGTTGGAACGGGGGGCGTTGTCCATCTCGCCGCTCTGGTCTGAACCGGCGAGTCCCTGCAGTGCCGCCCAACGGATGTCGACGGTCTCGTGGTGGTGGTCCGGGTCGTCCGCCAGCCGTGCCCCGCACTCGGAGCACAGACCAGGGCAGTCGTCCTGGCACACCGGCTGCAGCGGCAGTGCGAGCACCACCGCGTCACGCAGCACGGGCTCGAGGTCGAACAAGTCGTCCTCGAGGAAGAGCATGTCCTCCTCTTCCTCCGAGTCCTCGTCGGGCTCCGCCACAGGGCGGCCCCGGCTGTCGGCCTCGGGGTAGGAGTACATCTCCTGGAAGTCCGCTTCGAGCTCTCGCTCCAGCGGCTCCAGACACCTTACGCACTCCCCCGTGAGCGGTGCACGGGCGGTGCCTGTGACAAGCACCCCTTCCATGACCGACTCAAGGCGGAGTTCCAGCTCCACCGGCGCGCCCTCGGCGACACCGATGACCTCGATACCGAGGTCGGCCGGAGCCGAAACCGAGCGGGAGAGCCTCTTCAGCGCACCGGGACGCCGCCCCAGCTCGTGTGTGTCGAACACAAGAGGGGAACGGTGATCAAGGCGAACGTTCAGGGCTTCCTGCTTTCTACGCTGCGGTGATGGCTGCCGCTGTGACGACCGGAGTCGGTGCGCCGGGGCAGCCCTGATCGCGGACATACGCGCGACCGAACAGCCAGGATACTGGACGGTCGGCCACGGGCCCAATCCGGGAGGGTCAGTGCCCCTGTTCGTAGCGGCGGAGCTGCTCGAGGTCGATCATGCTCGTGTCGAACAGGCTGGTCTCGTCGAGCGCTCCGCCCGCCTGGACCTGCGGCTGATGCTGGTGCTGCGCCTGGGGCTGCTGCTGGTGCTGGGGCTGCTCGTAGGCGCCGTAGCCCTGCCCGGCCCCCTGGGACGGCCAGGCATAGGGATCCGGCTGCTGGTAGCCGCCCTGGGCGGCGTACGGGTCCGGCTGCTGCGCGTAGTGCGGCTGGTAGTCGTACACGTCCTGCTGCGCGTAGCCGGAATGATCCTGCGGGGCAGGCGCCGGGGCGGGCTCCTCGCTGACGGCGGCCAGGCCGGCGAGGTAATCCCCGTCGTCGGCGCCACGCGGCGAGGGGAGGCCGTCCTGGGCGGCCATGTGGGCGCCCAGTTCGTCGATCGGCCGGGCCCCCTGCAGCTTCTGGCGGCCCCGCCCGACGGCCTCGAGCGTCTTGGCCAGCACGGCCGAGACCGCGGCGAGCTTGGTGTCCACGTAGGCGTCGGCGTTGTGGCGCTGGGCGGCGGGGTCGGCGCTCCGCTCGGGCACGTCCGGATCGGCCGGGTCGGCGTACCCGTCGCCCCGGCCGAGCATCTTCTCGCGGCCGCGGTCGACGGAGCCGATCGTCTTGGTGAGGACGACCTCGAAGTTGGCGAGCTTGGCGTCGACGTAGTCGTCGGTCTGGGCGCGGATCTCCTCGGCCTCCCGGCGGGCCTCGGCCAGGATGCGGTCGGCCTCCTGCTGGGACTGGCGGGCGACCTCGGTGTCGGAGATCAGCGAGCCGCGGTGGGCGCGCGCGGACTCGAGGATCCGCTCGGCCTCCTCCCGGGCGTCGGCGACCAGCTGCTCCCGGCCGCCGATGACCTCCTGCGCCTGGGCGAGCGAGCCGGGCAGAGCCCCCCGCACCTCTTCCAGCAGGGCGAGCAGCTCGGCCCGGTTGATGACGCACGAGGCGGACATCGGCATGGAGCGGGCACCGGCGACGGTAGCGACGATCTCGTCGAGCTTCTTCTGCACGTCCACCTTGACGATCGCCACTTTCTGTCTGATCGAGGGGGGCCTGTCTGGCTGAGAGGCCTGTCCGGCCGAGGGGCGGGAACGCCACGACTGTACGGCCGGCGCCGCCCGCCCGACACCAACTGACGAAGGGTCAGTTGCGCGCGAGCCGCTCGGTGAGGGCCTCCAGCACCACCGGGGGCAGCAGGTGGGAGACATCACCGCCCCAGGCCGCGACCTCCTTGACCAGGCTGGACGACAGGAAGCTGTAGGTGGGGTTGGTCGGGATGAACACCGTCTCCACACCGGAGAGGCCGTTGTTCATCTGGGCCATCTGCAACTCGTAGTCGAAGTCGCTGACGGCACGCAGGCCCTTGACGATGGCGGGGATGTCACGGTCCCGGCAGAAGTCGACCAGCAGGCCGTGGTGCGCCTCGACCTCGACGTTGCCGTACTGGGCGGTGACCTGGCGCAGCAGTTCTATCCGCTCTTCGACCGTGAAGAGTCCCTGCTTGTTCTTGTTGATCATCACCGCGACGTGCACGACGTCGTAGAGCTTCGAAGCGCGGGCGATGATGTCGAGGTGTCCATTGGTCACGGGGTCGAACGACCCCGGACAGACGGCGCGGCGCAACAACGGTGGTTCCTCGCTCTCCGGTCCATTCATGGCGTGCCTGGAGCTGTGCCGGGTGGGCACGCCGAGGCGGCGCGACCGTACCAAAGCGTTCCTTCGCCGTAGCGACGGGCCCTCAGGGCCTCGAAACCCTCCGGCCAGCGGAACTCACCGCCCCGGGTGCTGCGCTCCACGGTGATCAGCGCTTCCCCGGCCAGCCAGCCGTGGGCGGAGAGTGTGAGGAGGATCTCGCGCAGTTCGTCATCTGACACGGCGTACGGCGGGTCGAGGAACACCACGTCGTACGGGCCGGCGGGGGCGGGGGCGGCCACGATCTGCTCGGCCTTGCCGGTGCGCACCTCGGCGCCGGGCAGCCCGATCGCGCGTACGTTCTCGCGGATGACGCGGACCGCCCGGGCGTCGGCCTCCACCAGCAGGACGTGCCCGGCGCCGCGCGAGAGCGCCTCGAGGCCGACGGCTCCCGAGCCGCCGTACAGGTCCAGGACGCGGGTGCCCTCGAGGGTGCCGAGCAGGGAGGCCCAGGTCGAGAACAGGCCCTCGCGCGCCCGGTCGGAGGTCGGACGGGTACCGGTACCGGGCGGCACGGCAAGGCGGCGTCCGCCGGCGGCTCCGGCGATCACGCGGGTCATGGGTCCTCGGGTCCTTCGTGGGTGTGGTGCGGTGGTGATCCTCAGCGTAGGCGGTGGCCGCCGGGTGTGCCGGGCCGGGCCCTCACCCCTTGTCGAGGTAGCTCTCGCGCTCCTCGTCCAGCAGCGCGTCCAGCGCGGTGCGCAGGTCGGGGAGGCCGGAGAGCTCCGGGTCCGCCGCGACGACCGCCGAGGCCTCCTCGCGGGCCGCCGAGATGACCTCCTCGTCGTCGATGACGGTGAGCATGCGCAGCGACGAACGCACACCGGACTGGGCCTGGCCGAGCACATCGCCCTCGCGGCGCTGCTCGAGGTCGATGCGGGAGAGCTCGAAACCGTCCAGGGTGCCGGCGACGGCGGCCAGCCGGGCGCGCGCGGGGCTGGCCTCGGGCATCTCGCTGACCAGCAGGCACAGCCCGGCGGCCGAGCCACGGCCGACCCGGCCGCGCAGCTGGTGCAGCTGGGAGACGCCGAACCGGTCCGCGTCCATGATCACCATGACGGTGGAGTTGGGCACGTTCACGCCCACCTCGATCACGGTCGTCGCGACCAGGACGTCCACCTCGCCGGCCGCGAAGCGGCGCATGACGTCGTCCTTCGCCTCGGGCTGCATCCGGCCGTGCAGCACCTCCACGCGCAGCCCGGCGAGCGGGCCCTTGGCCAGCTGCTCGGCGATCTCCAGGACCGCGAGAGGCGGACGCTTCTCCGCCTCGTCCTCGGCCGATTTCTTCCGCCCGTTGTCCTCCTCGTCGCCGATGCGCGGGCACACGACGTACGCCTGGTGCCCGCCCTCGACCTCCTCGCGCACCCGATCCCAGGCGCGCGTCAGGAAGTGCGGCTTGTCCTTGGCGGGCACCACGTGGGTGGCGATGGGCGACCGGCCGGCGGGCAGCTGGTCCAGGACGGACGTCTCGAGGTCGCCGAAGACGGTCATGGCGACGGTGCGCGGGATGGGCGTCGCCGTCATCACCAGCACGTGCGGCGGCTGCTTGCCCTTGGAGCGCAGCGCGTCGCGCTGCTCGACGCCGAACCTGTGCTGCTCGTCGACGACGACCAGGCCCAGGTCGTGGAACTGCACCTTGTCCTCGATCAGCGCATGGGTGCCGACGACGATCCCGGCCTCGCCGGTGACCAGGTCGAGCAGCGCCTGGCGGCGCGCCGCGGCGCCCATCGAGCCCGTCAGCAGCACCACCTTGGTGCCCTGCTCGGCGCCGCCGAGCATGCCGCCCTCGGCGAGCTCGCCCATCATCTCGGTGATCGACCGGTGGTGCTGCTGGGCGAGCACCTCGGTGGGGGCGAGCATCGCGGCCTGGCCGCCCGCGTCGACCACGCCGAGCATGGCGCGCAGGGCGACCATGGTCTTGCCGGAGCCGACTTCGCCCTGGAGCAGCCGGTGCATGGGGTGCTCGGTGGCGAGGTCCTCGAAGATCTCGCCGGAGACCTTGTGCTGGCCGTCGGTGAGCGTGAACGGCAGCTTGGCGTCGAACGCGTCGAGCAGACCGCCCGCGACGGGCTTGCGCGCCACGGCCGGCAGCTGGGCGTCCGCGTGACGCCGGCGGGCGAGGGCGACCTGGAGGACGAACGCCTCGTCCCACTTCAGGCGCGCACGGGCGTCCTCGATGTCCGCCTTGGTGCGCGGGCGGTGGACCTTGCGGAAGGCGTCGGCGAGGTCGGCCAGCCCCCGCCCCTCGCGCAGCGCGGGCGGCAGCGGGTCGACGATGCCCTGCCAGGCCTCCGCCTCGAAGAGGTCCAGCAGCGTGCCGACGGCCTTGGTGAGCTTCCACGACTGGAACTGCTTGCACGCCGGGTAGATCGGCAGCAGCCGGCCCGCGAACTCCTCGGCGGCGCCTGCGCCGCTGTCGCGGTCCAGCAGCTCGTAGTCGGGGTGCATCAGCTGGCGGGTGCGGTTGAAGACGGACACCTTGCCGGCGAACATGCCGCGCCTGCCGGGCACGAGCTCCTTCTCGTGGGCGTAGGCGCCCCGGCCGAAGAAGACGAGGGTCAGCGAGCCACTGCCGTCGGTGACCACGACCTCCAGGCGCACGCCCCGGCCGTGGTTGAACGTCTTCATCGCGGCCTTGGCGACCTGCGCGACCACCGTGGCGTGCTCGTCGAGCGGCAGGTCGGCGAGCCGGGTCAGCTCGCCGCGCTCGGCGTAGCGGCGCGGGTAGTGGTGCAGCAGGTCACCGGCGGTGTGCAGGCCGAGGTGCTCGGCCATCACCTTCGCGGTGTTGCCGCCGAGGATCTTCTTCAGGGGTTCTTGGAGCGCGGGCACGCAACCCATTGCACACCAGACCGCTGACACCCGGGTCTATTCGATGCCGATGAGCAGCGGTGCCGCCTGTTGTTCGCCCCGGTAGACCACGGTGTCCACGGCCAGGTGACCGCCGCGCACATGCCGTTCCAGGCGGTCGGCGACGGCCTCCGGGACGCCCGCACCCAGCACGAGGGTGACCATTTCGCCGCCCGCCGCGAGCATCCGGTCCAGCACGGTCTCGGCGGTCGCCGCCAGGTCCGTGCCGATGACGGCCACGTCGCCGTCGATCAGCCCGAGCACGTCCCCGGCCTGGCAGACGCCGGCCATGGTCCACGACTTCCGCTCGGCGACGGCCAGTTCCGCGTAGCGGGTGGCGCCCGCCGCCGCGGTCATGGCGACGACGTCCTCGTCGAAGCGCCGGCCGGGTTCGTGGACGGCGAGGGCGGCGATGCCCTGGACCGGGGAGCGGGTGGGGATGAGGGCGACCCGGACGCCCTCGGCGCGGGCCTGCTCCGCGGCGGCGGCGGCGGTGTGCCGCAGCTCGGCGTCGTTGGGCAGCAGGACGACCTCGTGCGCGTGCGCGCGCCGGATCGCCTGGACGAGCTCGCCGCTGGCCGGCGGCTCCCCCGGCCGCAGCGCCACCACGGTCGCCCCGGCCTCCGCGCACAGCCGGGCCAGCCCCTCGCCGGGCACGACCGCCACCGCGGCCCGCTGGACGCGCTCGCGGACGCGCGTGCCCTCCTCGGCCGCGGCGCCGAAGTGGGTGATGCGGACGCGGTACGGGCGCCCGGCCTCGATGCCCGCCTCGACGGCGGCCCCGGCGTCGTCCACGTGCACATGGACGTTCCACAGCCCGTCTCCGCCCACGACCACGAGCGACTCGCCGAGCGCGTCGAGCCGCGCCCGCAGCCGGGCGACCGCTTCGTCGTCCGCCTCCAGCAGGTAGATCACCTCGAACGCGGGCCCGCCCGGCCCGCACTCCACGCCGCCGAGGTCGGCGGCGAAGGGCTCCACCCGCCACGCGGGCCCGGACCCGCCCCCGACGGCGTGGCCGCCGGGCGCACCGCCCGCGAGCGCGCCCGAGAGCGCCCCCAGCACCTCGACCAGCCCCTTGCCGCCCGCGTCGACCACTCCGGCCCGGCCCAGCACCTCGAGCTGCCCCGGGGTCGCCGCCAGGGCCGTACGGGCCCCTTCGTACGCCGCGCGGGCCACGGCCGGGACGTCGCCGGCGGCCGAGGCCGCGGCCTCGGCGGCGGCCGCCGCGACCGTCAGGATGGTGCCCTCGACCGGCCGGGCCACGCCCTCGTACGCGGACTCGACCGCGCGCCGCAGCGCCCGTACCAGGGCCGCTCCCCCGGCCTTCCCCTCGCCGGCCGCCGCCAGCACCTCGGCCATGCCGCGCAGCAGCTGCGCGAGGATCGTGCCGGAGTTGCCGCGGGCCCCTATCAGCGCGCCGTGGGCCATGGCCCGTACGGCCTCGGGCAGGCCGGGGCGGGAGTCGGGGCCGGTGGTGGCGTGGCCGTCGAAGACGGCCTCGACGGCGCGGGCGGCGGATTCGGCGGTCAGGTAGAGGTTGGTTCCGGTGTCGCCGTCCGCGACCGGGTAGACGTTGATCGCGTCGATCTCCTCGCGGGCCCTGCCGAGCGCGTCGAGCGCCAGGGCGCACCAGGCGCGTACGGCGACGGCATCCAGCGAGTGCGGCACCTGTGTCCTCCTGGGACTGCTCGGGGCTGTGACGACGGTGGGCACAGTAGTCGTGCCGGGGGCCACGGCGGACCGGCCGGGCACGATCACGGCCGGTCATGGTAGTTTCGTTGTCCTGGAGCGGTCGTTGTATGCTGCTCCGGTTGCCTGATGAGAATCAGGGCATCCCCTGACACTGCCGGTCACTCTCTGAGAATTCGGCACGCAGGGATTCACCGTACGTGCCTGTCGTCTCCGCGTCAGCGGGGGTGACCCGTCTTTGGAGTAACCCGTGGCTGCCAACTGCGACGTCTGCGGCAAGGGGCCGGGCTTCGGCAACAGCATTTCGCACTCGCACCGCCGTACCCCCCGCCGTTGGAACCCCAACATTCAGCGGGTGCGTGCGATGGTCGGTGCAACGCCGAAGCGGCTCAACGTCTGCACCTCGTGCATCAAGGCCGGCAAGGTCTCGCGCTAGTTCGCGCAGCCCCCACCGGATTGCATGAAGCCGGTCCCCTACGGAGGGACCGGCTTTTCGCATGCCCGCTCACGGCGCTCACGGCTTGAGCGCCCACCCGTGATCCACCGGCCCGATGCCCCCGCCCAGCGGGAATCCCGCCGCGATCGCCCCGGTGACGTACGCCTTGGCCGCCGCGACGGCCTCCGGCACCCCGCGTCCCTTCGCGAGCTCCGCGGCGATCGCGCTCGCCAGGGTGCAGCCCGTGCCGTGCGTATGGCGGTTGTCGTGGCGCGGTGCCCGGAACCGGTGTTCCTCGGTGCCGTCCGTCAGCAGGTCCACGGCGTCGCCCTCGAGGTGCCCGCCCTTGACCAGCACCCAGCGCGGCCCGTACGCCAGCACCGCCTCCGCCGCCCCGCGCAGGTCCGCCTCCGTGCGTACCCGCACGCCCGTGAGCCAGGCGGTCTCGTCCAGGTTGGGCGTGGCGACCGTCGCCACGGGCAGCAGCTTCGTACGGACCGCGTCGAGCGCGGAGGCGGCCAGCAGCGGGTCGCCGTGCTTGGAGATGCCCACGGGGTCGACGACCACGGGCGCGGCCACGCCGGCGAGCAGCCCGGCGACGGTCTCCACCAGTTCGGCGGAGACGAGCATGCCCGTCTTGACGGCGTGGACGCCGATGTCGTCGACGACGCTGCGGAACTGGGCCCGTACGGCCTCCTCCGGCAGCGGCCAGACGCCCTGGACCCCCCGGGAGTTCTGGGCGGTGACGGCGGTGAGCACGCTCATGCCGTGCGTGCCGAGCGCGAGCATGGTCTTGAGGTCGGCCTGGATGCCGGCACCGCCGCCGGAGTCGGAGCCGGCGACGGTCAGCACGGTGGGAGGTATGCGCACGGTTCCCGAACCTACTCCTCGGGCTCCGTCTCCCCGAAGTGGTCCCAGCCGCCCGCCCGGTCCCAGGGGGCGCCGTCCACGGTCACCTGGGGCAGGGCGGACGGGTTGACCACCTCGCCGATGACCTTCCAGCGCGCCGGGAGCTTGACGTCCGACGGGAAGGTGGCCACGATCGCGTGGTCCTCGCCGCCGGTCAGCACCCACTGCAGCGGGTCGACGCCGACGGCCTGCCCGATGTCCGACATCTGCGTGGGCACGTCGATCGCGGCCGTGTGCAGGTCGATACGGACCTTGCTGGCCTCCGCGATGTGCCCGAGGTCGGCGATGAGGCCGTCGCTGACGTCCGTCATCGCGGTGGCGCCGAGCGAGGCGGCGGCCGGACCGGCGTGGTAGGGCGGCTCGGGGCGCCGGTGGGCCTCGACGAAGGCGCGCGGCGAGCGGAAGCCGCGGGAGAGCACCGCGAGCCCGGCCGCGGACCAGCCCAGCCAGCCGGTGACGGCGACCACGTCGCCGGGCTGTGCGCCGGAGCGCGTGACCGGCTCGTGGTTGCGCAGGTCGCCGAGGGCCGTGATGGCCACGGTGATCGTCTCGCCGCGCACCACGTCCCCGCCGACCACGGCGGCACCGGCGACCTGGCACTCGTCGCGGATGCCGTCCATCAGCTCCACGGGCCAGGTCGCGGGCAGTTCGGCGGGTACGACGAGCGCGAGCAGCACCGCGGTGGGGACCGCGCCCATGGCGGCGATGTCCGCGAGGTTCTGTGCCGCGGCCTTGCGGCCCACGTCGTAGGCGGTGGACCAGTCGCGGCGGAAGTGCCGCCCTTCCAGCAGCACGTCCGTGCTGGCCACCACGCGCCGGTCGGGCGCCGCCACCACCGCGGCGTCGTCACCCGGCCCGAGCCGGACCGCCGGTGTGGTGGTGAGCCGGGAGGTCAGCTCTCTGATGAGCCCGAACTCCCCCAGCTCGCCGACGGTGCCTTTCACTGCGCTCCTCCTGGAGTCTCGGTTTGCCCTGTTGGTGACGTGTTCCGCGCCGCGCAGGCCGCGCGGGTCTCCCCGTGTCGTACGGCGGCGCGGTACGGTGGCGTCTCTTCTCCCCACATGATCCTCGAAGCCGCCCTGGAGGTTCCGTGGTACAGGCGTACATCCTGATCCAGACCGAGGTCGGCAAGGCGTCGACCGTGGCCGAAGTCATCTCGAAGATCAATGGAGTGATCCAGGCCGAGGACGTCACCGGTCCCTATGACGTCATCGTCCGTGCCCAGGCCGACACCGTGGACGCGCTGGGTCGCATGGTGGTCGCCAAGGTCCAGCAGGTCGAGGGCATCACCCGGACACTGACCTGCCCGGTGGTCCATATCTAGCTCCCCCGTATGCTCGGCCGGTGAAGTCTTCGCTCCGCCGGCCTCTCGGCCTGTCCGCCGCTGTCCTGCTGCTGGCGGCCGCCGGCTGCTCGTCGTCGAAGGACGAGGCGGGCCCGGCGGTCCCCAGTCCGGCCCCGACCGGCCGGCAGGCCGGATTCTGCCGGGCCCTGCACGCAGCGCTGCCGAAGACCGTGGGCGGTCTTGCGCAGCATGCCACCGACCCGGCCTCGGACTTCACCGCCCAGTGGGGCGAGCGGGACGCGATCACGCTGCGCTGCGGGGTGGACCGCCCGAAGAGCTTCAGCGATGTGAAGACCTGGTCCGCGGACATCGACGGGGTCAAGTGGGCTCCGGAGAAGCTCTCCGACGGCGGCATCCGCTGCACCACACCGCTGCGGCTGGTGTATGTGGAGGTCGTGCTCCCCAAGAAGGTGGCGGGCGAGGACGGCGGCGGGGACATGAGCGCGCTCACCGACCTCGCCGCCGCCGTCAAGAAGACCATCCCCGCGTGGGACGAGCCCGATCCCGTCAGCGCAGACCCGTCGGGCGGCGCAGCGCAGCCTGGATGAGCCGGTCCACCAGCTCCGGGTAGCTCACGCCGCTCTCCTGCCACATGCGCGGGTACATGGAGATGGGCGTGAAGCCGGGCATGGTGTTGATCTCGTTGATCACGAACTCCCCGTCCTCGGTGAGGAAGAAGTCCGCCCGGACGAGTCCCTCGCAGGACGTCGCCTCGAAGGCCTGCACGGCCAGCTCCTGCACCCGGCGCGTCTCGTCCTCGGTGAGAGGCGCGGGCACGATGCCGGACGCGGAGTCGATGTACTTGGCCTCGAAGTCGTAGAAGTCGTGCGCCTGGACGGGCGGGATCTCGGCGGGCACGCTCGCGCGGGGCCCGTCCTCGAACTCCAGCACCCCGCACTCGATCTCGCGGCCGCGCAGCAACGATTCGACCAGGATCTTCGGGTCGTGGCGGCGGGCCTCGGCGACGGCGTCGTCCAGGCCGCCGATGTCGTCGACCTTGGTGATGCCGATCGACGAACCGGCGCGCGCGGGCTTGATGAAGACCGGCCAGCCGTGCTCGCCGGCGAAGTCGACGATCTTCTTGCGGGCGGCGGCGGGGTCCGTGTCCCACTCGCGGGGGCGGATCACCTCGTACGGGCCGACGGGCAGCCCGTAGGAGATGAAGATCCGCTTCATGTACTCCTTGTCCTGGCCGACGGCGGAGGCGAGCACGCCCGCGCCGACGTACGGGATGCCGGCCAGGTCCAGCATGCCCTGCAGGGTGCCGTCCTCGCCGTACGGGCCGTGCAGCATCGGGAAGACGACGTCGACTTCGCCGAGTGCCTTGGGCACGGCGCCGGGTTCGCTGTAGACGACCTCCCGGTTGGCGGGGGCCACCGACAGCACCACTTCGCCCTCGGGCGATTCGGCGAGCTGGTCGACGTTCGGCAGCGTGCGGCCGGCGATCGCCATCCGCTCGGGGTCGTCGGCCGTGAGGGCCCAACGGCCGTCGGTGGTAATGCCGATCGGCAGCACGTCGTACTTGGTGCGGTCGATGGCGCGCAGCACGGCGCCGGCGGTGACCACGGAGATCGCGTGCTCGGAACTGCGGCCGCCGAAGACGACCGCGACGCGCGGCTTCCGGTCAGGGCTCTGGGTGGAGGTCTGGCTGCTCATATCGCGTTGAGAGTACCTGGTGGTACGCGGAGTTTCAGTGCCGCTCGGACTTGGCACTGCGCGACATCAGCTCCTTGAGGGCCACCATGGGTGGCTTGCCCTCGTGGACGATGTCCACGACGGTCTCGGTGATCGGCATGTCGACGTGGTGGCGGCGGGCCAGATCCAGCACGGATTCACAGGACTTGACGCCCTCGGCCGTCTGCCTGGTGACGGCGACGGTCTCCTCGAGGGTCATGCCGCGGCCGAGGCAGGCGCCGAAGGTGCGGTTGCGCGAGAGCGGCGAGGCACAGGTGGCGACGAGGTCGCCCATGCCGGCCAGGCCGGCGAAGGTGTGCGCGTCGGCGCCCATCGCGAGTCCCAGCCGGGTCGTCTCGGCCAGACCCCGGGTGATGAGCGAGGCCTTGGCGTTGTCGCCGAGTCCCATGCCGTCCGCGATGCCGACGGCGAGGGCGATGACGTTCTTGACGGCACCGCCGAGTTCGCAGCCGACCACGTCGGTGTTGGTGTACGGGCGGAAGTAGGCGGTGTGGCAGGCGGCCTGGAGCCGGGTGGCGACGGCTTCGTCGCGGCAGGCGACGACGGCGGCGGCGGGCTGCCGTGCCGCGATCTCCTTGGCGAGGTTGGGGCCGGTGAGCACCGCGACCCGGTCGGGTGTGACCTTGGCGACCTCCTCGACGACCTCGCTCATCCGCTTCGCGGTGCCGAGTTCGACGCCCTTCATCAGCGACACCAGCACGGTGTCGTCCGCGAGCAGGGGCCTCCACTGCGCGAGGTTGCCGCGAAGTGTCTGCGAGGGCACGGCGAGAACGGTGAACTCGGCGTCGTGCGCCGCCTCGGCGGGGTCGGTCGTGGCCCGTACGGATGCGGGGAGTTCGATGCCGGGAAGGTAGTCGGGGTTGGTACGGCCGGTGTTGACGGCATCCACGAGTGCGGCGCGGCGGCCCCACATCGTCACGTCGCAGCCCGCGTCCGCGAGCACCATCGCGAAGGCGGTTCCCCAGGAACCGGTGCCGAAGACGGCGCAGCGCGTCACTTGCTGTCCTCCTGTGCCTTCCTGCGGACCTCGGCGCGGGCCTTCTTGTGGTTGTACGGCTCCGCGGGGGCGGGCTCGCCCCGGAGTTCGGCGAGGAGTTCGGTGATCGCGGCCATGATCTTCTCGGTGGCCTCGCGCAGTACTTCGGCGGTGGGTTCCTTGCCGTAGTACATCGAGAGGTCGACGGGCGGACCGGCGATGACGCGGAGCGTCTTGCGGGGGAAGAGCCGCAGCTTCTTCTCCTTGGCGTACGGCGGCATGGCCTCGTTGGCGCCCCACTGGGCGACCGGGACCACCGGGGCCTTGGTGAGCAGGGCGACGCGGGCGGCACCGGTCTTGCCCTCCATGGGCCACATGTCGGGGTCGCGGGTCAGGGTGCCCTCGGGGTAGAAGGCCACGCACTCGCCCTTGTTGATGGCGTCGACGGCGGCGCGGAAGGCGGTGGCGGCGTCGGTGGTCTCGCGGTAGACGGGGATCTGCCCGGTGCCGCGCAGCACCGCGCCGACGAAGCTGCCCTTGAACAGCCCGGCCTTGGCCAGGAAGCGGGGCACGCGGCCGGTGTTGTACTGGTAGTGCGCGTACGACAGCGGGTCCAGATAGGAGTTGTGGTTGATCGCGGTAATGAATCCGCCGTCGGCCGGAATGTGCTCCATTCCCCGCCAGTCCCGCTTGAACAGAACCAGGAGCGGCGGTTTCACCATCACCGCGGTAATGCGGTACCAGAAGCCGATTCTGTGGCGGGACACTCGGACACCCTTCTGTCGGGACGGGAAGCTTCGCGGGCCTGTCGCTCGCCCGGGAGCCGGACAAGTCTCGCCCCAGTTACCCGGTCTGTCGAGAACACCGTAACCCCGTGCTCTCCTGACGGCCGCGACGGCGGGTGAGAATGGGGCCGACACGAAGAGAGGGGCGGATGTGGCCTGGACCCTGGTGGTGCCGCTGAAACCGCTGGCCATGGCCAAGAGTCGTCTCACGGGCGCAGGTGTGCCCGCTCCGCGGTCCGCGCTGGCGCTGGCCTTCGCCCTCGACACCGTGGGCGCGGCCCTGGCCTGTGGGTCCGTACGGGATGTGGCGGTTGTCACGAGCGACCCGACGGCCGGGGCGGAACTCGCCGCGCTGGGCGCGTGGACGGTGGACGAACCGCCGCGCGGCGGCCTGAACGCCGCGCTCGCGCACGGGGCCCGTACGGTGCGTGCACGGCGCCCGAATTCGGCCGTGGCCACCCTCAACGCGGACCTTCCGGCGCTGCGCCCGGCGGAACTCGGCCGGGTGCTCGATTGGGCCGCCGAATTCCCGCGCGCATTTCTCGCCGATGCGGCCGGAATCGGTACGACCCTGCTCGCGGCGTCTCCCGGAATCGCTTTGGAGCCGGCGTTCGAGGGGCACTCACGGGAGCGGCACCGGGCTTCCGGGGCACGGGAAATCGAGCTGGCGGGGGTCGAATCCGTGCGCCAGGACGTGGACACGGAAGCGGATTTGCGGGCGGCGCTGGCCCTGGGCGTCGGTCCCAGAACGGCGGCCGTGGCCGCTCGCCTCCCCCGGTGCCGGACGGGCCGGGCCGTCGAGCGGCCCCTGAGCTGACGCCCTTGACCTGACGCCCCTGGCCTAAGCTGCTGGCATGCAGGCCACCGCGTACACCTACGACCCCCAGACCCGTTCCGGAAGCGTGCTGCTGGACGACGGCACCCCGGTGCCGTTCGACACCGCCGCGTTCGACGCGGGCGGCCTGCGGTTGTTGCGTCCCGGGCAGCGGGTGCGGATCGAATGCGAGGAACCCACCGAGGAAACTGCCGGGGAGGGCCCGGAGGGCCTGCGCATCACCCTGGTGACGCTCCAGACCCTCTGACGGCTCCGACGGCGCCTGAGGGCGCCGCAGGGCGCTTCACGGGCCCGTACAAAGCCCGTTGTGCCCCGTTCCGTACACACCGCGGGCCGGGCTCCCCGAAGGGAGCCCGGCCCGGCGCGTGACGCCGATCGCTGCCGTTACTTCTTCTTGGCGGCGGTCTTCTTGGCGGTCGTCTTGCGCGCGGTGGTCTTCTTCGCAGGAGCCTTGACCGCGGTGGCCTTCTTGGCGGGCGCCTTCTTGGCGACGGCCTTCTTGGCGGTGGTCTTCTTCGCCGTCACCGTCTTCTTGGCGGTGGTTGCGGCCTTCTTGGCGGTGGTCTTCTTCGCCGTGACCTTCTTCGCGGTGGTCTTCTTGACCGCGGCCTTCTTGGCGGTGACGGCCTTCTTCGCGACGGCCTTCTTGGCGGCGGCCTTCTTGGCAACGGCCTTCTTGGCGGTGACCTTGCCGCCGGTGAGGCTGCCCTTGGGCGCCTTCTTCACCGCGACCTCGCCACCCTTCGGCAGCTTCTTCGTGCCGGCCACCAGGTCCTTGAAGCCCTGGCCCGCACGGAAGCGCGGCACCGAGGTCTTCTTGACCCGCACGCGCTCACCGGTCTGCGGGTTGCGGGCGTAACGGGCCGGGCGGTCGACCTTCTCGAACGAGCCGAAACCGGTGACCGAAACGCGGTCGCCGGCGCACACCGCGCGGACAATCGCGTCGAGTACGGCATCGACAGCGTCCGAGGCCTGCTGACGGCCGCCAACCTTGTCGGCAATCGCTTCAACGAGCTGCGCCTTGTTCACGTCTTCCCCTTCGGAGACTTCGCTGGAATTGTTCCAGCCTTTTCGCACGTTAGGCAGATATATACCGCAAATCAAACACGAAACGGTCTAATCACCCTTGTGCCGCAACGAACCCGACCCATCACGGAGTTCCGTCGGTGCCGCGCTCTGAAGGGAAACGGCCCTCGTCGAGGTCGTTCATCAGCCGGTCCAGACGCAGTGCAGCGTCTGAGAGATCGTGCTTCGCCACGGCCGTGATGGCCAGCAGCTTCCGGGACAGCGCCACCCGTACGCCCTCCGGGACTTGCAGTGTGCGCACCCGTGAGTGCGCTTCCTTGAGTCGGTCGGCGACGAGCCGGTAGAGCTCGAGTTGGCTGTCGCTTCCCATGCACCGATTGTGCCATCTGAGGCGAGTTGTCGCCTCACGGGGCCTCAACAGAGCGATGCGCCCCCTGTCCGAGGACAGGGGGCGCATCATGTCAAACCCTGGGTGAACAGCGAAAATCCGGGGTCGGAACGAGGTCGGCGCGCTGGGCCGAACGGGCGTGAAAACCCGCTTCAGATCAGGGCGGTGGACGGTTTGAAGGACGGCCGCCGGGCCTCGTACGCGGCGATGTCGGCCTCGACCCGGAGGGTCAGCCCGATGTCGTCCAGGCCCTCCAAGAGCCGCCATCGGGCGTTCTCGTCAAGGTCGAAATCAGCCGTGATTCCGTCGGCGCGGACCTGCCGGGCGACGAGGTCCACCGTCACCGGCGCGGTGGGGTCCGCCTCGGTCAGCGCCCACAGCCGCTCGACCGTCTCCTGCGGCAGAACGACCGTGAGCAACCCGTTCTTGAGCGAGTTGCCGCGGAAGATGTCGGCGAACCGCGAGGAGACGACGGCCCTGAAGCCGTAGTTCTGCAGCGCCCAGACCGCGTGCTCGCGCGAGGAGCCGGTGCCGAAGTCGGGGCCGGCCACCAGGACCGAGGCACCCGCGCGTTCGGGACGGTTGAGCACGAACTCCGGGTCCTTGCGCCAGGCCTCGAAGAGCCCGTCCTCGAACCCGTCCCGGGTGACCTTCTTCAGCCAGTGCGCCGGGATGATCTGGTCGGTGTCGACGTTGCTCCGGCGCAGCGGTACGGCCCGGCCGGTGTGCGTGGTGAAAGCTTCCATGGTGGTGAGTTCCTTCCCTCTTCGCGCCTCTTCGCGGCTCGGAGCCTGCGGTAAGGTGCTCTGCGCGATCAGGCCGCGAGGACTTCCCTGGCCGACAGGTCGGCGGGCGAGGCCAGATGGCCCAGCACCGCGGTGGCGGCGGCGACCTGGGGCGAGACGAGGTGGGTCCGGCCGCCCTTCCCCTGCCTGCCCTCGAAGTTGCGGTTGGAGGTCGACGCCGACCGCTCGCCCGGCGCGAGTTGGTCGGGGTTCATGCCCAGGCACATCGAGCACCCGGCGTGCCGCCACTCCGCGCCGGCTTCCGTGAACACCTTGTCCAGGCCCTCGTCGACGGCCTGCAGCGCCACGCGGACGGAGCCGGGAACGACCAGCATCCGTACACCGTCGGCGACCGAGCGGCCCTTCAGCACGGCGGCCGCGGCCCGCAGGTCCTCGATCCGTCCGTTGGTGCAGGAGCCCACGAAAACGGTGTCCACGCGGATGTCGCGCAGCGCCTGACCCGCCGTCAACCCCATGTATTCCAGGGCCTTTTCGGCGGCGAAGCGCTCGGTGGGGTCCACGTACGAGGCCGGGTCGGGAACCGCCGCCGACAGCGGTGCGCCCTGGCCCGGGTTGGTGCCCCAGGTGACGAACGGGGCGAGTTCGGAGGCGTCGACGACCACTTCGCGGTCGAACACGGCGTCGTCGTCGGTGCGCAGAGTGCGCCAGTACGCGACGGCCTCGTCCCAGTCCGCCCCCGTGGGGGCGTGGGGACGGTCCTTGAGGTAGGCGAAGGTGGTCTCGTCGGGGGCGATCATGCCGGCCCGCGCACCCGCCTCGATGGACATGTTGCAGACGGTCATCCGGGCTTCCATCGACAGCTTCTCGATGGCCGGGCCGCGGTATTCGATGACGTGACCCTGGCCACCGCCCGTACCGATGCGTGCGATGACCGCCAGGATGAGGTCCTTCGCCGTGACGCCGTCGGGCAGTTCGCCCTCGACCGTGACCGCCATCGTCCGGAACGGCGCGAGCGGCAGCGTCTGGGTGGCCAGCACGTGCTCCACCTGACTGGTGCCGATGCCGAACGCCAGCGCGCCGAAGGCGCCGTGGGTGGAGGTGTGGCTGTCCCCGCACACGACCGTGGTGCCGGGCTGGGTGAGTCCGAGCTGCGGTCCCACCACGTGGACGACGCCCTGCTCCACGTCGCCCAGCGGGTGCAACCGCACGCCGAACTCGGCACAGTTCGCCCGGAGGGTCTCCAGCTGCACACGGGAGACGGGGTCCGCGATGGGCTTGTCGATGTCGAGGGTGGGGGTGTTGTGGTCCTCGGTGGCGATGGTCAGGTCGGTGCGGCGGACCTTGCGCCCGGCCTTGCGCAGCCCGTCGAAGGCCTGCGGGCTGGTGACCTCGTGCAGCAGGTGCAGATCGATGAAGAGGAGGTCGGGCTCGCCCTCGGCGCGCCTGACGACGTGGTCGTCCCAGACCTTCTCCGCGAGTGTCCGTCCCATCGCTGTCCCTCCGGCCGGATTGCCCGGCCAACTCGGATTGCCGTTGGAGTGCTGTCCGTACAGGTTGGACCTTCGCGCCGGAATATGAACTTGCGTTTCACAGTGTGAGACGCGAGTATCGTCGCATGGACAACACTGGAGGCCCCTCGAGCGGTGTGGGCGTACTCGACAAGGCGGCTCTGGTGCTGAGCGCTCTGGAGTCCGGTCCGGCGACCCTCGCCGGACTGGTCACGGCGACCGGGCTGGCACGCCCGACGGCGCACCGGCTCGCGGTGGCGCTGGAGCACCACCGGATGGTGGCGCGCGACATGCAGGGCCGGTTCATCCTCGGCCCCCGGCTGAGCGAGCTCGCGGCCGCCGCGGGCGAGGACCGGCTGCTGGCGACGGCGGGCCCGGTGCTCACGCACCTGCGGGACGTGACCGGCGAGAGCGCCCAGCTCTACCGCCGCCAGGGAGACATGCGCATCTGCGTGGCCGCCGCGGAACGTCTGTCCGGATTGCGGGACACGGTGCCGGTCGGCTCCACCCTGCCGATGAAGGCCGGCTCCGCCGCCCAGGTGCTCATGGCCTGGGAGGAGCCCGAGCGTCTCCACCGCGGCCTGCAGGGCGCCCGTTTCACGGCGACCGCCCTCTCGGGCGTACGGCGCCGGGGCTGGGCCCAGTCGATCGGCGAGCGCGAGCCCGGGGTCGCCTCGGTCTCCGCGCCCGTACGCGGGCCCTCCAACCGCGTCGTGGCCGCCGTCTCGGTCTCCGGCCCGATCGAGCGGCTGACCCGCCACCCCGGCCGCATGCACGCCCAGGCGGTCCTCGACGCGGCCGTACGCCTCACGGAGGCCCTGCGCCGCAACGGCTAGCCCGCGAGCCGCTCCGCGGCCCGCTCGCCCCGCCGCCCGACCGGCTCGACTCCGTAGGCCTCACCGAGCCCGGTCGGCGGCATGGCGTGGTAGATCGCCTCGTACGAGCCCGCCGGCACGATGTACGTCTCGTGCCAGATGCCGACACTCCCCGCACCGTTCCGCGCGCGGCGGTTGAACGCCGCCCAGGCGGGGCGGTGCTGCCGTTCCGGGGCCGAGGCGTAGGCGAGCAGTTTCTCGCGCGACTCCCAGTACTGGACGACCGTGTAGACGCGCGGCCCGGCCGTGTACAACCGGTACCCCAGCAGCCCGCTGCCCTCTTCGCGCGCGAGCTCCTTGAGCATGCGCGGCATGGCCGTGAGGGTGGGCAGCCAGTGGCGCACCGCCCGCCACCGGTTGATGCGCACCCCGATGAGGAAGACCACCACATCCCCCTCGGCCGCCGCCGTGACCCGCCCCGCTATCGGTGCCCTACTCATGCCGTACCCCCGCTCCTCTTATTGGATAGCGTCGCTATCCATGTTTGGATAGTGCCAGTATCCAAAGGAGGGTGCAAGAGGATGCGACTGGCCGAACTGAGCGAGCGCAGCGGGGTGTCCACCGCGACGATCAAGTACTACCTGCGGGAAGGGCTGCTCCAGCCCGGCCACCGGGTCACCGCCACCCAGGCCTCGTACGGCGAGGAACACCTGCGACGGCTGCGTCTGGTGCGGGCGCTGATCCAGATCGGCAAGGTGCCGGTGGCCGTCGCACGGGCGGTGATCGACGCCGCGGAGGACACGTCGCTGGACCACCACATGCGGCTCGGCGCGGCCACCCGGGCGCTGCCGCAGGCCCCGGGGCCCGCCGAGGACGACGAGGCGGCCGGGGCCGCGCGCCGGTCGGTCGAGGCGCTGCTGGAGCAACTGGGCTGGCGCGGCATGCACGACGAGGCCTCCCCCGCCCTCGGCACGCTCGTCGCCTCGGTCGCCGCGCTCGTCCGCCTCGGCTACCCCTGCGACACCGCGCACCTGCTGCCGTACGGCCGCCTCGCCGCCGAGCTCGCCGTCGCCGACCTGGACCTGGTGGAGGAACAGCCCACGGCCGCCGGGCAGATCGAGGCGGCCGTCGCACTGACCGTGCTGTACGAACCGGTGCTGCTCAGCCTGCGCAGGCTGGCGCACGTCCAGGAGTCCGCCCGGCGGTTCGGGGGTTGTTAGGGGGCGCCCAGCCGGAGCCCCGGGGTGCGGTGCCAGCCGATCAGGGTGATCGCCTGGGCCAGGTGCGGCATCAGCCCGGCCAGTTCGACGGTGCCGTGACGGGCGGCCCGGGCCCTGGCGAAGGTCATCAGCAGCCGGACGCCGCCGAGGTCGAGGAACTCCACCCGGGACATCTCCAGGCGCACCCCTGACCGCCGCGACGGACCACAGCGCGTCCCTGAGCCGGCCCCGTGTGGCCGCGTCGACGACTCCCTCGAGGAGCAGCCCCGGCGGGCAGTGGGTACGGGCGACGACCAGGCCGGTGAGCCGCCGCGAACTCCCCGGCCGGGCAAGGCCTCGCGGTGCGGCGGGCTCGAACTCGCCGCCGGGCAGCCGGAATTCGCGGTCCGCGCCATGGGGATGGACCATGCGGGGAATTATGACGCCGGGGGCCCGGCGGGGAGAAGGGCGCACAGTCGCCGGACGGGCAACGAAAAAACGCCCCTCGCTCATGCGAAAGGCGTTTTTTCTTCTTGTACCCCCGACCGGATTCGAACCGGCGCTACCGCCTTGAGAGGGCGGCGTGCTAGGCCGCTACACAACGGGGGCTAGCTCTATCTATTCAGTTTTCAGCTGGGGTACCAGGACTCGAACCTAGACTAAATGAACCAGAATCACTCGTGCTGCCAATTACACCATACCCCATGGTGTTTACCAGTACCCCCGACCGGATTCGAACCGGCGCTACCGCCTTGAGAGGGCGGCGTGCTAGGCCGCTACACAACGGGGGCCTGTAATCCACTCATTGTTCATGAGCAGATCCGTACCCCCGACCGGATTCGAACCGGCGCTACCGCCTTGAGAGGGCGGCGTGCTAGGCCGCTACACAACGGGGGCTAGACACTGCATTTTGCGCGTTTTGCAAGAGAACTATATCCGAAGGAATTCGGTTGAATTCTCTTGCTGGGGTACCAGGACTCGAACCTAGACTAAGTGAACCAGAATCACTCGTGCTGCCAATTACACCATACCCCACCAGAACTCGACCCCCCTGAAGGGGTCTTGCTCGGGCTGGCGCCTCCCGCTCCGGCCTCTCGGCCCTCTCGGGCGGCGCAGGAAGAACATTACCCGAAGGTGGACGGGGCTCCAAAATCGATAAGCCGCCATCGCAGTCCGGGCCGCCACGGCATGCGCACCGGCCCGGCGCGGGCGATCCGGCCGCACGCCCCCGAGGGCCTCCGCGGCCGCCGTACGCCCCGTCAGCCCCGTCAAAGCCGGAAGGCCCGCTCCGCGGCACGAAACCGCGGGAGCGGGCCTTCTGCTGCCTTCGGGGCGCTTCGGGGTGCCCTTCCGGGCGTTACGCCGCCAGCTTCGCCAGCGCGGCGTCGATGCGGGCCAGCGTGCGGTCGCGGCCGAGGACCTCGAGGGACTCGAACAGCGGCAGGCCGACCGTCCGGCCGGTGACCGCGACGCGGACCGGGGCCTGTGCCTTGCCGAGCTTGAGGCCGTGCTCCTCGCCCGCGGCGACGACGGCGGCCTTGAGGGCGTCCGCGTTCCAGTCGGCGGCGGCCAGCTTCTCGCGCGCCGTGCGCAGCAGGGCGTCCGAGCCCTCCTTCATCGCCTTGGCCCAGGAGGCCTCTTCCTCCACCGGCTCGTCGAGGAAGAGGAAGTCGACGTTGGCGGTGATGTCGGACAGGACGGTGAGGCGGGTCTGCGCGTGCGGGGCGATCTCCTCGAACCGCGCCCGGTCGAAGGCCTCGGGCGCCCAGGGGGCGTGCGGGGCCTTCAGCCAGGGGTCGCAGGCCTCGATGAAGGCCTTCACGTCCAGCTGCCGGATGTGGTCGGCGTTGATCGCCTCGGCCTTCTTGAGGTCGAAGCGGGCCGGGTTGGCGTTGACGTCCTTGATGTCGAACGCCGCGACCATCTCCTCCATCGAGAAGATGTCCCGGTCGCCCGAGAGCGACCAGCCCAGCAGGGACAGGTAGTTGAGCAGGCCCTGCGGGAGGAAGCCGCGCTCCCGGTAGAGGTTGAGGGAGGCCTCCGGGTCGCGCTTGGAGAGCTTCTTGTTGCCCTCGCCCATGACGTAGGGCAGGTGGCCGAACTCCGGGACAGTGCCGTTGCCGACGCCGATCTCGGCGAGCGCCCGGTAGAGGGCGACCTGGCGCGGCGTCGAGGAGAGCAGGTCCTCGCCGCGCAGCACGTGCGTGATCTCCATCAGCGCGTCGTCGACCGGGTTGACGAGCGTGTAGAGCGGCGCGCCGTTGGCGCGGACGATGCCGAAGTCCGGCACGTTGTCCGGGGTGAAGGTCAGCTCGCCGCGAACCAGGTCGGTGAAGGTGACCGGCTCGTCGGGCATCCGGAAGCGGACGATCGGGGTGCGGCCCTCGTCCTCGTACGCGGTGGTCTGCTCGGTGGTGAGGGTGCGGCACTGGCCGTCGTAGCCGGAGGGCTTGCCGGCGGCGCGGGCGGCCTCGCGGCGGGCGTCGAGCTCCTCGGTGGTGCAGTAGCACTTGTACGCGAAGCCGCGCTCGAGCAGCTTGGCGGCGACGTCCCGGTAGATGTCCATGCGCTGCGACTGGCGGTACGGCGCGTGGGGGCCGCCGACCTCGGGGCCCTCGTCCCAGTCGAGACCCAGCCAGCGCATCGAGTCGAGCAGCTGCTGGTACGACTCCTCCGAGTCGCGGGCCGCGTCGGTGTCCTCGATGCGGAAGACCATGGTGCCGCCGTGGTGCCGGGCGAAGGCCCAGTTGAACAGGGCGGTGCGGACCAGACCCACGTGGGGGTTGCCGGTCGGGGAGGGACAGAAACGTACGCGGACGTTCGCGTTAGCCACGCTTGATCACCTTGTTGGTGAGAGTGCCGATGCCTTCGATGGTGACGGCGACCTCGTCGCCGACGTTCAGGGGTCCGACTCCGGCCGGGGTGCCGGTGAGGACGACATCACCGGGGAGCAGTGTCATCGCCTCGGTGATGTGGACGATCAGGTCCTCGATGGGGCGCACCATGTCGGCGGTGCGGCCGAGCTGGCGCTGCTCGCCGTTGACGGTGCACTGGATGCCGAGGTCGCCCGGGTCCAGCTCGGTCTCGATCCAGGGGCCGAGCGGGCAGGAGGCGTCGAAGCCCTTGGCGCGGGCCCACTGCTTCTCGCGCCGCTGGACGTCGCGCGCGGTGACGTCGTTGGCGCAGGTGTAGCCGAGGATGACGTCCTTGACGCGCTCGCGCGGGACCTCGCGGCACATGCGGCCGATGACCACGGCCAGCTCGGCCTCGTGGTGCAGCTCGCTGGAGAAGGAGGGGTAGGCGATGGGGTCGCCGGGGCCGACGACCGCGGTCGAGGGCTTGAAGAAGGTGACCGGGATCTCGGGACGCCCTTGATCATCAACAATGGCATTGCCCAGCTCCGCCGCGTGCTCGGCGTAGTTGCGGCCGATGCCGACGACCTTGTTCGGCAGGACGGGCGGCAGCAGCCGGACCTTGCTCAGCGGGATCTTCCGCCCGGAGCGCTCGAATTCGGCGAAGGGGTGTCCCTTGATGATGTCGAGGACGGGTCCGCCCTCGGTGTGGGCGTCGCCCTCCACCACGCCGAACGCGACGTTGCCGTCGAGGGAAAATCTGGCGATGCGCACGGGAAACTGTGCCCCTGTCTGATCGGTCCGGAGTCTGACACTTCAGGCTATCGCGGGGGCCTGCGCGCGGCCCGTGCGCCGCAGAGGGAGGGCGTTCAGCCCTGGGGCGCGGCCTGGGGCGCGACCATCAGGATGGTGCGGCGCGGGTTGGCGGTGACGGTCGGCAGCTCGGCGGCGTGCTCCGGGCGCTCCGCGTCGAAGAGACCCTCGATGTTCTCGCGGTTCACGAGCGTGGTGCGGCGCGGGTTGGCGGTCTTCCGGGAGGGCATCGTCGTCTTCACTGTTCGGGGCCTCGCGTTGTCGTCACGGGTTACGGATTCTCGGGAAATGCAAAGAACCAGGCTAGGCGCGCCATTCCCCCCGGGGGCATGGGGGATGCCCGGCATTGCCTGTGAGTTTGCTCACGAACCGGCCGAAAATTGCCGCAAACCGGGCGCCCGATCTGACATCGCGAAACGGACATTGCAGGGCTGAACCTGACGTTCCGCTCCCGATCATGGCGACTGGGACAACGGATGCCAGCCAGGGACACCCGGGTGGCTCGTCCATGAATGTCCGCTATGGATGAGCGCATCCTCTACGCTTCGCGACATTTCCTGTACACACCGTCACCCACCGTCCCGCTGCCTGCACCGGCCTTGTTGGGAGATCCGGCACTGTGCTGGAATTCCACGGACCGCCAGGGGGGCACCGCGGTCCCCCCACGACTCGACACCGTCCTTCCGCTCACCCGGTGGGGCGCCTGGTCCAGAGGTTGCGACGCTAGTGCAGGGACGTTTCAAGAGGGAAGGCAGCGCTGCGGCGGAGAAGGAGCCGCGCGGTGCGACCGACCGCGGCACGCCTGCCGACGCGCCGAGCGGCGGCGGCGAGCCCGTCGACGCGCCGAAGGCAAAGGGGCCCGGCGGGCCGGGTACGCGAATAGCCATGCGCAACTGGCGCATCAGCACCCGACTCGTCTCCCTGCTCGCCCTCCCCGTCGTCGCCGCGACGACGTTCGGCGCGCTGCGCATCAACAGCTCGCTCGACAACGTCGACCAGCTCGACCACATGAAGCTCCTCACGGAGATGACGGGCAAGGCCGCCGACCTGGTCGACGCCCTTCAGGAGGAGCGCGACAAGTCGGCGGGTCCGCTGACGGTGTCCAATAAGAACTACAAGGACGACGAGGTCGTCGCGCCCCGGGAGAAGACCGACCGCGCCATCAAGGCGTTCACGGATGTCACCGGAAAGGTCAAGCCCGACGACACGGCGATGGTCGGTGTGCGGACCACCCTGGTCGACATCACCAAGCAGCTCCAGAAGATCAAGGATGTCCGGTCGTCCGCGTACTACGACAAGAACTACATCTCGCAGACGGCCAACAGCTACGACGCCCTGATCACCTCGCTGCTGGGTCTCTCCCAGGACATGGCCCAGGCCACCAGCAACAGCGAGATGATCTCCGCGACCCGTGCGCTGACCGCGTTCTCCTCCGCCAAGGAGTACGCCTCCATCCAGCGTGCGGTGATCAGCGCGGGCCTCGCCAACCCCTTCGGTCCCCAGCTCACCGCCAACGACCGCCAGTACGGCAAGGCGGCGGCGGACAACGAGACCGCGGCCATCAAGCGCTTCACCGCCATCCGCGGCGACTATGACCAGGAGCTGACGGCGCCCCTCAACGGCAGCGTCGTCGACGTCGTCACGGCCAACACCTACGCCGACCGCGTGCTCGAGAAGCAGGACGGCATCAAGACCGACCCGCGCTCGTACCGTGACTGGTACGACCTCGACACGTCCAAGCTCACCGAGATGGGCAAGATCGAGAAGAGCTTGCTCTCGGAGATGGACCAGCAGGCCCGTCAGCTGCAGGACGACGCCACGCAGGAAGCCGTCATCAACGGTGCGGTGGTCGTGCTGGTGCTCGGCATCTCGCTGGTCGGCGCCTTCGTCGTGGCCCGCTCCATGGTCAAGTCGCTGCGCAGGCTGCAGGACACCGCCCAGAGGGTCGCCCAGGACCGTCTGCCCGAGCTCGTCAAGCAGCTCTCCGAGACCGACCCGCAGGACGTGGACACCTCCGTGGAGTCCGTCGGCGTGCACAGCCGGGACGAGATCGGAAAGGTGGCCGCGGCCTTCGACGAGGTGCACCGCGAGGCGGTCCGCCTCGCCGCCGAGCAGGCCCTGCTGCGGGGCAACGTCAACGCGATGTTCACCAACCTCTCGCGCCGGAGCCAGGGCCTCATCCAGCGTCAGCTCTCGCTCATCTCCGAGCTCGAGAGCCGCGAGGCCGACCCCGACCAGCTGTCCTCGCTCTTCAAGCTCGACCACCTCGCGACCCGTATGCGCCGGAACGGCGAGAACCTCCTCGTTCTCGCCGGTGAAGAGCCCGGCCGCCGGTGGACCCGCCCCGTCCCGCTCGTCGACGTGCTCCGTGCCGCCGCGTCCGAGGTGGAGCAGTACGAGCGCATCGAGCTGACCGGCGTGCCGCCGACCGAGGTCGCCGGCCGCGTCGTCAACGACCTCGTGCACCTCCTCGCCGAGCTGCTCGAGAACGCGACGTCCTTCTCCTCCCCGCAGACCAAGGTCAAGGTCACCGGTCACGCACTGCCGGACGGCCGCGTGCTGGTCGAGATCCACGACACGGGCATCGGCCTCTCCCCCGAGGACCTGGCCGCGATCAACGAGCGGCTCGCCAGCCCGCCGACCGTCGACGTGTCGGTCTCCCGGCGCATGGGTCTGTTCGTGGTCGGCCGCCTGTCCCTGCGACACGGCATCCGCATCCAGCTCCGCCCGTCCGACTCCGGCGGCACGACGGCGCTCGTCATGCTGCCCGTCGACGTCGCCCAGGGCGGCAGGAGGCCGGGTCCGGGTGCCGCCGGCACCAAGGGCGCTCCCGCGATGCCGGGCATGCCCGCCATGCCCGCCATGGGCGGTGCGCCGGGCGGTACCCCGGGCAGTGCCCCGACCGGCGCCCTGGGCAGTGCCCCGACCGGTGCGCCGGGCGGTTCCCTGCCCACCGCGCCGAGCCGGCGTCAGGTCCCGCCCGCGGGCCCCCGGCCCGCCCTGTCCTCCCGCCCGGCCACGACCGGCAGCGGTCTGCCGACGCGCCCCCTGCCGACGCCCGGCCAGGGTCCCGCCGCCGCCGCGCCGAGCGGCCCGAGCCTCTTCGACACTCCGCCCCGCGGCGGCAGCGCACCCGCGGCGCCCGCCGCCCCCACGGCGGACGGCGCGGGCGAGCAGGGCCGTCCGCCGCAGCTGCCGACCCGTGGCGGCAAGGGCCCGGCCACGATCAGGCCCGTGGGCAGCCCCGGACGCCGTCCCCCGCAGCTGCCGACCCGTGGCGCGTCCGACGACGGCCAGGCCGGCCGACCGGCGCCGAGCTGGGGCAGCGACGACCGTGCTCCGAAGGCCCCCGAGCCCGCGCCGGTGGACGACTGGCCGCTGGCCACGGACGGCTCGCCGCGGAACGCGCAGGACACTCCGCGAGGCCACGAGGACGTCGAAAGCGCGTCCCGTACCGCCGAGTTCCCGCAGCTGCCCGCCGCCCCCGAGCACCCGGGCAGCACCACCGGACAGACCCGTCTCCCGGACACCGGCCAGTTCGCGCAGCCCGGCGACACCACGGGCTTCCCGCACCTGACCGCGGTGCCCACGCCGGACAACAGCGGCACCGGCCAGTTCCCGCAGCTCACTCCGGTCCCCGAGCCGGACCTGACGGGCAGCGGCACCGGCCAGTTCGCCCTGCCCGGCGCCGGCGCGCCGCAGGGCGGACCGGGCGACACCGCCGAGTTCCCGCAGCTGCGCCCGGTGTCCGGTCCGGACGGCGGCACGACCGGACAGCATGAACTCCCCGGCGACACCGGGCAGTTCGCGGTGCCCGCGCAGCCGCAGGCACCGGCCGGTGCCGACTCGGGGACCCCGCTCTTCCAGGAACTGGAGTCGCACTGGTTCCGCGGAGCGCCCGGCGAGAGCCGGCCGTCCGTACCGGAGCAGCCCGCGGAAACCCCGCAGCCGCTGCCCCGCCGCGAACAGCGCACGGCGCCCGCCGAACAGGGCTCCTGGCGCGACACCACCAACGACGAGCGCTGGCGCCGGGCCGAACAGGTCCGTGAGCCGGCGGCGGGCGGCACGACCTTGTCCGGGCTGCCCCGGCGCGTACCGCGTGCCAACCTCGTCGAAGGCACGGCCCAGCAGGAGCCCGTGCAGGGCGGTCCGCAGGTCTCGCGTTCGCCCGACGACGTACGCGGCCGGCTGACCAACCTCCGCCGGGGCATCCAGCAGGGACGTCAGGCCGGCACCGGCTCGTCCACCGGCAGCCACAATGTTGGCCCCACCTACCAGCAGGAGCGTTAGTTGAGTCCGATGAGCCAGGCGGCGCAGAATCTGAACTGGTTGATCACCAACTTCGTGGAGAACACCCCGGGGGTGTCCCACACGGTGGTGGTGTCCGCCGACGGCCTGCTGCTGGCGATGTCCGAAGGCTTTCCGCGGGACCGCGCCGATCAGTTGGCGGCAGTGGCCTCCGGCCTGACCTCGCTGACCGCGGGTGCCTCCCGGATCTTCGAGGGCGGCGCGGTCACCCAGACCGTGGTGGAGATGGAGCGCGGCTTCCTCTTCATCATGTCCGTGTCGGACGGTTCGTCGCTGGCCGTCCTCGCCCACCCGGAGTGCGACATCGGCCTCGTCGGCTACGAGATGGCACTCCTGGTCGACCGCGCGGGCACCGTGCTCACGCCCGACCTCCGCGCCGAACTGCAGGGAAGCCTGCTGAACTGACCGTACACACACCGGATTTACCGTCCGACCGCAAGGCCGCCGCCCCCACCGGCGCCCGCTCGACGGCATTATTGCCTTCCTGCTGTCCCAGCCCGGAGGATTCATGACCCCGCCCGCCTCGCCCGGCCCGTACGGCGCCGCTCACCACACGCCGTACGGGAGTGAAGGCGACCAGCCGCTGGTCCGTCCCTACGCCATGACGGGCGGCCGTACCCGGCCGCGCTACCAGCTCGCCATCGAGGCGCTGGTCAGCTCCACGGCCGACCCGGCGCACCTCGGGAACCTGCTTCCCGAGCACCAGCGCATCTGCCACCTGTGCCGTGAGGTCAAATCGGTGGCGGAGGTCTCCGCGCTCCTGAACATGCCCCTGGGCGTGGCGCGGATTCTGGTGGCAGACCTGGCTGAGGCCGGCATGGTGGCGATCCACCAGCCGGGCGGCAGCGGCGAGTCCGGCGGTACGCCGGACGTGACACTGCTCGAAAGGGTGCTCAGTGGACTTCGGAAGCTCTAGTGGCGGCGTCGGCCGCGCCACGACCTCCGCGAAGATCGTGGTCGCGGGCGGCTTCGGAGTAGGCAAGACGACATTCGTGGGCGCGGTGTCGGAGATCAGCCCGCTGCGCACCGAGGCCGTGATGACCTCGGCTTCGGCGGGCATCGACGACCTGAGCCACGTCCAGGACAAGACCACGACCACCGTGGCGATGGACTTCGGCCGCATCACGCTCGACGACGACCTGATCCTCTATCTGTTCGGCACGCCCGGGCAGGACCGGTTCTGGTTCATGTGGGACGACCTCGTCCGCGGTGCCATCGGCGCGGTCGTCCTCGTCGACACCCGCCGCCTCGCCGACTGCTTCCCCGCCGTCGACTACTTCGAGAACAGCGGACTGCCCTTCGTCATCGCCCTCAACGGCTTCGACGGACAGCAGCCCTACGGTCCGGAGGATGTGCGCGAGGCGCTGCAGATCGGCCCGGACACACCGATCATCACCACCGACGCGCGGCACCGGGGCGAAGCGAAGAGCACGCTCATCACGCTCGTCGAGCACGCGCTCATGGCGCGGCTCAAGTAACCGGTACCGATGGTTCCGGCAGCGCCGGAACGGGCTGTGTGATTGAACACGGAACGGCCGGGGGTTCATAACGTTTCGACAGTTGAATTGGCCGGACGCGACCACAGGACGCGTTCGGCCGGTTTCACTGCGCGCACAATTCGCCCGCCTTTTGGCGCTGCTCGCTCTTAATGCCCGTTTTATGTCGGCCACTTTCCGTCGGGCTCCGGCTCTGCCCGGTGTTTGGACCGTGCCAGCCCGGCATGCTGGAATTCCCCGAACTGAGCACCCATGGCTCAGCAGAACGACGGCACGACGACAAGTGCCGACGCCGAGAGGTTGTTGGACGAGTGAGGCGTAGAAAGACGGGTGCCGCGGGGCAGACGCGAGACGCGCGGGGCAACTTCACACCGCCGTCGCGCTCCTCGGTGCCGCCTTCCGATGGTCCCGAAGCTCCCGCCGCACCCCCGGGCCGTGGCGGCCGGTTCTCGCCCCGCAACTGGCGGGTGGCCACCCGGCTGAACGCGATCCTGCTGCTCCCGGTGCTCGTCGCCCTCGTCTTCGGCGGCCTCGACGTGAACAAGTCCGTCGGCACCTGGCAGGAGGCCGAGGACGCGGCGAGGACGGCCCGCGCGGTCAGGGCCGCCGCCACCTACGCGCATGCCGTGATCTACGAGCGCGACGTGTCCGCGATACCCCTGCTCACGGACCACCCCGACGACCCGGCGATCAAGAAGGCCCGGGACGCGACGGACGCGGCCCGCGACGACTTCGACTCGGCCGCCAAGAGCATGCCGGACACCCCGAGCCTGCAGCGCCGTCTGAAGACCGTGCGCACCGCCGAGGCGAAGCTCGGCGACATACGCAAGACGGCCTACCAGGGCGTCAAGACCGAGGACGAGTACGGCTCCATCCAGCGCCCGCTCATGTCCTTCGCCAACGAGCTGGGCCTGGGCACCGGCAGCTCCGGCGGCTCCTACGGCCGCACCATGTACGCCATCTCCCTCGCCAAGGCCGCCGAGTCGCTCCAGCGCTCCATGGGCGTCCACCTGCTGGCGAAGCCGGAGATGAGCACCAAGGACCGTCAGTTCCTTCTGACGTCGTTCTCCTCGTACAAGTTCCTCGAGTACATCGCCGAGGACGAGTACCGCAGCGGTGGCTCCCAGGCCGACATCAAGCGCCTCGAGAACGCGCTCGACAAGGACAAGGCGGCCAAGCAGGAGAAGATGACCGCCGCCATCATGTCCGGTGCGACGCCCGCGCAGCTGAAGGCGATGGGCATCACCAAGGAGAGCTGGTACGCCGTCTCCACCGGCAAGTTCGACGCCTACCGCTCCGTCGAGCAGCACCTGGCCGACGCCGCCGTGAACGACGTCGAGCAGGTCTCCGAGAGCGCCCAGCAGGACGCGATCGTCAACGGCCTGGTCGTGGTCGTCGCCCTCGTCGCCGCCTTCGTGGTGGCCGGCCGGATCGCGCGCTCGATGAGCCGCAGCATGCGCAGCCTGCGCGCCGCGGCCTTCGACGTCGCCGAGCAGCGCCTGCCCGCACTGGTCGACCAGCTGTCGCGCACCGACCCGGGCCGCGTCGACACCCGGGTACAGGCCATCCCGATCACCACCAAGGACGAGATCGGCGAAGTCGCCCGCGCCTTCGACCAGGTCCACCGCGAGGCCGTCCGGCTCGCCGCCGAGCAGGCCCTGCTGCGGGGCAACGTCAACGCGATCTTCACCAACCTCTCGCGGCGCAACCAGAGCCTGATCGAGGGCCAGCTGGAGCTCATCACCGCGCTCGAGAACAACGAGGCCGACCCGGACCAGCTGGAGAACCTCTTCCGGCTCGACCACCTGGCCACCCGCATGCGCCGCAACGGCGAGAACCTCCTCATCCTCGCGGGCGAGGAGCCCGGCCGCCGCTGGGACCAGCCGATCCCGCTGGTGGACGTGCTGCGTGCCGCCTCCTCCGAGGTGGAGGCCTACGAGCGCATCGAGTTGAGCGGCATCCCCGAGGCCGACATCCACGGCCTCGCCGTGACCGACCTCGTGCACCTGCTCGCGGAGCTGCTGGAGAACGCGACGGGCTTCTCGTCGCCGCACACCAAGGTCCGTGTGAACGCGACCCGTCTGCCCGACGGCCGCGTGATGGTCGAGATCCACGACAAGGGCATCGGCCTGACCGCCGAGGACATCGCGGACATCAACCACAAGCTGGCCAACCCGCCGACCGTGGACGTCGCGATCGCCCAGCGCATGGGCCTGTTCGTGGTCGGCCGCCTCGCGATGCGGCACGGCATCCGCGTCCAGCTGCGCCCGTCGGGCGAACAGGCGGGCACCACCTCGCTGGTGATGCTGCCGGACGCCATCACGCACGGTGGTGGCGGCGACGACCAGCTGAACGACGACGACTTCACGGTCTCCCGGATCGTCCCCGAGCAGCAGGCCGCGCCCGTCGGCCGGATGCCCACCGCCGCCGAACTCGGCTTCGACGACTCCCGTTACGAGCCCGGGGCGCAGTCCGCGGGCATGACCCCGGCGGACCCGCTGGGCCGGTCGCGACTGCGCGAGGAACGGCGCGCGGCACTGGAGGAGGCGCAGCACTACGCCGCGAGCGCCGAACAGGCCACCGCCGCCCCGGTGTTCCCCGCCGAGGCGCCGCAACAGCCCTACGCACCGCAGCCGCCGCAGCAGCCGCAGCCCGAGCAGCCGTATACGGAAGCCCCCTACGCGCAACAGGGCTTCACCGACCAGCAGACGTACGGCGACTACAACGCGCCTGCCTATCAAGGCGACTGGACGCAGGCAGGTACGTACCAGAACGAGTACTCGGCGGGTTACGCAGCGGAATCGGAATCCTCGCCGACCGCTGACACGGCCCAGCCGGAGCGCGTAGAGTTCGACCGTCCGGGCCCCGCCTCGAGCGGCTCCCACTCGCTGACCGGGTCCGGTCTGCCGCGCCGTGACAGGCAGTGGCGGCACTCCGAGACGGGCGAGGAGGCCACGAGAGACGGCAGCGAACGGGAGCGGGACCGCCAGGAGGTCGCGCAACAGGCTCAGCAGGGCGACCAGCCCCAGCCGCGATCGGACAACGACGAGCGCTGGCAGCGTGCCGAGCAGCTCCGGATACCGAAGGCCGGCGGAGTCACGGCGTCGGGTCTCCCGCGCCGGGTGCCGAAGGCCAACCTGGTCGAGGGCAAGGCCGCGGAGACCACCCAGAGCGGCCCGCAGATCTCCCGCGCACCGGAAGATGTCCGCGGCAGGCTCGCGAATCTGCGTCGCGGTGTCCAACAGGGGCGCAGCGCGGGGACGGACTCCTCGGAGTTCCCCGCGATCACCGCGGACGAGCAGCATCAGCAACACGACCAGGGCTTCGGCCCCGGCGGCACCTACGATCAGGAGCGTTAGTGTGAGCCCGATGAGCCAGGCGGCGCAGAACCTGAACTGGTTGATCACCAGTTTCGTGGAGAGCACCCCAGGGGTGTCCCACACCGTCGTGGTCTCCGCCGACGGACTCCTTCTGGCGATGTCCGAAGGCTTCCCGCGGGACCGCGCCGACCAGTTGGCGGCAGTGGCCTCCGGTCTGACCTCGCTGACCGCGGGTGCCTCCCGGATCTTCGAAGGCGGCGCGGTCAACCAGACCGTGGTGGAGATGGAGCGCGGCTTCCTCTTCATCATGTCCATCTCGGACGGCTCTTCGCTCGCCGTCCTCGCCCACCCGGAGTGCGACATCGGCCTCGTCGGCTACGAAATGGCCCTCCTGGTCGACCGCGCCGGCAATGTCCTGACGCCCGACCTCCGCGCCGAACTGCAGGGGAGCCTTCTCAACTAGCAAAGAGGCAGTGCGTTTCGCGCCACCGCGCCTTAAGGTGCGGTGGCGCACCAGCAGCAGACAGGGAAGTCCGAGGAGGAGACGTGGCAACGCCCCCAGGCGGTTACCCGTATGGAAATGACGATCAGGCCGGGCCGCCGCTGAACCGCTTCAACTTCCCGTCCGCGCCGACGCCACGGCCGCAGGCGCCCCATGTGCCGCCGCAGGTACCGCAGCAGGCGATGCCGCAGCAGCACCGGCGTGCGGCGGCGCCGAACGCCAGGGGCGGGGGCAGCCCGTTGGTGCGCCCGTACGCCATGACCGGCGGCCGGACCCGGCCGCGCTACCAGCTCGCCATCGAGGCGCTGGTGCACACGACGGCCCAGCCGTCCCAGCTCCAAGGGCAGTTGCCGGAACACCAGCGCATCTGCCATCTGTGCCGCGAGATCAAGTCGGTCGCCGAGATCTCGGCACTTCTCTCCATTCCGCTCGGCGTCGCCCGAATCCTCGTCGCCGACTTGGCCGAGGCCGGGCTCGTCGCCATCCATCAGCCCGGCGGCGACGCGGCCGCCGGCGGCCAGCCTGACGTGACACTGCTCGAAAGGGTGCTCAGTGGACTTCGGAACCTCTAGCGGCGAGGCAGTCCGCTCCACCACCTCCGCGAAGATCGTGGTGGCCGGTGGTTTCGGCGTGGGCAAGACCACGTTCGTCGGCGCCGTCTCGGAGATCAACCCGCTGCGTACCGAAGCCGTGATGACCTCGGCGTCGGCGGGCATCGACGATCTCACGCACGCGCCGGACAAGACCACGACGACCGTGGCGATGGACTTCGGCCGTATCACCCTGGACCAGGATCTGATCCTGTACCTGTTCGGCACGCCCGGACAGGACCGGTTCTGGTTCATGTGGGACGACCTCGTCCGCGGTGCCATCGGCGCGGTCGTCCTCGTCGACACCCGCCGCCTCGCCGACTGCTTCCCCGCCGTCGACTACTTCGAGAACAGCGGACTGCCCTTCGTCATCGCCCTCAACGGCTTCGACGGGCACCAGCCCTACGCCCCCGAAGAGGTCCGCGAGGCGCTGCAGATCGGCCCGGACGCCCCGATCATCACCACGGACGCCCGCCACCGCAACGAGGCCAAGAGCGCCCTCATCACGCTCGTCGAGCACGCGCTCATGGCGCGCCTGCGGTAGGCGCCTCCCGGCGCAGCGGAAAGGCCCCGCACTCCTTCGGGAGTGCGGGGCCTTTCTTTACAGGGATATCAGCCCTGCCAGCTGTGCGGCGCGGTGAAGCCGGAGCTGCGCTCCAGGCGGCGCCAGCTGGCGGTGGTGCGGCGCGGACCGGCCGCCGTGGGAGCGGCGGCGGAGGCACGGGCGAGAAGGACCGCGGTGACGGCGGCGAGCTCCTCGGCGCCGGCGGTGCCCTTCTCCACGCGGACGAGCGTGTCAGTCATGTCGGGCGGCTTTCTACTGGGGCGGGTTGCCGTGCTTGCGGGACGGCAGGTCCGCGTGCTTGGTGGCGAGCATGGCCAGCGAACGGATGAGCACCGCCCGCGTCTCGACCGGGTCGATCACGTCGTCGATCAGGCCTCGCTCGGCGGCGTAGTACGGGTGCATGAGCTCGGTCTTGTACTCCTTGACCATGCGGGCACGCATGGCCTCGGGGTCGTCGGCCTCGGCGATCTGCTTGCGGAAGACCACGTTCGCCGCGCCCTCCGCGCCCATCACGGCGATCTCGTTCGTGGGCCAGGCATAGGTCAGGTCCGCGCCGATCGACTGGGAGTCCATGACGATGTACGCACCCCCATAGGCCTTGCGCAGGATCACCGAGATCCTCGGCACGGTCGCGTTGCAGTACGCGTACAGCAGTTTTGCGCCGTGCCGGATGATCCCACCGTGCTCCTGGTCCACACCCGGGAGGAAGCCGGGTACGTCCAAAAGGGTGACGATGGGGATGTTGAAGGCATCACACATCTGGACGAACCGAGCCGCCTTCTCGGAGGCCTCGATGTCCAGCACACCGGCCAGCGACTGGGGCTGGTTCGCGATGATGCCCACGACCTGGCCGTCGAGCCGGGTCAGCGCGCAGATGATGTTGGTCGCCCAGCGCTCGTGGACCTCGAGGTACTCGCCGTCGTCGACGATCTCCTCGATCACCTTGCGCATGTCGTAGGGCCGGTTGCCGTCCGCCGGCACCAGGTCCAGCAGGGCGTCGCCGGTGCGGTCGGCCGGGTCCTCGCAGACCACGCGGGGCGGGTTCTCCCGGTTGTTCTGCGGCAGGAGGGAGAGGAGGTAGCGGACCTCCTCGAGGCAGGTCTCCTCGTCGTCGTAGGCGAAGTGCGCCACGCCGGAGGTCTCCGCGTGCACGTCCGCGCCGCCGAGGCCGTTCTGGGTGATCTCCTCGCCCGTCACCGCCCGGACCACGTCCGGACCGGTGATGAACATCTGGGAGGTCTCGCGGACCATGAAGACGAAGTCCGTCAGGGCGGGCGAGTAGGCGGCGCCGCCCGCGCAGGGGCCCAGCATCACGCTGATCTGCGGGATGACGCCGGAGGCCTTGGTGTTGCGCTGGAAGATCCCGCCGTAGCCGGCCAGCGCCGAGACGCCCTCCTGGATACGGGCACCCGCGCCGTCGTTCAGCGACACCAGCGGAGCACCCGCGGCGATCGCCATGTCCATGATCTTGTGGATCTTGGTGGCGTGCGCCTCGCCCAGCGCTCCGCCGAAGATCCGGAAGTCATGCGCGTAGACGAAGACCGTACGGCCGTGGACCGTGCCCCAGCCCGTGATCACACCGTCGGTGTACGGGCGCTTGGCCTCCAGGCCGAAACCCTGCGCGCGGTGCCGCCGCAGCGGCTCCACCTCACTGAAAGAGCCCTCGTCCAGCAGAAGATCAATACGCTCGCGAGCCGTCAGCTTCCCCTTGGCCTTCTGCGCCTGGGTAGCCCGCTCGCTCGGGCCACGCCGAACCTGCTCGCGGATGGCGTGCAGCTCGGCGACGCGCCCGCGGACGTCACTCGCCTCTTCGGGCGCACCTTCGAGATTGCTCATGGATAGACGGTACGCGGCGGGGGCGCCGGAACATCATGTCGACTCCCCACAAGGTAGGGCGTGATTTCGTGGGCAAGGAGTACAGAATCGCACGGGGTCCTTATCAGTTGCCCCGGGCCGGCTCCGGATCGCGTGCTGTGGGCACCCCACAAAACCCCTGCTCGCGAGCGGTCTCCAGCGGGCCTTTGGCGGGCCCCTAGCGGCCCCTCAGCGGGGCTTGAGGGGTGACCGACAAGTCAGCTGTTTCGCGATTCACCGGACTTCCACCGTGCAGGCGTGCGGCGCGCATGCCGTCCCCGCCGTGATCCGCAGCCGGAGCGAGGCCCCCGTGCCGAGCACCCGCACCGAGGCGTCGTGCGCGGTGACCCGGCGCACCGGGCGGGCCCAGGTCAGGTCGATCACGGCATCGGCCCGGAGCGGGTCCGCCAGGCGCAGGGTCGCGGAGTTGCCGTGGTGGCGTACGAGCACGGAGGCGGGGGCCGTCACCGTGAGGTCTCCGGCGCTGCCCGCGCGCCAGAAGTTGGCCGCGGTGACCTCCGGCGCGGTGAGCCGGACGGCCTGGCAGTCGCGGGTGTTGGCGAGGATCCGTACCCCGCCGCCGTCCTCGGCGCGGGCGGCGACGGCCTCCGGTGTGGCGCCGGGCAGCAGGACGTAGGCGTAGTCCGCGTCCTCGGGGTCGGTGCCGTGGTCGCGCCAGAGGGTGAGGTAGCGGCGGCGGACCGGGTCGGGCGACCCGCCCGCGTTGATGTCCCGCCACGCCCCGGTGCGGGTCTCGCGCAGCGCGCACAGCGGGGCGCCGCCCGGGAAGACCCAGCCGCCGTGCCCCTCGAGGTGGGCCCATGCCGCGCCGTCGAAGGAGAGGGGCCGGCCGTCGTCGCAGGGCTGGGTCTCGCCGTCGACGACGAGCGCGGGGGCGCCGTTCTCGCCGAGGTTGCGGTGGTCGACGACGGTCTCTACGGGGACGCCGTCCCGTGCGGTGATGCCCGCGCCGAGGCACACGATCGCGTCCGGGGCGCAGAACCAGGATTTGCGTGCCTCCAGCGTCGAGGAGAGCCCCTTGAGGTGCTGCCCCACCGCCGCGTACGCGTCGTCCGCGACCCCGCCCACCCAGCGGACCGCGGGCCTCGCCGCCCCCCACGCACCGCCCTCGTTGTCGGCGAGCCGCTTGGTGGAGGCGGTGGTGCCGGGCATGCGGTACGGATCGGCCGTGGGCCAGAAGCCGTCGGCGTACTGGTCGTCGCCGCCCGGCGCCCACCAGGAGAGCATCCCGGCGCCGGTGTGCCAGCCGCGCGGGTTCTCGCCGTTGCCGTTCTCGTAGTACGCGATGCGGTCGGAGGCCATCGCGATGTTCGCGGCCCAGCCGGGGCCCCGGTGCACGGCCCGGTCCATGGCCGGGAACAGGCGAGGTCCCCGTATCGCTTCCGCCGGTGGTTCCGGGCTCGCCGCGACGGCGGCCAGCCGGGCCAGGTCCGCGACCCCGAGCTGCGCGTCGGCGAGCGGCCCGCCGGTGGTGTCCCTCGCCGCCCAGCCCTTGATCAGCCCGTGCCAGCGGGCCCGCTCGGCGGCATCGGCCCCGTCGGCGAGCACCGCGACGGCGGCGATGAGCGCGTGCCCGCGCTGCCGGTCGCTCTGCGGGACTCCCCCGCCGCTCTGCAGCCCGCGGCTCACCGCCCGGCCGGAGACGCTGTCCATCACCAGGCCGTTGTGGATCAGCGGCGCGTAGGCGTGCTCGACGCTGTCGAGGACGATCCGCCGGCCGGGGTCGGTGACCTCCCACCGCGAGCCGCGCAGCAGCGCGAAGAGCCGGCCGAGGCCGTCGAGCAGGACCTGGCCGTACGTGCCGGTGTAGGCGATCCAGGTGTGCTGGACGAAGGAGCCGTCGGCATAGAGCCCGTCGCCCTTGGTGACGTACGGGAAGACCGGCGAGAGGGCGTCGCGGGCCAGCGCGACCTTGGCCGGGGACTCGCCCAGCACGCCGCGTACGGCCACGACGCGGCACAGGTCGACGCGGTTGGCGCCCGTGCTGGTGCCGGAGTACGAGCCGAGCACGGAGTCGGGGACGAAGTGGTCGACCGCCGCGAGGAAGCGGCCGCGCCGGGCGTCCCCGACCGGGTCGTGGAGCAGGGCGAGGGCGTCCAGGAGCAGTCTGGGGCTGCCGATCTGCCACTCCCACCAGTTGCCGGGCCGGGCGGCGCCCGCATGGTAGACGCGGTCGTGCACGTGGTCGAGCCCGGCGAGCGTGTCGGCGAGGAGCCCGGCGTCGCCGGTCAGGCCGGTGCCGGGCTGGACGTACGCCTGCGCCATGGCGAGCAGGCGGGCGTAGCTCTGGGTGATCCCGGCGGGCGGGTCGAAGGGCGCGTCGGGCCAGAGCGAGGACGCGCCGGGCCGCATGGCCGCCCGGTGCGCCCGGGCGGCCGCGCCGGTGCGGCGCAGGACCGTGGCGTACGGCTCGGCGGCGGGGTCGAAGCCGGTGCCGAGCGCGAGGTCCCGCCAGCGCTGCCGCAGGGCCGCGAACTCGCCGTCCGCCGTGGCGGCTTGAGCGGTGCGGGTGAGGCCGAACGCGCCGGCGGTGGCGGCGGCGAGGAAGAGGCGACGGGTCCAGGCGGTGGGCATGAGCGCACCGTGGCATGACCATGCGGAAGTTGCAATGACCAGACTGTTGAAAGTTGAACCGAATCGCGCTACCTTCATTCTCGTTGAAGGTTAAACAACTTTCTCGAGACCACGAGACCACGAGACCACAGGAGCAGTCATGGGCCTCTTCTCCCGCAAGCAGAACACCGCCGCAGCCCCCGCCGTCGCCGTCGACCCCGCACTGGCCGCGCTGACCGGCGACTACGCCATCGACCCGGCCCACAGCCGGATCGGCTTCACTGTCCGCCACGCCATGGTCACCAACGTGCGCGGCTCGTTCGACGAGCACGAGGGCGCCCTCCGCCTCGACGGCGCCGACCCCTCGCGCTCGACCGCCGCCCTCGACATCAAGATCGCCAGCGTGGACACCAGCATCAAGGACCGCGACGCGCACCTGCGCAGCGCCGACTTCTTCGACGCCGAGAAGTTCCCGCTGATGACGTTCCGCTCCACCGGCGCGGAGCAGCTCGGCGGCGACCGCTACCGCATCACCGGCGACCTCACGATCAAGGACGTCACGCGCCCCCTCTCCATCGACCTGGAGTTCAACGGCTCGGCCACCGACGTCTACGGCAGCGAGCGCGTCGGCTTCGAGGGCAGCGCCGAAATCCTGCGCTCCGACTGGGGGTTGACCTGGAACGCGGCCCTGGAGGCCGGCGGCGTGATGGTCAGCGACAAGGTGAAGCTGACCTTCGACATCTCCGCCGTCAAGAACGCGCCCCAGGCGTAACCCCCTTGTGCGGCACTACTGGCCGAGGCGCCTCAAGCGGTCGATGACGACCTCCGCGCCTCGGTCCGCCGCCGCGCTCAACGCGACGTGGCCGTCGGGCCGTACGAGCACCAGCCCGTCGCCCTCCACGCCGTACGCCTCACGCGCGCCGTCCGCCCGGTGCGTACGCACCAGCCCCGGGAGCTCCCGCTCCACCCCGGCCAGCGCCGCCGCGCCGCCCTCGCCGAAGCCGAGCAGTGTGAAGTGCGGCCCGAACCGCACACCGGGTACCCGCGGCGCCCGCTCCCCCGCCTTCGCACCGCCCCACGCCAGCGAGGACCAGGGGTAGCCGACCCCGAGGGTGGTGACGTCGTCGACGAGCACGGCCTCGGTGCCGACGCCCGCGGCCCTCATCCCCTCGACGACCGCCGCCCACCGCTCGTCCGTCAGCTTCAACGTCCAGGCCGCGACGGGCAGTCGCTCCTCCTCGTAGCTGTCGAGCAGCCCGCCCCCCACCTCGCCCCGCGCGACGAGGGCGAGCTTCCAGCCGAGGTTGACCGCGTCCTGGATGCCGGTGTTCATGCCGAGACCACCGGCGATGGAGTGGACGTGCGCGGCGTCGCCCGCGAGGAAGACCCGGCCGTCCCGGAAACGGTCGGCCATGCGGACGCTGACCCGGTACTCCCCGATCCACCGCGGGTCCCCCAGCCGCACTCCCGGCACCCGCGCGTGCCGGTCGAAGATCCGCTGGAAGCTCTCCAGCGAAGGGGCGACATCCGCTTCCAGCGGCGCCTGGAGCTGCCAGTGACGGCTCCCCTTGAACGGGCAGAGCAGGATCCCCCCGTCCTCGTCGATCCACTGGTGCCAGTACGCCGGGTCGAGCCCGTCGGCCGTCACATCGCCGACGGCCATGACCTCCTCGTCCGTCCTCCCCTCGAAGGTGATGCCGAGCGCCTTGCGCACGGGGCTGTGGCCGCCGTCGCAGCCGGCGAGGTACGCGGCCCGGATGCTCCGGCCGTCGGCGAGCACGGCCGTCACCCCGTCCGCGTCCTGTGTGAACTCGGCGAGCTCGCAGCCGAGTTCGACCTGTATCCCGTACTCGGCGAGCTTGCCGCGCAGAACCTCTTCGGTCCGCCACTGCGGCAGGGACAGCCCGCTGACGTAGGGCGTGTCGGGAGTCGGGGTCCGGTCGGCGAAGCTGACCGTGTCGGCGACCGGGACGCCGTCGCGGTACTTGCGCAGCACCAGGTGCTCCACGCCCCAGGCGGCGAGTTCCTCCCCCACGCCCAGGTCGTCGAGGAGCTCGCGGCTGCGCTGGTTGAGCCCCTTTCCCCGCGAAATGTGGTGGAACTCGGGCGACTTGTCGATGATCCGCACGGGCACTCCGGCCCGGGCGAGCGTGCAGGCAAGGGTCAGGCCGGCCGGACCGGCACCCACGATGAGTACGGCTGTCTCCGTCATGGATCCAGGAAAAGGCAACCGAGCCAGAAATGCAACTCAGTAACAAAAGATTCCGGGTAACGGACCTCTGCTAGGCTCGAACTCGTGACTGAGAGCCTGCGGGAACGCAAGAAGCGGCGCACACGGCAGACGCTGTCGGAGGCCGCCATCGCACTCTTCCTCGAGCACGGCTTCGACCGCGTGTCGGTGGCCGATGTGGCGGCAGCGGCGGAGGTGTCCAAGCCGACGCTCTTCCGCTACTTCCCCACCAAGGAAGACCTCGTCCTGCACCGCTTCGCCGACCACCAGGGGGAGGCGGCACGCGTGGTGCGCGACCGGGCGGCGGGCCTGACACCGCTCACCGCGCTGCGCGCCCACTTCCATGAACGGCTCGACGCCTTCGACCCGGTCACCGGCCTCTGCGATCACCCCGCGGTGGTCGCCTTCCGCGACCTGATCTTCTCCTCCCCCGGCCTGGTGGCCCGGATGTACGCCTACACCGAGGTGGACGAGCGGGAGCTGGCGGCGGCGCTGCGCGAGACCGCCGGCGCGGACGAGCTGACGAGCCGCGTCGCCGCCGTCCAGATCGTCACCGTCCAGCAGCTCCTCGGGCAGGACAACTGGCGCCGTGTGTCGGAGGGTTGTGCCGCGAAGGAGCTGCTGCCCGAGGCCCACCGGGAGACGGACGCCGCGTTCGACCTCCTGGAGCACGGGCTCGGCCGCGAACTCGCCTAGTCCTGGGGCAGGACCCCGGCCCGCATCAGCCCGTACGCGTACGCGTCGTCCAGCGCCTGCCAGGACGCGGCGATCACGTTCTCGCCCACGCCCACCGTGGACCACTCGCCGCTCTCGTCGCTCGTGGAGACCAGTACCCGGGTGATCGACCCGGTGCCCTGGCTGCCTTCCAGGATGCGGACCTTGTAGTCGGTCAGCTCCAGCGCCGCGAGCTGGGGGTAGATGCGCTCGAGGGCGACGCGCAGCGCGCGGTCCAGGGCGTTGACCGGGCCGTTGCCCTCGGCGGTGGCGACGATGCGCTCGCCCTTGGCCCACAGCTTCACGGTCGCCTCGTTGGCGTGCGTGCCGTCGGGGCGGTCCTCGGCGATCGCGCGCCAGGACTCCACGCGGTAGTAGCGCAGGGGCCGGCCGGTGACCTCGGCGCGGAGCAGCAGCTCGAAGGAGGCGTCCGCGGCCTCGTACGTGTAGCCCTGCGCCTCCCGCTCCTTGATCCGCTCGACGACCCGGCCGGCGAGCTCCCGGTCGCCGCCGAGATCGACGCCGAGCTCCCGGCCCTTGAGCTCGACGGAGGCGCGTCCGGCCATGTCGGAGACGAGCATGCGCATGGTGTTGCCGACCCGCTCCGGGTCGATGTGCTGGTAGAGGTCCGGGTCGACCTTGATGGCGGAGGCGTGCAGCCCGGCCTTGTGCGCGAAGGCCGAGAAACCCACGTACGGCTGATGCGTGGAAGGCGTGAGGTTGACGACCTCGGCGATCGCGTGCGAGATGCGGGTCATCTCCGCGAGCTTGCCCTCGGGCAGCACCCGGCGGTCGTACTTGAGCTCCAGCGCGGCGACGACGGGGAAGAGGTTGGCGTTGCCGACGCGCTCGCCGTAGCCGTTGGCGGTGCACTGCACATGCGTGGCGCCCGCGTCCACGGCGGCCAGCGTGTTGGCCACCGCGCACCCGGTGTCGTCCTGCGCGTGGACGCCGAGCCGGGCCCCGGTCGCGGCGAGCACGGCGGCGACGACCTCGCCGACCCGGGCGGGGAGCATGCCGCCGTTGGTGTCGCAGAGCACGACCACGTCGGCACCCGCCTCGTGCGCGGTGCGCACGACCTCGGTGGCATACGCCGGGTTGGCGCGGTAGCCGTCGAAGAAGTGCTCGCAGTCGACGAACACGCGCCGCCCGTGCGAGCGGAGGTGGGCGACGGTGTCGCGCACCATCGCGAGGTTCTCGTCCAGCGAGGTGCGCAGGGCGAGTTCGACGTGCCGGTCGTGGGACTTGGCCACCAGGGTGACGACCGGGGCCCCGGAGTCCAGGAGCGCCGCGACCTGGGGGTCGTCCTCGGCCCGTACGCCCGCGCGGCGCGTGGCGCCGAAGGCGACGAGCCGGGCGTGCCGGAAGTAGATCTCCTTCTGCGCCCGTTGGAAGAACTCCGTGTCCCTGGGATTGGCGCCGGGCCAGCCGCCCTCGATGAAGCCCACGCCGAAGTCGTCCAGGTGCCGGGCGATGGTCAGCTTGTCCGCGACGGTCAGATGGATGCCCTCGCGCTGGGCGCCGTCACGCAGGGTGGTGTCGAAGACGTGGAAGCTGTCGTCGGTCATGACTGCTCTGACTCCTGTGAGCTCTGACTCCTGTGAAAACGAAAAGACCTCTCGCGGATGCGAGAGGTCTGCGCGCGGGTCACGGACAAAGGGGACCGGCGCGCCTGCTGCCAATAATCGTGGCGAACGGGAGCATGTGCGGCATGCTGCCACGGCCCCGCTCCCCGGCGGGGCACCGTCTCACGATGCGGGCACCGTGTCCTGGTTCCGCTGCTCGGGCAGCGTGGTGGGCCCCACCTTCTTGAGGTCGATGTCGCGGGTCTCGCGCATCGAGAGGTAGACGACGAGCGAGACGGCCGCGCAGCCCGCGACATACCAGTAGAAGCCGGACTCGATGCCGCCCTTCTTGAACCACAGCGCCACGTATTCGGCCGTCCCGCCGAAGAGCGCGTTGGCGATCGCGTACGGCAGCGCGACGCCCAGCGACCGGATGCCCGTGGGGAACAGCTCGGCCTTCACACAGGCGTTGATCGACGTGTAGCCGGTGACGATGACCAGCGCCAGCAGGGACAGCCCGAGCGCGGGCCAGAAGGTGCCCGCGTGCTTGAGCATCGTCATGATCGGCACGGTCAGGAACGTCGAGCCGACGGCGAAGGTGATCAGCAGCGGGCGGCGGCCGATCCGGTCGGAGAGCGCACCGGCCAGCGGCTGCAGCGCCGCGAAGATCAGCAGGGCGACGAAGCTGACGAGCGTCGCGGTCTGCTTGGGCATTCCGGCGCTGTTGGAGAGGTACTTGGTGAGGTAGGTGGTGTACGTGTAGTACGAGACCGTGCCGCCCATAGTCAGCGCGATCACCAGGAACGCCTCGCGCTTGTGCCGCAACAGCGCCTTGATCGTGCCCCGTTCGTCGGCTCCGGTGGCGCTCGCCTCGTACGCCTCCGTCTCCAGCATGCTGCGCCGCAGATAGAAGATGACGGCCGCGCCCAACGCGCCCACGATGAACGGGATCCGCCAGCCCCAGCTGTGCAACTGGCCGCCGGAGAGCGTGTGCTGGAGCACGATCAGCAGGCCGAGGCCCAGGATCTGCCCGGCTGTCATCGAGACGTACTGGAAGCTGGAGGCGAAGCCGCGGCGGCCCGGCGCGGACGCCTCGGTGAGATAGGTGGCGCTGGCCGCGTACTCGCCGCCGACCGACAGCCCTTGGAGCATCCGGGCCGCCAGCAGCACGGCGACACCGCCGTAGCCCGCCACCCCGTAGGTGGGCGCCACGGCGATCATGACGGCGGACGCGGACATCATGGTGACGGTCAGCGTGAGTGCCGCCTTGCGTCCGCGCCGGTCCCCGACCCGGCCGAGCAGCCAGCCGCCGACAGGACGCATGAAGAAACCGACGGCGAAGATGCCGGCGGTGTTCATGAGGTTGGCGGTGTCATTGCCCTTGGGGAAGAAGGAGTTGGCGAAATAGGTCGCGAAACTCGCGTAGACGAACCAGTCGAACCACTCGACCATGTTTCCGGCCGAGCCGATCCAGATCTTCTTCCAGTGCTGTCCCATGTTCGCAAACGGTGGCGGAACAGCGGGCTTTCGGACAAGGTCCGGGTGGCAACGATCACGCGTACTTGCGTGCGTTACGGACATGGGGGCGCCCCGGACGACCCGGGACGCCCCCATAAGGCATCAATCAGCCCAGGCGGTGCATCCAGCCGTGCGCGTCCGGGGCGGCGCCCGTCTGGATGTCCAGCAGCGCCTTGCGGAGCTTCATCGTGACCTCGCCCGGCTGCCCGTCGCCCACCGTCCAGTCGGCGCGCGCGGACTTGACCGAGCCGACCGGGGTGATGACCGCGGCCGTGCCACAGGCGAACACCTCGGTGAGCGAGCCGTCCGCGTTGCCGTTCTTCCAGTCGTCGACCGAGATCCGGCCCTCGGAGACCTCGTAACCGAGGTCCGCGGCGATCTTCAGCAGCGAGGCACGGGTGATGCCGGGCAGCAGCGAACCGGTCAGCTCGGGCGTGACAATCCGCTGTGTTCCATCCTTCTGGCCGTACACGAAGTACAGGTTCATACCGCCCATTTCCTCGATCCAGCGGCGCTCGATGGCGTCCAGCCAGACCACCTGGTCGCAGCCCTTCTCGGCCGCCTGGGCCTGGGCGACCAGGGAGGCCGCGTAGTTGCCGCCCGCCTTGGCCGCACCCGTGCCGCCGGGGCACGCGCGCACGTACTCCTCGGACAGCCAGACGGAGACGGGCTTCACGCCACCGGCGAAGTAGGCACCGGCGGGCGAGGCGATGACGACGAAGAGGTACTCGTTCGCCGGGCGCACGCCCAGCCCGACCTCGGTCGCGATCATGAAGGGGCGCAGGTAGAGCGAGGACTCACCGGAGTCCGGCACCCATGCCTTGTCCTGCTTGACCAGCGCGTCGCACGCCGCGATGAAGGTCTCCACCGGCAGCTCGGGCATCGCCAGCCGACGGGCGGAGGCCTGCAGGCGCTTGGCGTTCTCCTCGGGACGGAACGTGGCCACCGAACCGTCGGGCTGGCGGTAGGCCTTGAGCCCCTCGAAGATCGTCTGCGCGTAGTGCAGCGTCATGTTCGCGGGATCTATGGCGAGCGGCGCGTACGGCACCAGCTCGGCATCGTGCCAACCCCGGCCCTCGGTCCACTTGATGGTGACCATGTGGTCGGTGAAGTGACGGCCGAAGCCGGGGTTCGCCAGGATCTGCTCGCGCTCCGCGTCGGACAGCGGCTGGGAAGAGGGCTTCAGCTCGATCGTGAGCGTCGTCATGGATGCGTGTCCTCACTCTGTTGGGTGGCGGACCGCGCTCACTCCGTCCCGATACGGCTCGGAACGTCCGAGCTACGCCTCATGCCGCGGCCCCACGTCCGATTATCGCTCGTGGGAGGCCGTGGAGAAAACGTCTGTGCGGCCCGGGAAAACCATTCACGCCGGGCCGGCGCTGTGCGGTGCGGGGCCCGGTCAGACGGTCAGGCGGGATACGAGAGCGTCGCCGATCTCGTCCGTGGTCCGGCTGGTGCCGTCGCGCCGCACGAGGTCCTCGGCTACGGCGGCCTCGACGCGTACCGCCTCCGCCTCGAGCCCGAGGTGGCGCAGCAGCAGGGCCACCGACAGGACCGTGGCCGTCGGGTCGGCCTTGCCGGTGCCCGCGATGTCGGGGGCGGAGCCGTGCACGGGCTCGAACATGGACGGGAAGGCACCCTCGGGGTTGATGTTGCCGGAGGCGGCGATCCCGATGCCGCCGGTGACGGCGGCGGCGAGGTCGGTGAGGATGTCGCCGAAGAGGTTGTCCGTGACGATGACGTCGAACCGCTCCGGCTGGGTGACCAGGAAGATTGTGGCCGCGTCGACGTGCAGATAGTCGGTGGTGACCTCGGGGTACTCGCGGCCGACACGCTCGAAGATGTCGGTCCACAGACGGCCCGCGTGGACGAGGACGTTGTTCTTGTGGACGAGCGTCAGCTTCCTGCGCGGACGGGCCTGCGCCCGCTCGTACGCGTCGCGCACCACGCGCTCCACGCCGTAGGCCGTATTGACACTCACCTCGGTGGCCACCTCGGCGGGCGTGCCGGTGCGCAGCGAACCGCCGTTGCCCGTGTACGGACCCTCGGTGCCCTCGCGCACCACGACGAAGTCGATGGCGGGGTTCCCGGCGAGCGGGCCGGTCGTGCCGGGGTACAGCTTCGAGGGACGCAGGTTCACATAGTGGTCGAAGGCGAACCGCAGCTTGAGCAGCAGGCCCCGCTCCAGCACGCCCGACGGCACACCGGGGTCGCCGACGGCGCCGAGGAGGATCGCGTCGTGCTCACGGAGCGACTCCAGCTCGGCGTCCGGCAGGGTCTCGCCCGTCGTGTGCCAGCGCCGGGCACCCAGGTCGTACTCCCGGGTCTCGAGCTTGGTGTCCGAAGGGACGACTGCGGTAAGGACCTTGAGCCCCTGGGCCACGACCTCGGGGCCGATGCCGTCACCGGGGATCACTGCGAGACGAATGCTGCGAGTGCTGCGAGACATAGCGGGACCGTACTCCTCCGTCCCGCTGGATGAACACGACGTCCACCATTCGGACACGTTGCCGTCCAATCAGGCCAGGTTCACCTGAAGTACACACTCCGGCCGCCGGTTCCTGGCACGTTGCGCGACATGGACACACCACGGGTAGGCATTCCCGAGCCCCTCGCCGCTCGCATGACGATGGCCGAGCAGCACGAGTACCTGCGCAGCAAGTTCACCCGCCGCGGCATGCTCCGCGCCACCGCCGCCACGGCCGGCGCGGTCGCGGGCACGGGGCTGCTGTCGGGCGGCACCGGCGCGTACGCCCAACCGCTCTCCCCCACCCTCGTCACCTCTGCCGCCGCCTCGAGAGTCGACGGCTCGCTCGTCGCGCCGTTCGGCCGTCATCTGGCCTTCGGCGCCGACCCGAAGACGCAGATGCGCGTCTCCTGGCAGGTGCCCTTCGCGGTTCGGCGCCCGTTCCTCCGCGTGGGCCTGAAGCCGTGGGACCTCGGCCGCAGGATCGACGCCGAGGTGCGCCGCCTCCACACCCCCGCCCTGTCCAAGAAGCTCCCGGCGGTGGAGCAGTTCTACCTCCACGCCCACCTGGACGGCCTCCGCCCCGGACAGACCTATTACTACGGTGTCGGCCACACCGGCTTCGACCCCGCGGAGCCGCGGCACTTCGGCACCATAGGAACGTTCCGCACGGCCCCGGCCGCGGCGGAGAAGTTCACGTTCACCGCCTTCGGCGACCAGGGTGTGAGCTATCACGCGCTCGCCAACGACCAGTTGATCCTCGGCCAGAACCCCGCCTTCCACCTGCACGCGGGTGACATCTGCTACGCCGACGACGACGGCGCGGGCAAGCCCGACGACGTCTACGACGCCCGCCAGTGGGACCAGTTCCTCGCCCAGACCGAGTCGGTCGCGAAGACCGTGCCGTGGATGGTCGCCACCGGCAACCACGACATGGAGGCCTGGTACTCCCCGAACGGCTACGGCGGCCAGCTCGCCCGCTGGGCCCTGCCGGACAACGGCTTCGACCCGAAGCACTCGCCGGGCGTCTACTCCTTCACGTACGGGAACGTCGCCGTCGTCTCGCTGGACGCCAACGACGTCTCGTACGAGATCACCGCCAACACCGGCTACAGCCACGGCGGGCAGACCGCCTGGCTGGACCGGCGGCTTCGGCAGCTACGGGCGCAGCGGGGCATCGACTTCATCGTGGTCTTCTTCCACCACTGCGCGTTCTCGACGACGAACGGGCACGCCTCGGACGGCGGTGTCCAGGACGCCTGGGTGCCGCTCTTCGAGAAGTACAAGGTGGATCTGGTCATCAACGGCCACAACCACGTCTACGAGCGCACGGACGCGATCAAGGGCAAGCGGGTCGGCCGCAAGGTGCCGATCGGTGCGAGCACCGACTCCTCGCGGGACGGCATCGTCTACGTGACCGCCGGCGGCGCCGGCAAGTCGCTCTACGACTTCCCGGCGCCGGACAGCTACGAGCACCACGTCAAGGACGTCGACCACGTCGCCACGTACCACTGGGACAAGAGCGGGCACAAGCACACGGAACACGTGGAGTGGTCGCGCGTCCGCTACACCGGCTACTCCTTCCTCGCGGTGGAGGCCGAGCCCGGCCGGCACCCGCGGCTGCGGGTCACGGCGCTGGCGGAGAGCGGGGAGCGGATCGATCACTTCGAAGTGACGCGCCCGGGGCATTGAGCACGTCAGTGCCCGGTGGCACCGCCGTTGTCGCGGCGGTCGAGCGCGCGCTGCAGCGCGGCGGCGGCATTCGCCCGGTCGGAGTCACGCTCCGCGGTGCGCGCGGCACGGCGGGTCCTGCGGATGCGAACAGCGGTGTCGGCCATGAGTCGTCTCCTCTTGCGTAGGTCCCCGAGAAACGTCGGACGAAAAGGAATCGAGAAGCCGGGAGAAAGGGCGGGGGCCCGGGTGCGGCAGGGGTCACCTGCGCGTACGCACCGGGCCGCAACCGCCTGCGCTCGATCGAGCGGGGCGTTCGGCTTCTTCCACGCTAAGCCAGGGCCGCCCGGCTGTCTGCTCATTTACTCGGACGTCCTACCATCCGAGACGACAAACGACACCGCCCCCGGCCGGCTGGGGGGCCGGTCGGGGGCGGAACCTGTGGGCGGGCGTCAGCCCATGTGCGGGTAGCGGTAGTCGGTCGGCGGGACCAGGGTCTCCTTGATGGAGCGGGTCGAGATCCAGCGCGTCAGGTTGCTGGCGGCACCGGCCTTGTCGTTGGTGCCCGAGGCCCGGCCGCCACCGAAGGGCTGCTGGCCGACGACGGCACCGGTCGACTTGTCGTTGATGTAGAAGTTGCCCGCGGCGAAGCGCAGCTTCTCCATCGCGTCGGCGGCGGCCGCCCGGTCCTTGGCGATGATCGAGCCGGTCAGGCCGTACGCCGAGACGGACTCCATCTGGGCGAGCATCGCCTCGAAGTCGGCGTCCTCGTAGACGTGGACGGCGAGGACCGGGCCGAAGTACTCGGTGGTGAAGACCTCGTTGGCCGGGTCGGTGCACTCGATGACCGTCGGGCGCACGAAGTAGCCCTCGGAGTCGTCGTACGTGCCACCGGCGACGATCTCGCACGACGGGTCGGCCTTGGCCCGGTCGATCGCGGCCTTGTTCTTCGCGAAGGCGCGCTCGTCGATGACGGCACCGATGAAGTTCGACAGGTCGGAGACGTCACCCATGGTGAGCCCGTCGACCTCGGCGGCGAACTCCTCCTTGAAGCCGTTCTCCCAGATGGAGCGCGGGACGTAGGCGCGGGAGGAGGCGGAGCACTTCTGGCCCTGGAACTCGAAGGAGCCACGGGTCAGCGCGGTCTTGAGGATCGCCGGGTCGGCGCTCGGGTGGGCGACGACGAAGTCCTTGCCGCCGGTCTCGCCGACCAGGCGCGGGTAGGACTTGTACGTCTCGATGTTGTTGCCGACCGTCTTCCACAGGTACTGGAAGGTCTTGGTCGAGCCGGTGAAGTGGATGCCGGCCAGGTCGGGGTGGTTCAGGGCCACCTCGGAGACGGCGATGCCGTCACCGGTCACCAGGTTGATGACGCCCTTGGGCAGGCCCGCCTCCTCCAGCAGCTGCATCAGCAGCACCGCGGAGTGGGTCTGGGTCGGGGACGGCTTCCAGACCACGACGTTGCCCATGAGGGCGGGAGCGGTCGGCAGGTTGCCGGCGATCGCGGTGAAGTTGAAGGGCGTGATCGCGTAGACGAAGCCCTCGAGCGGGCGGTGGTCGCTGCGGTTCCACACACCGGCGGAGTTGGCGACCGGCTGCTCGGCGAGGATCTGGCGCGCGAAGTGCACGTTGAAGCGCCAGAAGTCGACCAGCTCGCAGGGGGTGTCGATCTCGGCCTGCTGGGCGGTCTTGGACTGGCCGAGCATCGTGGAGGCGGCCAGCGTCTCGCGCCAGGGGCCGGCCAGCAGCTCGGCGGCCCGCAGGATGATCGCGGCGCGGTCGTCGAAGGCCATCGCGCGCCAGGCCGGGGCGGCGGCGAGCGCGGCGTCGATCGCGTCCTTGGCGTCCTGCTGCGTGGCGTTGGCGTACGTGCCGAGGCGGGACTTGTGGTGGTGCGGCTGCACGACGTCGAAGCGCTCACCGCCGCCCATCCGCTTCTCACCGTTGATGGTCATCGGCAGGTCGATGGGGTTGCCCGCCAGCTCCTTGAGCTTGGCCTCCAGTCGGGCACGCTCCGGGGAGCCCGGGGCGTAGCCGTGCACCGGCTCGTTGACCGGGGCGGGGACCTGGGTCACGGCGTCCATGGTCTTGATTCTCCTTGAGGGGTCGGAGGGTCTCAGCCCTTGGTGATCATCGAGCGGAGGAAGAACAGCAGGTTGGCCGGCTTCTCCGCGAGGCGGCGCATGAAGTAGCCGTACCAGTCGGTTCCGTAGGCCGTGTAGACCCGCATCCGGTGACCCTCGGCGGCCAGCCGGAGGTGCTCCTCGCTGCGGATTCCGTAGAGCATCTGGAACTCGTACTCGTCGAGCTTGCGGCCCGCCCGCCGGGCCAGTTCCTGGCTGATGGCGATCAGGCGCGGGTCGTGGGACCCGATCATCGGGTAGCTCTCGCCCGCCATCAGGATCTTGACGATGCGGACGAACGCCCGGTCGATCTCGGCCTTGTCCTGGTAGGCGACGGAAGCGGGCTCCTTGTACGCACCTTTAACGATACGCACCCGGCTGCCGGCCTTGGCCAGGCGCTGCGCGTCCTCCTCGGTGCGGAACAGGTAGGCCTGGATCACGCAGCCGGTCTGCGGGAAGTCCTTCCGCAGGTCCTCGTGGATGGCGAACATCGAGTCGAGGGTGGTGTGGTCCTCGGCGTCCAGGGTGACCGTGGTGCCGATGCCGGCGGCGGCCTCCACGACCGGGCGCACATTGGCGAGGGCCAGCTCGTGGCCGCCCTCAAGCGACTGGCCGAACATCGAGAGCTTGACCGACATCTCGGCCCGCTCCCCCAGGCCGAGCTCCTTCAGACGGCCGATCAGCGCCAGGTAGGCGTCGCGGGCGGCGTACGACTGCTCGACCGTGGTGATGTCCTCGCCCACGACGTCCAGCGTCACCTCGAGGCCCTTGGCCGCCGCGTCCTGGACGATCGGGACGACCTGGTCGACGGTCTCGCCCGCGATGAAGCGGTCGACGACCTGCTTGGTGCCCGGAGCCGCCGAGACGAACCGGCGCATGCTGTCGCTGCGCGAGGCGGCGAGGATGACGGGACCCAGCACGGGGCACCTCCTGATGACGGCCGCTCCCATCCCGGGACGTCGGCGTAAACAACTCGACGTGAAACGTAGGGTTCGCGCCACTTCGGCAGCCATCGACAGCTGTCACGCATCCGTGGCCGGGATCTCAGACACATGTATGACAATGGTCCTCGGTACAGGGAGATACCGGGCGGAAGGGAGCGCGGGGGCGCTATGCGAGGCGAATATCAGCAGCTCGTGGACGAGATTTCGGCGACGTTCGGTGCTCCCGCGACACTGGAGGACCGGGACTTCGGCCTGATTGCCTTCGGTGCCCACGGGGGCGACGACGACCTGGAACTGACGATGGACCCGGTGCGGACCCGGTCGATCCTCCAGCGCCGGTCGACGGCGGCGGTACGGGCGTGGTTCGAGGCGTTCGGCATAGCCCGGGCCCAGGCGCCCCTGCGCATACCGCCGGACCCGGCGGCGGGGGTGTTCAAGGGCCGCATCTGTCTGCCCGTACGGCACCGGGGCGTGGTGCACGGCTATGTGTGGCTGCTGGACGACGAGCACCTGACCGGCCTGGACCTGGGCCCGGCGTCCCCCGACGCCCGGGTGGCGCAGGCGATGGAGACCGCCGCGCGCATCGGCGCGCTGCTGGCGGCCGAGGCCCGTACAGGGGCGGAACTGGGCGAACTGCTGCGGGAGCTGCTGACCGCCCGGCCCGCCACGCGGGAGGCGGCGCGCGGTGCGCTGCGGGACGCGCTGGGCACGTCGGCGGAGGGGCCGCTGGCCATGGTGGCCGTGGTGCCGTGGCAGCTGGACGGCTCCGACGGGGACGAGCGGCCCGGCGCCGACGGCCCGGGGTCCGCGTTCGCCGCGCAGTCCGGGGTGGCGGCGCTGTGCGCGGTCCCCGGCTGCCTGCCCGACGGCTCGGCGGCGCTCGCCGCCCTGGTCCGGCTGCGGGCCCTCAGCTCCCCCGCCCCGGCCCACGCGGCGGCCGACCGGCTGCTGCACGCGCCCCGCGCGGGCACCCGCCCGGGCATCGCCGCGGCCGGGATCGGCTCCCCCCGGCGCGGCCTGGCGGAGCTGCCCGACGCCTGGGCCGAGGCCGTCGCCGCCGCGCGCGCGGCGGGCGCGGAGCGCCGGCTGGGCCCGGTGGCGGAGTGGGCGGCCATAGGCCCGTACCGGGTGCTGACGGGGCTTCCCGCCCGGCACGCGGCGGACCCGGTGGTACGGCCGCTGCTGACGGGCACACACACCGAACTGGCCCGCACGGCCGAGGTGTACCTCGACTGCGCGGGCCAGGCCGGCCGGGCCGCGGCGGCCCTCGGCATCCACCGGCAGACGCTCTACTACCGCCTGTCCCGGGTGGAGCAGCTCACCGGCCTCGACCTCGACAACGGCGAGGACCGCCTGCTGCTCCACATGACGCTCAAGGCCGCACGGCTGTCACCGTCGTGACTCAGCCTTCGTGGAACGCGACGGCCTGTGCCGGACAGGCTCGCACCGCCTCCTTGACCATCGGGTCGCCCGCGCCGTCTTCCTTGCCGGGCAGGACGACGCCGTAGCCGTCGTCGTCCGAGCCGAAGATGCCGGGTGCGGTGAGGGCGCACTGGCCGGAGCCGATGCAGAGATCGGAGTCGATGCTGACACGGCTGTCGCTCATGGTGGTGCTCCGTTCTGCGGTCACCAGGTGACCGGGAGGGCGAAGAGTCCTTGGATGGTGCCGCCGGGCTTGGCCGGCACCTCATCGGGGGCAACGGCCAGGCGCAGTGCGGGGATACGGGCGAAAAGCGACGAGAAGGCGATTTCCAGCTCGATCCGGGCGAGGTTCTGGCCCAGGCACTGGTGGACGCCGTAGCCGAACGCCACATGGTGGCGGGCGGACCGCTGGACGTCGAGCGCGTCGGGCTCCTCGTACGCGGCCGGATCACGGTTGATCACCGAGGCGGCGAACAGCACGCCCTCGCCGGCCCGGACGGTCTCCCCTCCGACCTCGACGTCCTCGGTGGCGACGCGGGCCAGCCCGTCCGCGATGGACAGATAGCGCAGCAGCTCCTCGACCGCGCCGCGCATCAGCTCCGGATCGGACCGCAACGCGGCGAGCTGCTCGGGGTGTTCGAGCAGCGTGTACGTACCGAGGGAGATCATGTTGGCGGTGGTCTCGTGCCCGGCCACGAGCAGGAGCATGGCCAGCATGACCAGGTCCTCGCGGTCGATCTCGCCGTCGGCGAACTGCCCGGTGACGAGGTCGTCGAGGAGCCCGTCGCCCGGTGCGGCGCTCTTGGCGTCCACGAGCCGGTGGAAGTAGTCGCGGAGCTTGTCACGCGCCTCCCGGACCTCCTCTATCGTCTCCGCGGAGATCATCGTGCGGCTGCACGCCTCGAAGAACTCGTGGTCCTCATAAGGGACTCCGAGCAGGGCGCAGATGACCATCGACGGCACGGGCAGGGCGAACGAGGGGACCAGGTCCGCCTGCGGCCCTGCGGCCAGCATCCGGTCGATGAGCCCGTCGACGATCTCCTGGATGCGGGGGCGCAGGGACTCAATCCGCTTGAGGCCGAAGCTCGGTATCAGCATGCGGCGTTGGCGGTTGTGCAGCGGGTCGTCGACACCGATCAGTGGGATGGTCAGGGTCCGCTGGTCCGCCAGGCGCGCCAGGACGACGGGGAACTCCGGGCGCTTCCGGTCGGAGGAGAGGCGGGGGTCGGTGAGCAGCGCGCGGGCCTCGGCATGCCCGGTGACGAACCAGATCGTGCTGCCGTCGAAGAGTGTGACGCGGGAGAGCGGGCCGTGCTCCGCGAGCCCGGCGTGGCCGACGGGCGGGTGGTACGGGCAGGCCCGGTTCTCCGGCCAGGGGGGTGCCGGACGGGTGGTGGGGTGGGTGGCGGTTTCGGTCATGCGAAGACCTCCCGAGCAAACGGACTGGTGTCCTCAGGCAACCAGTACAGGTCATCCCCCGGGGAAACGTCCAGTACCGGCGGTAAGTTCCGGCCAACCGTTCGGTCAGCTGGGCTTGTTGTGCGCGGCGATGACCGATTCCAGACCGTCGAGCAGCCGGGCCAGACCGAACTCGAACATCGAGTCGAGGGTGAGGAGATCCTCCCCCGGATGTTCCTCGAGCATCCTGCTCCACATCGGGTAGTCGCCATGGGCGATGATCTCCCCGAACTCCGCGGCCCGCGCGTCCAGCCACTCGTCGTTCGTCACGCCCGTGTCCCGCTGGGCCAGCGCCTCCTCCTCGAGGCTCACCGCGACCCCGCGCACATAGCCGGACAGCGTGACATTGATGTGCAGCAACGTGGGCATGTCGAGCCCGAGTTCACGGACCGGCGCCATCGCCCACTCCGAGTGGGCCAACGCGTTCGCCGACAGCACCGGCCGGGTGAAGGACATCGCCTTGGCCAGCCAGCGATGCCGCCGGTAGAGCGCCCATTGCAGCCGGGCCATGGCCTCCAACCGCTCCCGCCAGTGGGCCGGCCCCCGCCGCGGGAGCTCCTGCTCGCCGAAGATCGCGTCGACCATCAGCTCCACCAGCTCGTCCTTGCCGGGCACATGCCGGTACAACGCCATGGTGGAGACGCCGAGTTCGGCGGCGATCGACCGCATGGACAGCGCGGTCGAGCCGTGGACGTCGGCGATGGCGATCGCCGCGCGCACGATGCGCTCCCGCGTCAGCGCGGACTCGCCCGCCTTGGCCGGCTTGGCCGTTCGCACAGGATTCCGCCGCGCAGCGGAGGGTTCCGCGCGCGCCGCGACCACCGTGCCCACGCCAGGCACGGCTCGCACCAACCCCTCCTGCCGCAGCACCGCCAGGACCTTGGTGGCGGTGGCCATCGCCACGCCCCACTCCTGGGTGATCCCGCGCGTGGAGGGGACCTTGTCGCCCACGCGCAGCTCGCCGGAGGCGATGCGCTCGCGGAGTTCGGCGGCGATCCGAAGGTAGGGCGGATTCGCGGACTGCTGCTCTAGTGCACCCATGCGGGGAGCATAGCACCGCCACCTAGTGCACTAGTGCGCCCTACCTCTCAACTCCCTTGCTAATTGCGCTCTTGGCGAGCCTGTGCGTACCCTGCACACCAAGGCCGGAATGTACGGCGTAAACATCAAGGGGGAACTCCGCATGACCGCGCAACGGGCAGGCCGCAGGGAATGGGTGGCGTTGGCAGTGCTGCTGCTGCCGCTGCTCCTGGTGTCGATGGATGTCTCGGTGCTCTACTTCGCGGTGCCGTTCATCAGCCGCGATCTCGAGCCGACGGCCACACAACAGCTGTGGATCTTCGACATCTACGGCTTCGTCCTGTCCGGGCTGCTGCTCACCATGGGAGCGCTCGGTGACCGGATCGGCCGGCGGAAGCTGCTGCTGATCGGAGCCACCGCCTTCGGTGCCGCTTCGGTGGCCGCCGCGTATGCGGACAGCGCCGAAATGCTCATCGCTGTGCGGGCGTTGCTGGGTGTCGGCGGTTCCACGCTGATGCCGTCGACGCTGGCGCTCGTCCGGAATATGTTCCGTGACGAGAAGCAGCGCAGCACGGCCGTCGCCATCTGGTCCGCGGCGATGGCGGGCGGCATCTCGCTCGGTCCGGTGCTCAGCGGCTTCCTGCTGAGTCACTTCTGGTGGGGCTCGGTCTTCCTCGTCAACCTGCCCGCCATGGTGCTGCTGCTGGTGCTCGCGCCGCTGCTCGTACCGGAGTCCAAGAACCCCTCCCCCGGCCGCCGCTTCGACCTGCTCGGCTCACTGCTCTCCATCGCCGCGATCCTGCCGGTCGTCTACGGCCTGAAGCGCATCGCCGCCGACGGTTTCGGCCTGACGCCGGCACTGGCGATCTGCGCGGGGCTCGTGGTCGGCGCGACTTTTGTCCAGCGGCAGCGGACCGCGGCGGAGCCGATGATCAGCCCCGTACTCTTCCGGACCCGCGCATTCCGGGCCTCGATCGGTGTCAACACGGTGGCCATGTTCGCGATGAGCGGGTTCACCGTCTTCACCACGCAGTACATGCAACTGGTGCTCGGGAAGAGCGCGTTGGAGGCGGCACTGTGGAGCGTGCTCCCCTCGGTCGCGGTGGGCGGTGCCGCACCGACCGCCACCGCGCTCGTGAAGCGGGGTGTCGACCGCGCCTACATCATCGCCGGGGCGTTCGGCATCGCGGCCGTGGGCTATGCGCTGACCCTGGCGACGGCGCCGAGCTCGGGTATCTGGGTCATCCTCGTCTCGGCCGGAGTTGTCGCCGTCGGCATCGTCACGGTGATGACGCTCATCACCGATCTCGCCTTGGGCACGGTCCCCACGGAGAAGTCCGCCTCGGCGGCCGCGCTACTGGAGACGGGCCAGGAGTTCGGCGGCGCGCTGGGCACGGCGCTCCTGGGCTCCATTGGCACCGCCGTCTACCGCCGGGGCGTGACGGATACGGCGACCGGCGGGCTCGGGCGCGGTGCGCTGGACTCCGTACGGGAAACGCTGGGCAGCGCCCTGGTCGTCGCCGACCGGCTTCCCTCCCGGGCGGGCAGCGCGCTCGCAACCACCGCACGCGAGGCCTTCGTCAGCGGCATGCACGCCGCTGCGATCGGGTCGGCGGCCGTGATGCTGCTCGCCTCCGGCTTCGCGGTGCGCCGCCTGCGCGGCCTCCAGCAGACGGCCGAGCAGACGGCCCAGCAGCAGGAGCAGCCGAAGGTGCCGGTGGCGTCCTAGCGGTTGGCGGCAATGAGTGCCGCAATCCGGTCCAGCGCCGCCAAGTCCTCCTCGGGGAGGTCCAGCAGCGCCGCGGGCGGTGTGCCGAGGATGCCCTTGGCCTGCTCGGCGGCCGCCCGCCCTTCCTTCGTCACCGAGACGATCTTGGAGCGGCGGTCGGCCGGATTCTCGGTCCGCTCGACGAGACCGCGCCTGGCGAGGTCATCGACGAGCAGCGTGGTGTACGGGCGGTCGGTCATCAGCTCGTCCGCCAACTCCCGCAGGGTAATGGGCTTGCGGGCGATCCTGCGCAGCGCCTTGATGCGGAAGAAACTCATGCCGAGTGCGTCGACCACCTCCTTTCGGCGCTCGTTGCTGCCGAGGACGAGGTCGCACAGATTGACCCAGGCCCGTCGTGCGGCTTCCTCGTGGTGCGTGGTCATGTCCTCACCGGGGTCCTGGTCTGCTCTGCGGGGTCGAGACGGGCCGCGACGCGCTCGGCCGACCGGCCGGCCCACCGGCCGGTCGTGATCGTACCCAGCAGCAGCACGGCCACCCCGCACCCGGTGATGATCCACCAGCCGGTGGTCCGCATCCCGGCGGCGACGGCCGCGCCGATGACGGCGACGCCGAGCGAGGTGCCTATCTGGCGGCTGGTGGAGGCGATCGCGGCGGCGACCCCGGCCCGCGCACGGGGCATGCCGGAGACGGCGGTGTTGGTGATCGGCGCGTTCACCAGGCCGAAGCCGATGCCGAACAGGACGTACGCGGTGTAGAGCAGCGCATCCGACGAGCGGGCGTCCATGGTCGCGAGCAGCACACCGCTGGCCGTCATCGCCACACCGGCCAGGACGAGCGGCACCCTCGGCCCCCGGGACCCGACCAGGCGCCCTGACAGCGGTGCGCAGACCAGGCACATGACCGCCATGGGCAGCAGGTGCAGCCCCGCGTCCAGGGCGGACAGCCCTCGTTCGTTCTGGAGGTGGAGCATGGTGAGGAAGAGGAACCCGGAGAGGGCGGCGAAGGCGCACACCGCTATGACGGTGGCACCGCTGAACGGAACGCTGCGGAACAGCCCCGGATCGATGAGGGGTTCATCGCGCCTGCGCTCGTAGATCACCAGCCCGGTGACCGCGCAGAGCGCGAGCGCGAAGAGGCCGAGGATCAGCGGTGAGGTCCAGCCCTCGGCTCGGCCCTCGATGATCGCGTAAATCATCGAGCCCAGCAGCACGATCACCAGCGCCTGGCCGACCGGGTCGACGCGGCGCGGCTTGTCCGCCCGGGACTCGGGCACGAACCGTGCGGTCAGGACCAGGGCGATCAGCCCGAGGGGCACGTTGATCCAGAAGATCGAGCGCCAGCCGACCGACTGGACCAGCGCACCGCCGATGATGGGGCCCGCGGCCATGCTGATGCCGACGACTCCGCCCCAGATGCCTATGGCGCGGGCCCGTTCCCTGGGCTCGGTGAAGACGTTGGTGACGATCGACATGGCCACGGGGTTGAGCATCGACCCGCCGACCGCCTGCAGCATGCGGAAGACGATCAGCCAGTTCAGGTCTGGCGCCAGGCTGCACAGCATGGAACCGGCGGTGAAGAGCACCAGCCCTGTCTGGAACGTCCGGCGGCGGCCTATCCGGTCGGCCGTGGAACCGGCGAGCATCAGCAGGGCGGCGAGTACCACCACATAGGCGTCCATGGTCCATTGCAGGCCCGAGACCGAGGTGTGCAGATCCTTCCCCAGGGACGGCAGCGCGACATTGAGGATGGTGTTGTCGAGGCTGACCAGCAGCAGTGCGGTGCAGCAGATCGCCAGCACCAGGTATCGGCGCCGTGAGGAGAGCTCGGGCATGCGGGACCCCCAGTCGTTTAACAACTCCAATGATTTAAAGCGTACAACTAAATGGCTTCAGGGGCACGGGCTCAGGGACGCGGGCGGCGGCGCAAGGTGGCATCCGCCAGGTGCGGCGGGGTGTAGTCCGCGTCGGCCGGGTTGAGGTCCGTGCCCGGCGGCACCAGCTCGTCTATGCGGTCCAGCACGGCGTCGTCCAGAGTGAGATCAGCGGCGGCGAGCAGGTCGGTGAGCTGCTCGACGGTGCGGGGCCCGATGATCGCGCTGTCCACCGCCGGGTGCGTCAGCACAAAGGCCAGCGCCAGATGTGCCAGCGGAACACCGACCTCGTCCGCGAGCTTGACCAGCTCCTCCACGACCTCGTACTTGCGCACGTTGCCGGGCAGGTTCTGGTCGAACTTGTGCGAGATCCAGGTGCGGCGGAAGTCGTTCAGCTCCAGCGCGTCCGCCTTGCGGTATTTCCCGGCCAGCCAACCACTGGCCAGCGGGCTCCAGGTGAGGACGCCCATGCCGTGCCGCTCCGCGGTGGGCAGCACCGACCGCTCGACGCCCCGCATGAAGATCGAGTAGGGCGGCTGCTCGGTGTGGAAGGGCACATGGCCACGGCGCTCGGCCGTCCAACGGGCCTCCACCAGCTGCTCGGCGGCGAAGTCGGACGACCCGATGGCCATCACCTTGCCCTCGCGCACCAGGTCGGAGAGGGCGGACAGGGTCTCGTCGATGTCGGTGGACGGGTCGGGCCGGTGGATCTGGTAGAGGTCGATCCAGTCGGTGTCCAGCCGGCGCAGGCTGTCCTCCACCGCCTTCTTGATCCAACGCCGCGAATTGCCACGGCGGTTGGGGTCGTCACCCATCGGGAAGTGCACCTTGGTCGCCAGGACCACCTCGTCCCGCCGGCCCTTGAGGGCCTTGCCCACGATCTCCTCGGACTCGCCCATCGAGTACATGTCGGCCGTGTCCACGAAGTTCACGCCCGCGTCCAGCGCGGTGTGGACCAGGCGCACGGCATCGGCGTGATCCTGGTTCCCCCACTTCCCCAGCATCATCGTGCCGAGCGCGATCCGGCTGACCGTGATGCCGGTCCGGCCCAGAGTGGTCGTACGCATGGAACTGCTCCGTCCTGTCCGCTTCCCGCATGGTTCTCGCGTGGCCGCTTGCCACACCTCCACTCTCCGCCCCGTCCACCACCCTTGCCAGGCACGGCTTCTCAGAGGGACTGGCGTTCCTGGTACTGCTGGAACCAGGCAAGACCGGCCCGCGAGGCGGATACTGAGTGTCATGTCCGACCTCGGTGAGTTCCTTCGCAGCCGTCGCGCCGCCGTGCGCCCGGAGGATTTCGGGATGCCGACCGGCCCGGCGGTCCGGCGCCGGGTGCCCGGCCTGCGCAGGGAAGAGCTGGCGCTGCTGTCGGGGATCAGCATCGACTACTACGTGCGGCTGGAGCAGGGGCGCACGCGCAACGTCTCGGATGCCGTGCTGGATTCAGTGGCCGACGCCCTGCGCCTGACCCCCGACGAGCGCGTCCATCTGCGCAACCTCGCCCGCCCGGCGGCCCGTCGGCCCCGCACACCGCGGCCCCAGCGGGTGCGGCCCGGCGTGCGCAGGCTGCTGGAGTGCGCGTACGACATCCCGGCCTTCGTCATCGGCCGCCGGATGGACGTCCTGGCGTGGAACGCGCTCGCCGCGGTCGTCGTGGCGGATTTCGACCAACTCCCGCCCGCGGACCGCAACGTCGCCAAGCTCGTGTTCCTCGCCGATGGTCCCGACCGCTATCAGGATTTCGACGAGGTGGCCAAGGAAGTGGTCGGCAATCTGCGCGCCTACAGCGGCCGGCATCCCGACGACCCCGCGATGGCCGCGCTCGTCGGCGAACTCTCCCTGGGAAGTACGCACTTCGCCAAGCTGTGGGCGAACCACACGGTGCGGGAGAAGTCCTACGGTTCCAAGGTCATACGCCATCCCGCCGTCGGGAGCTTCACGGTCGACTACGAGACACTGCCGCTGCCGGACGAGCCCGAGCAGATACTCGTGACCTACACCGTGGCCGCCGGTTCCGACTCGGAGACCTCGCTCCGCCTCCTGGCGGGCCTGGCAGCGGGCAGCCGGCCCCCGGTGCGGCCGGCAAATGAGGTGGTCGGTTGAGCACCGCACGGCTAGCCTGACCGTCAGGACGAGCGAAAACACAGCCCCGGTCAGCGTCCGGGCGGCACGCCATGTCTTCGGCGGCGAGCCGACCGGCGCGGAACTCGAGGAGTTCGCCCGGCAGGACTTCGCACGCCTGCTGGACGCGGCGCTCACCGCACCGGCCGTGGCGGCCGGCGGTTCCACGCGGCCCCGGCGGGTCAACGCCAAGCGGGCCGCCAGGGCGGCAGCGCGGGAGCAGGCGGCCCGGCCGGTGACGACCGCGGCGCAGGAGGCCCTGCGTGAGGCCTTCGAGCAGACGAAGACCGAGAACCGGGCCGCCGCCAAGCGCCGTCTCGCCGCCGAGGCGGAGCAACGCCGCGCGCAGGCACGGGAGAAGGCGAAGGCCCGGCACCGGGGGCGGTAGTCATCGCTCCCGGGCCGGGCCCGGCCCGGGTCACCCACACCGGCGATGTGCGCGTGTCCGGCCCCAGCACAGGGCAGGCAGACGGGACGATTCATCCGATCTGACACAACAGGCCGACTGGGGTGGAGAGATGAAGACTGTCCGGTTGATGACGGCGGCCCTGGCCGCCGTGCTGGCCCTGACCGCCGCGCCGCCGGCATCCGCAGCACCGGCGTCCGCAGCGCCGAAACCGCCGAAACACCGCGAGCTCTCGAACAAGGACAACAGAAGCTCCCTCACCGTGCACAAGGGCGACGAGATCACCGTCCGGCTCCCCGGGGAGAAGAGCAACACCTCGACATGGGGGTGGAGCGCACCCACCGCCGCCAACGGCACCGTGCTCCACCGCGACACTGCCCGTACGGCTCCGAACGGCGACGCCACCGGCGTCTTCCATGCCCGCGCCGACGGGACGACGACTCTCGACTCGCAGTTCCGGTGCATCTCCCGCACGGACGGCGAGGCATGTTCGCGTGCGGTCGTCGCCTGGCAGGTCACCGTGACCGTGCGGCGGTGAGCACACCAAGGTGACCACGGCGAAGGGCCCGGCCCACCCCGTGGTGGACCGGGCCCCGGCCCGTAGCGGCTGTCAGTCCGTGAGGTTCACCGCGCGGGCCGACACCGCACCGATCTCCTCGGCGATCTCGGTGAGCACCGGCAGCGGGATCGACTCGTCGATCGTGAGGGCGACGAGCGCCTCCCCGCCCTCGGTCGCGCGCGAGACCTGCATCCCGGCGATGTTGATGCCCGCCTCGCCGAGGATGCGGCCGAGCGTGCCGACGACGCCCGGGCGGTCGACGTAGCGGAAGAAGGCCATGTGATCGGCCAGTGCGAGGTCGACGTCCTTGTCGCCGACGGCGACGATCTTCTGGAGGTGCTTGGGTCCGGCCATGGTGCCGGAGATGGACACCTCGGAACCGTCCGCCAGCGTGCCGCGCACGGTGACCACGTTGCGGTGCTCCGGGGACTCCGACCCCGTGGTGAGACGGACCTCGACGCCGCGCTCCTGGGCGAAGAGGGGGGCGTTCACATAGGAGACGGTCTCGTCGACGATGTCCTCGAACACGCCCTTGAGCGCGGAGAGTTCGAGCACCTTGACGTCGTGCTGGGTGAGGTCGCCGTAGACCTCGACGTCGAGCCGGACCGCGACCTCGCCGGCCAGCGCGGTGAAGATCCGGCCGAGCTTCTCTGCCAGCGGCAGCGCGGGCTTGACGTCCTCGGCGATCACGCCGCCCTGGACGTTGACCGCGTCCGGCACCAGCTCGCCCGCGAGGGCGAGGCGCACGGACCGGGCGACGGCGATGCCCGCCTTCTCCTGGGCCTCGCCCGTGGAGGCCCCGAGGTGCGGGGTGGCGACGACGCTGTCGAACTCGAAGAGAGGGGAGTCGGTGCAGGGCTCGGAGGCGTAGACGTCCAGTCCCGCACCCGCGACCCGGCCCTCCTTCAGCGCCGAGGCGAGGGCCTCCTCGTCGACGATGCCGCCGCGCGCGGCGTTGACGATGCGGACGGTCGGCTTGACCTTGTGCAGCGCCTCGTCGCCGATCAGGCCGAGGGTCTCGGGGGTCTTGGGCAGGTGGACGGTGATGAAGTCGGAGGTCTCCAGCAGCTCGTCGAGCGTGAGGAGCCGTACGCCCATCTGTGCGGCGCGCGCGGGCTGCACATACGGGTCGTAGGCCACGACCTTCATACCGAAGGCCGACATGCGCTGGGCGACGAGCACACCGATGCGGCCGAGGCCGACGACGCCGAGCGTCTTCTCGGACAGCTCCACGCCGGTGTACTTCGAGCGCTTCCACTCGCCGTTCTTCAGCGCGGAGTTGGCCTGTGGGATGTTGCGGGCGGTGGCGATGAGCAGGCCGCAGGCGAGTTCGGCGGCGGTGACGATGTTGGAGGTCGGCGCGTTCACCACCATGACACCGGCCTTGGTGGCGGCGGAGACGTCGACGTTGTCGAGTCCGACGCCCGCACGGGCCACGACGCGCAGGCGCTTGGCGGCGGCGATGGCCTCTGCGTCGATCTTGGTGGCGGAGCGCACCAGGATCGCGTCGACGTCGGCGACGGCGGGCAGCAGCTCGGCACGGTCCGCTCCGTTGCACTGCCGGATCTCGAAGTCCGGGCCGAGCGCGTCGACCGTGGCGGGGGAAAGCTCCTCGGCGATGAGTACGACGGGTTTACGGGTCGAAGCAGTACTCACGTGGTCTCTCAGTCCTCACTGGTCCATGTCAACGGCCGTCCCGACGGCCGCAGGCGGTGAAGGGTGGCTGCCGCGTGGAGACGCACGACACTGTGAGCCTGACGCGCTGTGTTGCGGAGAAGTGTATCGGCGGACGGCCGTCTGTCTCCCGGCGAATCCAAAAGAGCGGGCCACGGCAGTGCCGTGGCCCGCTCCCGGTGCCTCACTCGTTGTTGTCGACCCAGCTCATCAGCTTGCGGAGCTTCTTGCCGGTGGTCTCGAGCAGGTGGTCCTGGTCGGCCTTCTTGTACTCGTTGTACTTGGGCAGGCCGTCCTGGTACTCCTTCATCCAGTTCTTGGCGAAGGTGCCGTCCTGGATCTCGCCGAGGACCTTCTTCATCTCGGCCTTGGTCTGCTCGGTGACGATCCGCGGGCCGGTGACGTAGTCGCCCCACTCGGCGGTCTCGGAGACCGACCAGCGCATCTTCTCGAGGCCACCCTCGTACATCAGGTCCACGATGAGCTTGAGCTCGTGCAGGCACTCGAAGTAGGCGATCTCCGGCTGGTAGCCGGCCTCCACCAGCGTCTCGAAGCCCGCCTTCACCAGGGCCGACGCGCCGCCGCACAGCACGGCCTGCTCACCGAACAGGTCGGTCTCGGTCTCCTCGGTGAAGGTGGTCTTGATGACACCGGCCCGGGTGCCGCCGATCGCCTTGGCGTACGACAACGCCAGCGCGAACGCGCCGCCGGAGGCGTCCTGTTCGACGGCCGCGATGCACGGAACGCCGCGGCCCTCCTCGTACTGGCGGCGCACCAGGTGGCCCGGGCCCTTGGGGGCGACCATGCAGACGTCCACGCCGGCCGGGGGCTTGATGAACCCGAAGCGGATGTTGAAGCCGTGGCCGAAGAACAGCGCGTCGCCGTCCTTGAGGTGCTCCTTGACGGACTCCTCGTAGACCTTGGCCTGGATCGGGTCCGGGACCAGGATCATGATGACGTCGGCCTCGGCCGCCGCCTCGGCGGGAGTGACGACGCGCAGCCCCTGCTCCTCGGCCTTCTGCCGGGACGACGAGCCCTCGAGCAGACCGACCCGGACGTCGACGCCCGAGTCGCGCAGGGACAGCGCGTGGGCGTGGCCCTGGCTGCCGTAGCCGAGAACCGCCACCTTGCGGCGCTGGATGATGGACAGGTCGGCGTCGTTGTCGTAGAAGAGCTCGGCAGCCACGTGTGGTGTCTCCTTGTGTGCGGATGTGCGTCCCACCGTATGACGGGTGGGCGGGGGGAAGTGATCAGGTCTATCGATCGGGCCTAGGCGGATCGCTCCAGCGCCCGCAGGCTGCGGTCCGTGATGGACCGGGCGCCGCGGCCGATCGCGATGGTGCCGGACTGCACCAGCTCCTTGATGCCGAACGGCTCCAGCATCTTGAGCATGGCACCGAGCTTGTCGCTGCCTCCGGTGGCCTCGATGGTGACCGCCTCCGGGGAGACGTCGACGGTCTTGGCGCGGAAGAGCTGGACGATCTCGACGATCTGCGAGCGGGTCTCGTTGTCGGCGCGGACCTTCACCAGCACGAGTTCGCGCTGGACGGCCGTGGCGTCCTCGAGTTCGACGATCTTCAGCACGTTGACGAGCTTGTTGAGCTGCTTGGTGACCTGTTCCAGCGGCAGCGACTCGACGTTGACGACGATCGTGATGCGGGAGATGTCGGGGTGTTCGGTGACGCCGACGGCGAGCGAGTCGATGTTGAAGCCGCGGCGGGAGAACAGGGCGGCGATCCGGGCGAGGATGCCCGGGGTGTTCTCCACCAGGACGGAGAGCGTGTGCTTGGTCATGGTGTCGTCTCTCTCCGTCTCAGTCGTCGTCGACGTCGGTGAAGTCCGGGCGGACGCCGCGGGTGGCCAGGATCTCGTCGTTGGAGGTGCCCGCGGCGACCATCGGCCAGACCATGGCGTCCTGGTGCACGATGAAGTCCACCACGACGGGGCGGTCGTTGATGGCGTTCGCCCGCTCGATCACCGCATCGAGCTCCGCCGGGTCCTCGCAGCGGATGCCGACACAGCCCATGGCCTCGGCGAGCTTGACGAAGTCCGGGATGCGGGTGCCGGTGCAGGGCTCCTTGCCGTTCGCTTCGGGACCCGAGTGCAGCACGGTGTTGGAGTAGCGCTCGTTGTAGAAGAGCGTCTGCCACTGGCGGACCATGCCCAGCGCACCGTTGTTGATGATGGCGACCTTGACGGGGATGTTGTTCAGCGCGCAGGTGACCAGTTCCTGATTGGTCATCTGGAAGCATCCGTCGCCGTCGATGGCCCACACCGTGTGGTCCGGCATACCGGCCTTCGCCCCCATCGCGGCCGGCACGGCATAGCCCATCGTGCCCGCGCCGCCGGAGTTGAGCCAGGTGGCGGGCTGTTCGTAGTCGATGAAGTGGGCGGCCCACATCTGGTGCTGGCCGACACCCGCGGTGTAGATCGTGTCCTTGGGCGCGAGTTGTCCGATGCGCTGGATGACCTGCTGCGGGGAGAGGCTGCCGTCGTCGGGCAGGTCGTAGCCGAGCGGATAGGCCTTGCGCCAGCGGTTGAGTTCGTCCCACCACAGGGTGTGGTCGCCGACGTGGCCCTCCGCGTGCTCGGCCTGGACGGCGACGATCAGGTCGGCCAGGACCTCACGGGCGTCGCCGACGATCGGCACGTCCGCCACACGGTTCTTGCCGATCTCGGCGGGGTCGATGTCCGCGTGGACGATCTTGGCGTGGGGGGCGAACGAGTCGAGTTTCCCGGTGACGCGGTCGTCGAAGCGGGCGCCGAGGGCCACGATCAGGTCGGCCTGCTGCAGGGAGGTGACGGCGGCGACCGAACCGTGCATGCCGGGCATGCCGAGGTGCTGCGGGTGGGTGTCGGGGAAGGCGCCGAGCGCCATCAGCGTGGTGGTCACCGGGGCGCCGGCCAGCTCGGCGAAGACCTTGAGCTCGGCGGTGGCCCGGGCCTTGAGGACACCGCCGCCGACGTAGAGCACCGGGCGCGCGGCCTGGGTGATCAGCTTGGCGGCCTCGCGGATCTGCTTGGCGTGCGGCTTGGTGACGGGCCGGTAGCCGGGCAGGTCGGTGTGGGGCGGCCAGACGAAGGTGGTCTGCGCCTGGAGCGCGTCCTTGGCGATGTCGACGAGCACCGGGCCCGGGCGCCCGGTGGAGGCGACGTGGAACGCCTCGGCGATGGTCCTGGGGATCTCCGCCGGGTCGGTGACCAGCCAGTTGTGCTTGGTGATCGGCATGGTGATGCCGCAGATGTCCGCTTCTTGGAAGGCGTCCGTGCCGATCGACTTGGACGACACCTGGCCGGTGATGGCCACCAGCGGGACGGAGTCCATGTGGGCGTCGGCGATGGGCGTGACGAGGTTGGTGGCACCCGGGCCCGAAGTGGCCATGCACACGCCCACCTTGCCGGTGGCCTGGGCGTATCCAGTGGCCGCGTGGCCCGCGCCCTGCTCGTGCCGCACCAGGATGTGGCGGACCTTCGAGGAGTCCATCATCGGGTCGTAGGCGGGGAGGATCGCACCGCCGGGGATGCCGAACACGGTGTCGGCCCCGACCTCTTCCAGCGAGCGGATGAGTGACTGCGCGCCCGTGACGTGTTCGACGATGGAGGGCTGCTGCGCCGCGCCGCCGCGTGCGCGCGGCTGCGGATGATGGGCCCCGGTGGCCTGCTCGGTCATCGGCATTCTCTTCTCGGGGGAAGTGGGTTTGCGGTGGTCTGCGAGCTGTCAGTGCAACAAAAAACCCCTCGTGCCATGAGGCAAGCGAGGGGAGCGCGCCGGTGCGATCAGCAGGCGGGGACGGTGGCCTGCTTCAGCCGACGCGCTTTCCAAGTACGAGAATTCGGGTGCGCATGGGACTGACCCTCCCCCCGGTGCATGCGGGGTGTCAAGTGGGTGGGACGGGCGTCTCATTATTTGAGCGCAATGGAGCATGTGCCAGCGCCCCGGCCCCGCCGACCGCGGCCGAGCGCACGGGCAGCGCACCCCCGACGAGCACGCGTTCCGCACCGCCCCCGGCCTCCCCCGGCACCGGGTAGCAGCCCCGGCCGAGGGCGTGGCGCAGCCGGTGCTCGTCGAGCGCGCCGGAGAAGGCCAGGCCCTGGCCGTGGGTGCAGCCCATGGCGCGCAGGACGCGCGCCTGCTCGGGCTCGTCCACCCCGTCGGCCACGGACGGCAGGCCGAGGTCCGTGGCGATCCTCAGCAGCCCGGCGGTGATCTTGTGCAGCCGGGCGGACTCGACGACCCCGTCGACGAGGGTGCGGTCGAGCTTGAGTACGTCGACGGGGAGCCGCCGCAGCGCGCTCATCGCGGCGTATCCGCCGCCGAAGCCGTCCAGGGCGACGCGTGCGCCGAACCGGCGCAGGGAGACGAGCCGGCGCTCGAGGTCGTCGAGGGGGACGCGGGGGTCGCTGCCGGACAGTTCGAGGACGAGCCCGCCGGAGGGCATGCCGTGGCGCAGGAGCAGCGCCTCGAGGTGCTTGGGCGGCAGGGACTTGTCGAGCAGCCGGGCGGCCGGCATCCGTACGTACACCGGGACGCCCAGGCCCGCGCGGCGGCGCAGGGCCGCCAGCTCGATGGCCTTTTCCATGGTCCACCGGCCGAGTTCGGCGGTGCGGGCGCTCTCCTCGCCGCGCTCGATGTCGGCCACGCGCAGGAATTCGGCCGGGGTGAAGAGGATGCCCTGGGGCGAACGCCACCGGGCCTGTGCGGCGGCGGCCGTGATCCGGCCGGTGGCCAGCTCGACGACGGGCTGGTGCAGCACCGCGAACTCGCCGTCGTGCAGCGCCGTGCGGAGCCGGGTGGCCAGCTCGGCGCGGCGGACGACCTCGGCCTGCATCTGCGGCGCGTACAGCTCGACGCGCCCCTTGCCGGCCTGCTTCGCGCGGTACATCGCGAGGTCCGCGTTGCGCATGAGGGTGCCGGGGGTGATGCCGGGCTCGGCGAAGGCGACGCCGATGCTGGCGGCGACCCGGACCTCGGTTCCGCTCTCGACCGCGTACGGCTGGGAGAGGGTGACCCGCAGCCGGTCGGCGATCTCGAGGATGCGGTACTCGCGCGCGGCGGGGTCGCGGGTGCCGTCGCCGAGGATGAGCGCGGCGAACTCGTCGCCCCCGAACCGGGCCGTGCTGTCGCCCGCGCGCACGGAGTCCTGGAGGCGGCGGGCCGCCTGGACGAGCAGTTCGTCGCCTGCCTGGTGACCCACGGTGTCGTTGACCGCCTTGAACCCGTCGAGGTCGATGAAGAGCACGGCCGTGCCCGCGTCGGTCACTCTCCGGCCGGTGAGGGCCTGCTGGACGCGCCGGGTGAACAGGGCGCGGTTGGGCAGGTCGGTGAGCGTGTCGTGCTCGGCCGTGTGCTGCAACTGGGCCTGGAGGCGCACCCGTTCGGTCACATCACGGCTGTTGAAGATGAGGCCGCCGTGATGGCGGTTGACGGTGGATTCGACGTTGAGCCACTCGCCGTCGCCGGAGCGGAAGCGGCACTCGATGCGGGTGGTGGGCTCCTCGGCGGGCGGTGCCGCGAGGAAGCGGCGCACCTCGTGGACGACCCGGCCGAGGTCCTCGGGGTGGATGAGCGAGGCGAGTTCGGAGCCGACGAGTTCCTCGGCCTCGCGACCGTAGACGCCGGCCGCGGCGGGGCTGACGTAGCGCAGGATGCCGGTGGGGGCGGCGATCATGATGACATCGCTGGAGCCCTGCACCAGGGAGCGGAAGTGGTTCTCCTTCTGCGCCAGTTCCTGGGTGAGGGAGATGTTGTCGAGGAGCATGATGCCCTGGCGGACGACGAGCGCCAGGACGACCGTACAGCCGGTGAAGAGCACGACCCGGTCGACGCGGTGGCCGTCGAGGACGTTGTAGAGGATGCCCAGGGTGCAGACGGCGGCGGCGAGGTACGGGGTGAGGGCGGCGAGCGAGCCGGCGATGGGCCGGCTGGGCTGCGGGACGGAACGGCCGCTGCCGCGCGGGGACTCGCCCTCCTCGCGGGCCACCCAGGGCGCGTACGCCATCAGCATGTAACCGGCGAACCAGCCGGCGTCGAGGATCTGCCCGGAGCGGTAGTTCTCGCGCAGCAGGGGCGAGGTGAACAGCGCGTCGCACAGCACGGTGAGGGCGAGCGCGGCGATGGCGGTGTTGATCGCGGAGCGGTTGGCGGACGAGCGGCGGAAGTGCAGCGCCAGCACCATGGACACGAGCACGATGTCCAGCAGCGGATAGGCGAGGTTGAGCGCGGCGTGCGCCACGGTCTCGCCCTCGAAGTGCGCGGTGTGCGCGAGGGCGAGGCTCCAGGAGAGCGTCAGCAGCGAGCCGCCGATCAGCCAGGAGTCGAGCCCGAGGCAGACCCAGCCGGCCCGGGTGACCGGGCGCCGGGCGAGGACCAGCAGGCCGATGATGGCGGGCGGCGCGAAGAGCAGGAAGCAGAAGTCGGCCGGCGACGGGCTGGGTACGTGCCGGCCCATGACGACCTCGTACCACCCCCAGACGGCATTGCCGCAGCCGGCCATCCCTGAGGAGGCGGCGAACAGCATCCAGGCGGGCCGAAACCGGGTGGTGCGGGTGCGCGCGTACCAGAAACAGGAGGCGGCGGCGAGGCCCGCGGCGCCGCTGAGGCCGAAGTCGCCCATGGTGAGCGCGAGATCGGACGAGCCCCAGCCGAAGACGGCACCCGTCGCGTAGCCCCCGCAGACGAGGGCGAGAAGGAGCTGGGAGAGCACACCCGAGGCGCCGACCGGACCCCCGGCCGCCGTGCGCCGCCGGGGCAGGGCCGCTCCGGGGGCGCTCACCGCGCCGCCGTCCTGAGCCAGGCGACCCATGGGAGCCACAGGAGCAGGGTTGCCGTGCAGTGCATTCGCCGCCGGTGCACGAGTGGCCGGTGCCTGAGCCGCGTCGGGTTGATCGTCCATTGGCCGTGCATCGCCCGTCGCCCCCCTTGAGTGCCGGTACTTCGCTGCGGCCGTACGGTGCGCGGCGCAGCCCCCGGTCCGGACGATACACCAGACTGGTCACTCAGGGACATAGCTCATATACATAGCGTAACTAGCTACGGGATTATGGATACGCAGTGCAGCCGAACGGTATCTCTACGTGGCTTCAAGCGGCAGTGGCTACGACGTTCTGCAGAGGCTCGTCCAGTGCGAATCTGGCCAGTTGGCCGCGCAGCAGCGCCTTCGCCCGCGGGAAAAAGGCCGAAGACGGCCCACCCACATGGGGGGTGACGAGGACTCCGGGGGCACTCCACAGCGGGTGACCGGCGGGCAGCGGCTCGGGGTCGGTGACGTCCAGTGCCGCACGCAGGCGGCCGCTCTTCAGCTCAGCGAGGAGGGCGTCGGTGTCGACGATCCCGCCGCGCGCGACGTTCACCAGCAGGGCGCCGTCCTTCATACGGGCGAGGTTGTCCGCACCCATCAGCCCTCGGGTCTCCCCGGTGAGCGGGGTCACCAGGATCACCACGTCCGCGTCGGGCAGCAGACGGGGCAGGGCGGCGACCGGATGCACGGCACCGCGTGCCGACTCACGGGCCGAGCGCGCGACGCGCACCACCCGCGCGCACTCAAACGGAACGAGCCGGTCCTCAATGGCACTGCCGATCGAGCCGTACCCCACGATGAGGACGGACTTGTCGGCGAGCGCCGGCCGGAAGTCCTGGCGCCATTCCTGCGCGTCCTGCGCCCGGACGAAACCGGGGATGCCCCGGAGGGAGGCCAGGGTGAGGGCGAGGGCCAGCTCGGCGGTGCTCGTGTCGTGCAGACCGCGGGCGTTGCACACCTGCGCGCCGGGCGGCAGTTGCGCGATGGCCTGCTCGAGGTGGTTGATCCCGGCGGTGAGCGCCTGCATCACCCTCAGGTTGCGCATCCGCGGCACCGGGCGCGCACACAGTTCGGGGCGGGCCAGTGCGCCGTTCCTCTCGTAGGGGACGCAGTAGAAGGCGCACCGGGCGGGGTCGGTCGGGAAGTCCTCTTCGCCGCTCCAGCAGGCGTATTCGAGGTTCTCCGGGAGCCCTCCGATCTCCTCCGGCCGGAAGGGCAGCCAGACCAGGGGGCGGGCGGTACGGCTGTGATCTGCGGTCATACCTGGAGGCTATGTGAAGCAACGTCACTTCCAACGGCTAATTTGGTGGCGAGGAACGGGAGGGATACACCGCGTGGAGCGCAGGACAATCGGTGCGACGGCGCTCGAAGTGGGTGCGATCGGCCTCGGGTGCATGCCCATGCACTGGGCGTACACCGCCTCCCAGCAGAGCGGCGAGGGCGCGCTGCGCACCGTCCACGCGGCGCTGGACGCCGGAACGAATCTGCTGGACACCGCCGACATGTACGGGCCGTTCACCAATGAGCTGCTGGTGGGGCGCGTGCTGCGGGAGCGGCGTGCGGACGCCTTCATATCGACCAAGTGCGGCCTGCTCGTGGGCGAACAGCACGTCGTCGCCAACGGGCGGCCCGGCTATGTGAAACGTGCCTGCGACGCCTCGCTGCGGCGGCTCCAGACCGACGTGATCGACCTCTACCAGCTGCACCGGCCCGACCCCGAGGTGCCCGTCGAGGAGACCTGGGGCGCCATGGCGGAGCTGGTGGCCGCCGGCAAGGTACGGGCGCTGGGGTGGTGTGCGATCGGTGCGCGGGCCCGCCGCCGGAGCGGGGCGGGGATGTACGACGCGACGATCCGGCAGCTGGAACGGGTGCAGCAGGTCTTCCCCGTCAGCTCCGTCCAGGCCGAACTGTCCGTCTGGTCACGGGAGGCGCTCGACGCGCTGGTGCCGTGGTGCGCCTCGCGCGGTGTGGGCCTGCTGGCGGCGATGCCCCTGGGGAACGGTTTCCTCAGTGGCACGCTCACCCCGGGCCAGGGCTTCGAGCCGGAGGACATCCGGGCCCGGCACCCGCGCTTCACGGCCGAGATGATGGCCGCGAACCAGCCGATCGTGGCCGGGCTGCGCCGTGTCGCCGCCCGTCACGACGTGCCCGTCGCGCAGGTCGCCCTGGCCTGGGTGCTGGCCCAGGGGCGGCATGTGATTCCGGTGCCGGGCACGAAGAAGGCCGAGTGGGCGGTGCAGAACGCGGCCGCCGCCCGGCTCCGGCTCACCGAAGGGGACTTGGCGGAGATAGCGGCGCTGCCGAAGGCGCGGGGGTCGTGGTACTGAGGGCTTGCGGGTCGCCCGCCTCGTCTGCCACGCCCGCGGCGATGACCGCGTCCAGCATGCCGCGCGACGCCTGGAGTTCGTCGATCGCCGAGGTGATCCGGCCGCGCTCGTCGCGCAGTTGGGCGACGAGGTCGGAGCAGACCGGCACCAGGCGGGGGCCCTCGTCGCGCACGCACGGCAGGACGCGGGCGATCACGCAGGTCGTCAGCCCCGCGGCGAGCAGTGAGCGGATGCGGCGGACCGTGACCACGTCCTCCTCGCGGTAGACCCGGTAGCCGCTGGGCAGCCGGTCCGGGTGCAGCAGGCCCTGGTCCTCGTAGTAGCGCAGCAGCCGCTCGCTCACCCCCGTGCGCCGGACCATCTCCCCGATGCGCATGTGATCTCCCGCTTCTTCTGTGGCACTTGACTCCCGCATGCTTACCAGTGGCGGCCCTCGGGAAGCTCGTCCAGGTGCGGGGAGGAGAGGTGAAGCACCTCGTAGCGCTCGGTCGCGTCGTGGTCCTCCGGGACCGTGCTCTCCCAGAGCGTGAAGCGCATCAGCTGCCAGTGGCGGGGGTCGAAGGCGAGAGCGGCGGTGTGCACGCCCTCGCGCCGTGCCAGGGCGCCGAGTTCGGCTGTCTCCTGCTCGAACAGGGCAGCCAGGTCGCCGGGTTCGCCGTCGGCCGGGATCGGGGTGACCCGACGGGCAGCGGCGCGCGGCGCAGCGCTGCGGGCGGGGCCCGTCTCGCGGGCCACGCCGGTCCAGTGCTGGACGGCCGGGCGGCCGAAGGAGCCGATGATGCGCTGGAAACCGCCGCCGCCGACGAGGAAGTTGCCCATGCCGCCGATGTCGTCCCAGAGGTAGAAGGGGGCGTACTGGTTCACCGGCGAGCCGTCGACGCCGTGCTCGCGGATGACATACGCCTTGAGCCCGAGGCCGGGGCGGTCGTCGAGCATGTGTCCGCTGGCGGCCACGCGGGTGCGGATGGTGTCCATGTCGTAGTCGGCGGGGAGGGTGATTTCGTACTGCATTGCGTACATGGGTGACTCCGTCTGTTCGGCTGCCTGTTGGGGGTGGGGTGGAAGTTGCCCCTGCCCCGCCCTTTCACCGTTTCCTCCGGGGGCGAAGCCGCGATAAGCGGGGTCTGGGGCGGAGCCCCAGGAGACGGGGAGAGGGCGGGACCGGGGCGCAACCCCCTACCGGGCCTGCGTCTTCAGTAGATCCAGTACGCCCCGGATCGCCTGCCGGTACGGCTCGTCCGAATCCGCCGCCCGCGCGAGGACGTACCCGCCCTGCAGCACGGCGACGATCGTCGAGGCCGTCGCGACCGGGTCGAGCGACGCGGTCAGTTCGCCGCGGTCGCGGCCCTCCGCGAGGACGTCCGCGAGACGGCCGCGCATCCAGTCGAACGTCTCGTCCACGGGCTGCCGCAGCACGGGATCGGCGACGATGTCCGGGTCCTGGGTCAGGCGCCCGACAGGGCAGCCCTTCAGGACGTCGCGCTCGCGCAGCAGATACGCGGAGATGCGCTCAACTGCCGTGCCGGGCACGGCGAACTGCGCCTCCGCCTTCGCCCGCATCTCCTCCGCCGTGCGGCGGATCGCGGCGAGCGCGAGGTCCGGTTTGCCGTTGAAGTGGTGGTACATGCTGCCCTGCCCGGCCCCCGCGTGCTGCTGGATGGCCTTGGGGCTGGTGCCGACATAGCCGCGCTCCCACAGGAGAGCCCGGGTGCTTTCGATCAAGCGCTCCGATGTGCTCACGAGGAGCAGTGTACATACCAGTAGGTACAGAAACCAGACAGGTGTCCCCTAGACTGGGAATCTCCGTCGGAAGAAGGGGGATTGCCATGTTCACCGCACTGGAGGAGCTGTTCCAGCCGGGCCGGAAGCACACCCAGGAAGAGCGCGACCGCCGCGAGATGTGCATCGACGACATCGGCGACGGCGACCCCGGCAAGGGGCCGGTGGACCTCGACTCGGGAAGCGTCCTCATACGCCCCCGGAAGGGCTGAACAGCCGCAGTCGGTGGGCCGTCGCGGCGGCCTCGCCCCGGCCCGAAGCGCCCAGCTTGGCCAGGATGTTGGAGACATGGACGCTCGCCGTCTTCGGTGAGATGAACAGCTCCTCGGCTATCTGGCGGTTGCTGCGGCCCTGCGCCACCAGCCGCAGGACGTCGCGCTCGCGCGGGGTGAGGCCGAGCGAGGCGGCACCGGAGCCGTCGGCCTTCGGGGCCTCCTCCACGACGAGCGGCAACCGGGCCCGGCGGGCGAGCAGTTCGACGGCCTCGCGCAGGGGGTGGGCGCCGAGGCGGACGGCGGTGGTGTGCACGAGGGGCAGCAGTTCGGCGGCACGCTCCGTGCCGGCGCCGCCCGCCGCCAGCAGGGCCTCGGCCCAGCGGCGGCGCACGCGCGCCAGGTCGTACGGCCGGTCGACACGCTCGAAGGCGGCCACGGCCTCGGCCCAGATGTCCGCGTCCTCCCGGCCCTCGGCGCGCAGGAGTTCGGCGTCCAGGAAGAGCCCGTACGCCTGCCAGGCGGGCACGATCCGGGGCAGGTGCCGGGCCGCCGCCCGGATCCGGGCGAGGACCTCGGCACGGCCGGCCTCGGCGGCCGGCAGCCCGCGGGCATCGGCCTCCACGGCGGCGGCGGTGACGAGCAGGGGCCAGGCGTAGCGCTGGGTGGCGACGGGCAGGCCGGCGTCCAGGACGCCGTGGAGTGCGGCGCGGGCATCGGCCAGCCGGCCGCGGACGGCGGCGAGTTCCAGGGTCGTGTGAGCACAGGAGACGGTGTGCTGCGGCTGCGGGTCGTGGATGCCGTAGCGGGCGAGGGTGGCCGCCAGGTGCCGCTCCGCCGCGCCCCAGTCGCCGCGCGCGAGCGCCAGCAGGGCCAGGCAGTGGGTGGCGTAGGCGCCCGGCTTGGCCCCCTGGGCCAGGCGCAGGACCTCCTCGACCGTCCGCTCCGCCTCCTCCCAACACCCAAGCGCGTACAGCGACTTCGACTTGTTGGCCAGGGTCCACGCCTTGACGTCGCGCAGGTGGAGGCGGTCCAGCAGGGCGGCGCCCCGGTCCACCACCTCGACGGCCTGCTCGGGCCGACCCACGCCCTCCAGGGCGGAGGAGAGGTTGATGATGCTGCGCCCGATGACCTGGACGTGGCCCAGCTCGGTGACCTGCGCGCCGATGTCCCGCAGCTCCGCGAGGCCGGTCTCCACCTCACCGGACTCGATCTTGAGGCCGGCGAGCGTCAGCCGGGCGTTGAGCTCCGTGCCCTCGGCGCCGACCAGACGCGCCAGTTCGACCGCGCGCTCGGCGATGGCATAGCTCTCCGGGCCGGGGGTGTGGATCGCGCTCCAGGCGGCGGCTTGTGCCACGACCTCGGCGTGCACGGGGGACGGCGGCAGGCCGCGCACCAGCTCCTGGGCGCGGGCGAGCTCGGCCGAGCCGTCGGTGCGCACCAGGGCCTCCATGAGCTTGCTGCGCTGGGTCCAGAACCAGGCGGCGCGCAGGGGGTCGCGGGTCTCGTCGAGGGTGCGCAGCGCCTGTTTGCAGACGGCCAGGGCGCGCTCGCGGTCGCCCGCCATGGACGCGGCGACCACGGTCTCGGCCAGCAGGTCGACCAGGTGCAGTGCTTCGTCGGCACAGCCGCACGCGGGATACACGTCGGCGGCGTCGAAGGGGCGCTGCTGCTCGAGGACGTCCTTCGGGACGTCCTCCCACAGCTCCAGCGCCCGCTCGAGCAGGCTCAGTTGCTCGGCGTGCGCATAGCGCCGCCGGGCGTGGACGGAGGCGGCGAGCACGGCGGGCAGCGCCTTGGCGGGGTCGTGCGCGTGGTACCAGTAGGTGGCCAGGCGGGCGGGGAGTTCGTCGGCCCGCAGGAGGGCGGGGTCGGTCTCCAGGGCCTGGGCGTAACGCCGGTTGAGGCGGGAGCGCTCGCCGGGCAGGAGGTCGTCGGTGACGGCTTCGCGGACGAGCGCGTGCCGGAAGCAGTAGCCGTCGCCGTCGGCGGTGGGGCGGAGGATGCCGGCGCCGACGGCGCCCCGGAGGGCGTCGATGAGGTCGTCCTCGCCGAGGCCGGTGACGGCACAAAGCAGTTCGTACCCCACGGCGGAGCCGCCCTCGGCGGCGATGCGCACCACGCGCTGGGCGCTCTCGTCCAGCGCCTCGACGCGGACGAGCAGGAGGTCGCGCAGGGAGTCGCTGAGGGCGGTGCGGCAGCCCGCGGTGCGGGCGGCGGCGAGTTCCTCGACGAAGAAGGCGTTGCCGTCGGAGCGTTCGAAGATGTCGTTGAGGGTGTCCAGGTCGGGCTGGGTGCCGCTGATCCCGGCGAGCTGGGCCCGGACTTCGGCGCGGGTGAAGCGGGGCAGCTCGATGCGGTGCAGGGTGCGCATCCGGCGCTCGGCGAGGAAGGAGCGCAGGGGGTGGCGGCGGTGGATGTCGTCGGACCGGTAGGTGGCGACGATGACGACGCGTGCGGTGTGCAGGGAGCGGAAGAGGTAGGCGAGCAGCTCGCGGGTCGAGCGGTCGGCCCAGTGCAGGTCCTCGATGGCGAGGACGAGCGTGCGGTCGGCGGTGAGCCGCTCGAGCATGCGGGCGGTGAGCTCGAAGAGGCGGGCGCGGCCGTCCTCGTCGTGGGACTCCCGGGCGGTTTCGCCCAGTTCGGGCAGGAGCCGGGCGAGTTCGCCCTCCTGTCCGGCGGCGGCCAGGGTGAGCTCCTCCCCCAACTGCCGGTGCAGGGCGCGCAGGGCGGTGGAGACGGGCGCGAAGGGCAGGCCCTCCCAGCCGATCTCCACGCAGCCGCCGAGCGCGGTGACGGCGCCGGAGGCCGAGGCCGCGGCCAGGAACTCCTCGACGAGCCGGGTCTTGCCGACGCCCGCCTCCCCGCCTATCAGCAGGGCCTGCGGCTCGCCCTCGGCGGCGAGGGCGAGCGCGCCGGTGAGCGTGTCGAGTTCTTCGGCACGTCCGACGAATACCGGGCTGGCGGAGTTCTTCTGCACATCGCCGAGCATCGCACAGCCCTCTGACATCGCCGCCGCCGAATCGATCACGGCCGAATCGGTCACAGCCGCCTGCTCAGGCGGCGCGGTGGTAGGCGTCGCGAACTCGCTTGCCGGCGGCACGCTTCGACGATTCCTCCCGCTCCCCACGGGCGGCGGCGCGGGCCTCCTCGGCGAGCCGGTGCTCGGCGGCTTCGCGGGAGAGGTCCAGGGCGCGGAACACGTGAACCAGGTAGTCGATCATGGCAGTTCCCCTTGTGCTGGGACGGTGAAGCGGTCTGCACACAGACTCGTCCCTGAGGGGGGCCGCTCACATCGGGTGACTGCCCGATTCACGGTCCTTAGACGGCACCTGAGGGTCCTTAGGCGCCGGCCCGCACCGGCTCGGGGGCCGTGGGCGACGGCGCTTCGGGGTCGTCCGGCGGCTCGATGCTGAGGCGCGGCAGCCACCGTTCCAGCCAGGCCGGCAGCCACCAGTTCGCACCGCCCAGCATGTGCATGAGCGCCGGCACCAGCAGCGTGCGCAGCACGAACGCGTCCAGCGCGACGGCGGCGGCGAGGCCGATGCCGAACATGGCGATGACCCGGTCGCCGCTGAGGACGAACGCGAGGAAGACCGAAATCATGATGACGGCCGCCGAGTTGATGACCCGGCTGGTCTCCGTCAGCCCCACCCGTACCGCGCGGCGGTTGTCGCGGGTGGCGAGCCACTCCTCGTACATCCTGCTGACCAGGAACACCTGGTAGTCCATGGAGAGCCCGAAGAGCACCGAGACCATGACCACCGGAAGGAACGGTTCGATGGGCCCGGCGCTGCCGAGGCCGAGGCGCTCGCTGCCCCAGCCCCACTGGAAGATCGCGACGATCAGTCCGAACGACGAGGTCACGGCGGCGATGTTCATCACCGCGGCCTTCAGGGGCACACCGATGCTGCGGAAGGCGAGGAGCAGCAGCAGACAGCCCAGTCCGACGACCGTGCCGACGAAGAGCGGCAGCTTGCCGAGGATGACGCCGGCGAAGTCGTCGTAGCTCGCGGTCACCCCGCCGACCCGCACCTCGAGGGTGGTGCCGTCGGTGGCCTTGGGCAGGACCTCGGAGCGCAGCCGGTCGACGAGTTCGCTGGTGGCATGGGACTGGGGCGACGTGGCGGGGACCACCGTGATGACGCCCGTGGACCGGCTGCCGCTCAGGTCGGCGGGGCCGACGGCGGCGACGCCCTCGGTGTGCCGGAGCCGGTCGGGGAGCTTGTCGAAGGCGAGCCGGTCGGCGGCGCCGTCGATCTCGGCGACGAGCGTCAGCGGGCCGTTGACGCCGGGGCCGAAGCCCTTCGCGAGCATGTCGTACGCCTGGCGGGTGGTGCTGGACGCCGGGTTGTTGCCCTGGTCGGAGGTGCCCAGCCGGAGGGCTCCCACCGGCAGGGCGAGAACCAGCATGACGACGACGGCGACCGCGCCGAGGAGCTTGGGCCTGCGTTCGACGAACGCCGACCAGCGGGCGGCGAGCCCGGTGGGGCTCTCCGGCCAGGGGCCCGAGTGCGCGAGGCGGCGCCGTTCGCGGCGGCTGAGGGCCCGCTCCCCGATGACGCCGAGCAGGGCGGGCAGCAGGGTGACGGACGCGGCGACGGTGAGGACGACCGTGAGCGAGGCGGCCAGGGCGACGCCGGTGAGGAAGCCGAGCCGCAGGATGAGCATGCCGAGCAGGGCGACGCACACGGTGCCCCCGGCGAAGACCACGGCACGCCCGGTGGTGGCGATGGCCCGCTCCGCGGCCACCGCGACCGGCAGCCCCTGGCGCAGGCCCTTCCGATGCCGGGTCACGATGAACAGGGCGTAGTCGATGCCCACCCCGAGCCCGATGAGGGTGCCCAGCATGGGGGCGAAACCGGCGACTGGCATGAGGTGGCCGAGCAGGACGGTGCCCATGGCGGCGGTGCCCACGCCGACGAGGGCCGTGGCGATGGGCAGCAGGCTGGCGGCGAGCGAGCCGAAGACGACGAACAGCACGACGGCCGCGACGACCACGCCGACGACCTCGCTCAGGTGGCCGCTCGAGCTCTCGGTCGTCCCGATGGAGCTGCCGCCGAGCGCGACCGCAAGGCCCGGGCCGGCCGCCTCGCGGGCGGTGTCGACGACGCGCTGGACCTGGGCCTTGTCCGGGTCGCCGCCGCCGGGGGCCGCGAAGGTCAGGGATGCGTACGCCGTGTGCCCGTCGGGGCTGACGCGGGCCTTGCCGTCCCGGCCGTACGGGCCGTCGACGGAGACGACGCCCGGCAGGCCGGCGACCTCGTGCAGCACCGTGGTCATGCGCTTCTTGACGTCGGCGGAGCGCACGGTGCCGTGGTCGGTGTGCCAGACGATGGTGTCGTCGCCGCCGAGGCCGGGGAACTCCCGCTCCAGCAGGGCGGTCGCCCGGGCGGACTCGGTGCCGGGGACGCGGTAGTCGTCGGAGTAGGCGGAGCCGCTCAGCGTGGCCGCCGCCGTGGTGCCCGCGAGCGCGACCAGCCATATCAGGACGGTGGCGAGGCGGTGGCGCAGGCACCACCGGGCGAGTGAGGTCATTCGCTGGTTCCCGGGATCGCGTCGTGGTCGCCGGGAGCGGGCCCCGTGGTGCGCCCTCCGACCGCATGAGCTGGTTGGTCACCCACCATGACAGCCGAAAGAGATCGTTTGCCCTTTTTGTGGTTTTCCCCACAGAGCCCCACGGGGCCCCACAGGACACCACAGGGCCGGGCTCAGCGCAGGGACCGCCAGCTGTGGGCGACGTCCACGACGAGGTGGTTGCCCATCTGGAACACACGGAACGGCAGCCGGGCGCGGACGCCCATGCCGACCTGGGTCTCGCCCTCGAAGCTACCGGCGAACCGGGCGTCGCGGAACGTCCGGTACCCGGTGAGGTCCACGCCCGGCAGCGGCTTGCCGACGTGGCCGGGGTAGCGGGGGCCCTCCGCCTCCATGTCATAGCTCGGGGCGGCCACCCGGACCTCCAGGATCGCTCCCCCCTCCACCGGGATGTCGTCCCCGGAACCGTCCTGATACAGCTTGTCGACGTACCCCACGCGGTAGCCGATCGGACGGTCGTGCGGGGTGTGGACGTCGAAGACCATGCGGTCGAAGCAGCGGTGCCGCCCGGCTCTGATGTCCGTCAGCGGTTTGGTCTCGCCGTCCGTCCTGGCCTTGGTCCGGCTCCCCCAGCCGATCTGGCAGGACTGCGCGGCTTCGGCGGGCGCCTCGGCCGCGACCGCCCCCGCGGAGACCGCCAGTCCGGCACCCGCCAGCAGGAACGCGGCCACTGCTGTGGTCAACCGTCGCATTGCTACCCCCAGCCTCGAGTGCGGGCACGCGGACCGGCCCGCTCCACGCACCGGATCATGCCGGACCGTTTCCGCCCATGGGGTATGTAGCGAACAATTCCCGCCAATTGCGACTGATCGCCTATATGACTACGGCTATGGCTACGGCCCCTTCCCCCGCAACGGGGGAAGGGGCCGTGATCCAGCCAGGAGCGTCAGCCCTCGACGCCGAGCTTCTCCAGGATCAGCTCGCGCACACGCGCCGCGTCCGCCTGGCCGCGCGTGGCCTTCATGACCGCGCCGACGAGCGCACCGGCCGCCGCGACCTTGCCGCTGCGGATCTTGTCGGCGATGCCCGCGTTGGCCTCGATCGCCTCGTCCACGGCCGCGCCCAGGGCGCTGTCGTCCGAGACGACCTTCAGGCCGCGCTTCTCGACGACCTCGTCCGGGCCGCCCTCGCCCGCGAGCACGCCCTCGATGACCTGGCGGGCCAGCTTGTCGTTGAGGGAACCCTCGGCGACGAGCGCGGCGACCCGGGCCACCTGCTCCGGGGTGATCGGCAGGGCGCTCAGCTCGACGCCGTCCTCGTTGGAACGGCGGGCCAGCTCGCCCATCCACCACTTGCGGGCGGAGGCGGCGTCCGCGCCCGCGTCGATCGTGGTGAGGATGAGGTCGATGGCGCCCGCGTTGAGCAGCGACTGCATCTCGTGCTCCGAGATGCCCCACTCCTCGCGCAGCCGGTTGCGGCGCACGCGCGGCAACTCGGGCAGGGTGGCCCGCAGTTCCTCGACCCACTCGCGGGAGGGGGCCACCGGCACCAGGTCCGGCTCGGGGAAGTAGCGGTAGTCCTCGGCCTCTTCCTTGATCCGGCCGGAGGTGGTGGAGCCGTCCTCCTCGTGGAAGTGACGGGTCTCCTGCACGATCGTGCCGCCGGAGGACAGCACGGCCGCGTGCCGCTGGACCTCGAAGCGGACGGACCGCTCGACGGAACGCAGCGAGTTGACGTTCTTCGTCTCGCTGCGGGTGCCGAACTTCTCGGTGCCGTGGGGGCGCAGCGACAGGTTGACGTCGCAGCGCATCTGGCCCATCTCCATGCGGGCCTCGGAGACGCCCAGCGCCTTGATGAGCTCGCGGAGTTCGGCCACGTACGCCTTGGCGACCTCGGGAGCCCGCTCGCCCGCGCCCTCGATCGGCTTGGTGACGATCTCGATCAGCGGGATGCCGGCCCGGTTGTAGTCGAGCAGCGAGTGACGGGCGCCGTGGATCCGGCCGGTGGCACCGCCCACGTGCGTGGACTTGCCGGTGTCCTCCTCCATGTGGGCGCGCTCGATCTCCACGCGGAAGACCTCGCCGTCCTCCAGCTGCACGTCGAGGTAGCCGTTGAAGGCGATGGGCTCGTCGTACTGGGAGGTCTGGAAGTTCTTCGGCATGTCCGGATAGAAGTAGTTCTTCCGGGCAAAGCGGCACCACTCGGCGATCTCGCAGTTCAGCGCGAGACCGATCTTGATCGCGGACTCGACGCCGCCGGCGTTGACGACCGGGAGCGAGCCGGGCAGGCCGAGGCAGGTGGGGCAGGTCTGCGAGTTGGGCTCGGCGCCCAGCTCGGTGGAGCACCCGCAGAACATCTTGGTCTTGGTGCCGAGCTCGACATGGACCTCCAGGCCCATGACGGGGTCGTAGGACGCCAGCGCGTCCTCGTACGACACCAGTTCGGTGACGGTCACGTGAAACTAACCTCTCAGTCCCGGCTCAGTCCGCGAGGACGTCGTCGCTGGTCATACGGCGCAGCTCGCGGACGAGCAGGGCGACGCCGGTGACGATGGCGGCCGCGGAGACGACCGCGTCGACCAGCTGGAGCGCATCCTGCTCGGTGCGCGCCTTCTTCGCCTGCTTGGCCACGCTCACCGCGCCGAACAGCGTGGTGCCGATGGACAGATACGTGCCTGCCCTGGACTTCTTGAAGCCCTTGGCCTTCTTGATCGCACTCACAGTGAAGGTGCCTCCTCCAGCAGCGGATGGCCCCAGCGCCCGGTGAACGCGGCCTCGACCGCGGCACCGACCTTGTAGAGCCGCTCGTCCTTCATGGCCGGGGCGATGATCTGGAGCCCCACGGGGAGCCCGTCCTCCGGGGCGAGGCCGCACGGCAGCGACATGGCCGCGTTGCCCGCCAGGTTGGTCGGGATGGTGCACAGGTCCGCGAGGTACATCGCCATCGGGTCGTCGGCACGCTCGCCGATCGCGAAGGCGGTGGTCGGCGTGGTCGGCGAAACGATCACGTCGACCTGCTCGAAGGCCCGCTCGAAATCACGGGTGATGAGCGTGCGCACCTTCTGCGCGGAGCCGTAGTACGCGTCGTAGTAGCCGGAGCTGAGCGCGTACGTACCGAGCATCACACGGCGCTTGACCTCGGGGCCGAAGCCGGTCTCGCGGGTCAGCGCGGTGACGTCCTCGGCGGAGCGGGTGCCGTCGTCGCCGGCCCGCAGGCCGTAGCGCAGGCCGTCGAAGCGGGCCAGGTTCGAGGAGCACTCGGAGGGCGCGATCAGGTAGTACGCGGCCAGCGCGAGGTCGAAGGACGGGCAGTCCAGCTCGACGATCTCGGCGCCCAGCTCCTTCAGCAGCTCGACGGACTCGTCGAAGCGCTGCAGGACACCGGCCTGGTAGCCCTCGCCGCGGAACTGCTTGACGACGCCGACGCGCATCCCCTCGACCGAGCCGTTCCGCGCCGCCTCGACGACCGGCGGGACCGGGGCGTCGATGGAGGTGGAGTCGAGCGGGTCGTGGCCGGCGATGACCTCGTGCAGCAGCGCCGCGTCCAGGACCGTACGGGCACAGGGACCGCCCTGGTCCAGCGAGGACGAGAAGGCGACCATGCCGTAGCGGGAGACGGCGCCGTAGGTCGGCTTGACGCCGACGGTGCCGGTGACGGAAGCGGGCTGACGGATGGAACCGCCGGTGTCCGTGCCGATCGCGAGGGGCGCCTCGTACGCGGCGAGCGCCGCGGAGGAGCCGCCGCCGGAACCGCCGGGGATCTTGGTCAGGTCCCAGGGGTTGCCGGTCGGGCCGTACGCGCTGTTCTCGGTGGAGGACCCCATGGCGAACTCGTCCATGTTGGTCTTGCCGAGGATGACGACGTCGGCGTCCTTCAGGCGCTGGGTGAGCGTCGCGTCGTACGGCGGGATCCAGCCCTCGAGGATCTTGGAACCGACCGTGGTCGGGATCCCCTTGGTAGTGAAGATGTCCTTGAGCGCGAGCGGTACGCCGGCCAGCGGGCCGAGCTTCTCGCCGCGGGCGCGCTTGGCGTCCACGGCGCGGGCCTGCGCGAGGGCACCCTCGCGGTCGACGTGCAGGAAGGCGTGCACCTTCTCGTCGACGGCCTCGATACGGGCCAGATGGGCCTCGGTGACCTCGACGGCCGTGAGCTCGCCGGAGGCGATCTTCCCGGCGATCTCGGCAGCTGTGAGCTTGACGATCTCCGTCATGCGATTACTCCTCCCCCAGGATCTGCGGCACCTTGAAACGCTGCTGCTCCTGCGCGGGAGCGCCGGACAGCGCCTCCTGCGGGGTCAGCGACGCACGGACGACGTCCGGGCGCATGACGTTGGTCAGCGGCAGCGGGTGGGAGGTCGGCGGGACGTCCTGTTCGGCGACCTCGGCGACGCGGGCGACCGCGCCGATGATGTCGTCGAGCTGAGTGGCGAAGTGATCGAGCTCTTCGTCCTTCAGCTCCAGGCGCGCCAGCCGGGCGAGGTGGGCGACCTCCTCGCGCGTGATGCCAGGCATGCAGCGATCCTCAGGGTGAGTGTGTTGGTTTCGGCCCAATCCTATGGCCGGGCACACCTCAGCCGCGAAATGGATTCGCCGCGCCGGTTCTGAACCGCCCCCGGCTACGTGACCGCATCCTCCTCGGCGGCAGCCGAAACCACCCGCGGCACCGGCGTGCCTTCCCTGTGCGCACCGCCCTCACTGCGCAGGCGCAGCCAGGCCGTCGTCTCGTCCGGCGGCATGGCGGCCGCCACCAGCCACCCCTGCACCGCGTCGCATCCCAGATCCCGCAGACGCTCCCACGTCTCGTCGTCCTCGACGCCCTCGGCGACGACGAGCAGCCCCAGGGAATGCGCCAGATCCAGCGTGCACCGCACGATCTCCGCGTCCTCGTTGTCGATCGCGAGCCGGGCGACGAACGAGCGGTCGATCTTGAGCTCGCTCACCGGAAGCCGCCGCAGGTGCACCAGGGAGGAGTAGCCGGTGCCGAAGTCGTCGAGGGACATCTTCACGCCGTGGCCGGTGAGCCCGGCCAGTGTGTCCGCGGCGCGCTGCGGGTCCTCGAGCAGGACATGCTCGGTTATTTCCAGCTGGAGCGCCCCCGGAGGGACCCCGTGCCGGGCGAGCCGGGCGGCGACCGAGCCCGCGAAGCCGGGGGTGTGGACGTCGCGCGGCGAGACGTTGACGGCGACCGGCACCTCGATGCCCATCGCCCGCCACTGGGCCACCTGGGCCAGCGCGGTCTCCAGGACGTACTCGGTCAGCCGCGGCATCAGTCCGGAGGACTCGGCGATGGCGATGAACTCGTCCGGGGAGACCCGCCCGCGCTCGGGGTGGACCCAGCGGACCAGGGCCTCGAGCCCCTCGACGTGCCCGTCGAAGCCGACCTTCGGCTGGTAGTGGAGCTCCACCTCGCCCGCGTCCAGGGCACGGCGCAGATCGCCCAACAGCCCGAGCCGGTCGGGGGTGTTGCCGTCGCGGCGGGCCTCGTACACCTCGACGCCGCTGCGGTCCCGCTTGGCCTGGTACATCGCCACGTCGGCACGGCGCAGCAGGCCCTCGGCGTCGAGCGCGTGGTCGGGGTAGACGGCGACGCCGGCGCTGGCCTCGAGGACGAGCGTGAGCCCGTCGAGGTCGAGCGGCGAGCCGAGGGCGGCGACCAGCGAGCGGGCGACGCGCTGGGCGCTGGTGAGGGAGTCGGTGACGGGCAGCAGCACCGCGAACTCGTCTCCGCCCAGCCGGGCGGCCTCCGCGTCGCGCGGCAGGGCCAGGCGCAGCCGTGCGGCGATCTGGAGCAGCAGCCGGTCGCCGGCGGTGTGGCCGAGCGTGTCGTTGACGGACCGGAAGCGGTCGAGGTCGATGAGGACGAGCGCGGTGCGGTCCGCGGCCTGTTCGGCCTCGTCGAGGGCGGCCCAGGTGCGGTCGAGCAGCCACTGGCGGTTGGGCAGCCCGGTGAGGGGGTCGCGCAATTGCTCCTCGGCGCGGGCGTGGGCGATCCACAGGGTGGAGTCGAGGGCGATGAGCGGGACCGCGAAGAGCGGGAGGAGCAGGGGCGCGTGGTCGGCGACCACGGCGATGAGCGGGGCGATGCCGAGCAGGGCTCCGCCGACGAGCGCCTGCCGGATGAGGGCGGCGCGGGCGATGCCTGTGGTCAACCCCGTCCTCGGGGCGAGATAGCGCCAGAGCAGGGCGCGGGTGACGGCGAGGTAGACGAAGGCGGTCAGGGCGATCTCGGGGACGTCCGCGGGCCGCCAGGTGTCGGGCAGCCAGGGGTGCTCGACGGTGACGCGGGTGTGCCAGGCGGTGAGGACGAGGCCGCCGGCCGCGACGCCCAGGACGTCGACGGCGCAGTGCAGCAGGGCCTGCCGCCATCGGTGCCGGCGGGCTATCGCGACGAAGGTGACGACGGCAATGCCGATGAGGGCGGCGGGGAGCCAGCCGAAGAGCAGCAGCACGGCCAGGGTGAGGGCGGCACCGGAACCGGTGCCGCCCCACCAGCGGTCGCGGCCGAGGGCGACGAGATGGGCGACGATGAGCGCCGTGAGCGTGGCCAGCGACCAGCCGACGGTGTGGCCGGGGAACAGGGCCCGGCCGGAGTCGAGGACGCGCAGGATGCCGGCAGTGAGCACCAGCGCCGCGAGAGGGACACAGACCACCGGAAGCGCGTTCGGTGGATCCCGGCGCAGCCGCGATACCGGTTCGGCGCTGTCGGTGGTGGGTTTCATGCCCGTCCCTCTCACAGCCGGCGGTGCCCGGTGCCGCGCCACGGCAGGCGCACATCTCAACAGTAGGCCGCAGAAGGCTACGACGGGCAGCGATCGGCAGCGGTTGCCCGAACCGGATCCGGCCTGAAGCAGCCATCTGGTATGCGCTGTAGGGGTAATGCCCACTGCCTATGCGGGCATTACTCCGACGGGGTGGCCTCCTGGGGCACGGCTGCGGCGCGGGCGGCCTCGGGGCCTTCCTCGAGCAGCACGGCGAAGCCGTCCTCTTCGAGCACGGGCACCTTCAGCTGCATCGCCTTGTCGTACTTGGAACCGGGATTGTCGCCGACGACGACGAAGTCGGTCTTCTTGGAGACCGATCCGGTCACCTTCGCTCCCCTGCTCTGGAGTGCCTCCTTGGCCCCGTCACGGGTGTGGGAAGCGAGGGTTCCGGTGACGACGACGGTCAGCCCGGCCAGGGGCCTCGGCCCTTCGTCCTCGCCGGCCTCCTCTTCCATGCGGACGCCGGCGGCCTGCCACTTCTCCACGATCTCGCGGTGCCATTCCTCGGCGAACCACTCCTTCACGGCGGCGGCGATGATGACGGAAACGCCGTCGACAGCGGCGAGTTCCTCCTCGGTCGCCTCGGCGATCCGGTCGATCGAACGGAACTCGCGGGCCAGCGCCGCGGCGGCGACGGGGCCGACGTGACGGATGGACAGTCCGTTGATGACGCGGGCGAGCGGGCGCTGCTTGGCGGCCTGGATGTTCTCCAGCATGGCCAGGGCGTTCTTCTTCGGCTCGCCCTTCTGGTTGGCGAAGAAGGTGACGACCTTCTCCTCGCCCGTCTTGGGGTCGTGCTTGGGCAGGCCGCTGTCCTGGTCGCGCACGTACGACTTGATGGGCAGGAGCTCTTCGATCGTCAGGTCGAAGAGGTCACCCTCGTTCTTCATCGGCGGAGTGGCCGGTTCCAGGGGCTGGGTGAGGGCGGAGGCCGCCACATAGCCGAAGTTCTCGATGTCGAGGCACTCACGGCCCGCCAGGTAGTAGACGCGCTCACGGATCTGGCCGGGACATGCCTGGGCGTTGGGGCACCTCAGGTCGATGTCGCCCTCCTTCATCGGGCGCAGTCCGGCTCCGCACTCCGGGCACTCGGCGGGCATGACGAACTCCCGCTCGGTGCCGTCCCGCAGCTCCACGACGGGGCCGAGGACCTCGGGGATCACATCGCCGGCCTTGCGGATGACGACGGTGTCGCCGATGAGGACGCCCTTGGCCTTGACGACGTCCTGGTTGTGCAGGGTGGCGAACTCGACCTCGGAGCCGGCCACCGTGACCGGCTCGAAGACCGCCTGCGGGGTCACGCGCCCGGTGCGGCCGACACCGACGCGGATGTCGATGAGCTTGGTGTTGACCTCCTCCGGCGGGTACTTCCAGGCGATGGCCCAGCGCGGGGCGCGGGCCGTGGAGCCGAGCCGTCCCTGGAGGGGGATCTCGTCGAGCTTGACGACCACGCCGTCGATCTCGTGCTCCATCGAGTGCCGGGTCTTGGGCTGCCCGTAGTGGGCGATGAACTTCCGTACGTCGTCGAGGGAGTTGACGACCTTGGCGTGCGCGGCGGTGGGCAGGCCCCATTCGCGCAGCAGCTCGTAGGCGTGCGACTGGCAGTCGATGTCGAAGCCCTCGCGCGCGCCGACGCCGTGCACCACCATGTGCAGGGGCCGGGTCGCGGTGACCCGCGGGTCCTTCTGGCGCAGCGAACCGGCCGCCGCGTTGCGGGGGTTGGCGAACGGGGCCTTGCCCGCCTCCACCAGACGGGCGTTCAGCTTCTCGAACTCCGCCATCGGGAAGTAGACCTCGCCGCGCACCTCGACGAGGGCCGGGACGCGATCGCCCTGGAGGCGGTCGGGGACCTCGGCGATGGTGCGGACGTTGGGCGTGATGTCCTCGCCCGTGCGGCCGTCGCCACGGGTGGCGGCGCGGGTGAGCCGCCCGTGCTCGTAGGTGAGGTTGACGGCGAGGCCGTCGACCTTCAGCTCGCACAGGAAGTGGTAGAGCGCGCCCTCGCCGATGTCCTTGGCGACGCGGTCGGCCCAGGCGGCCAGCTCCTCGTCGGTGAAGGCGTTGTCCAGCGACAGCATCCGCTCGCGGTGCTCGACGGAGGTGAACTCCGTCTCGTACGCCCCGGCGACCTTCTGGGTGGGCGAGTCGGGCGTGCGCAGCTCGGGATGCTCCCCCTCCAGGGCCTCGAGCGCGCGCATCAGCCGGTCGAACTCGGCGTCGGTGATGACCGGCGCGTCCTTCACGTAATACCGGAAGCGGTGCTCCTCGATCTGCTCGGCCAGCAGCGCGTGCCGTTCCCGCGCCTCGGCCGGCGTGCCGCCCGCGTTGCCCCGCTGTTCGACCGCCACCGTCTCGTCCCTCCGTTGTTCTCTCAGCGCCATCACTCTGGGTTGTCCGCGAGTGATCTGGCCGCCCGGACGCAGTGGGCGAGGGCCGCACGGGCATATGCGGGCGAAGCGCCCGCGAGCCCGCACGACGGGGTGACCGCCACGGACTCCGCGAGAGCCCCCGGCGACAACCCCAGCTTGCGCCACAACGTCCTGACCCCCATGACGCTACCGGCAGGGTCGGACAATGGGCCGTCCACGCCGGGCACCACGCCCGCGAAGAGCCTGGTGCCCGCCTCCACGGCCTCGCCGAGGGCGTCGTCCTCACGTTCGGTGATCAACGAGAAATCGAACGAGATGCCCGCCGCCCCGGCCCGCCGCAGCAGCCCGAAGGGCACCCCGGGCGCGCAGCAGTGGACGACCAGCGTGCCCTCGGCGACCTCCCCCACATCCCGCAGCGCGCCCTCGACAACGCTCCGGTCGACCGCCCGGTGGGTGCGGTAGCCGCTGGCCGTACGGATCCGGCCGCTCAGCACCGCGGTCAGCGAGGGTTCGTCGAGTTGCAGCACGACCTGTGCTCCGGGCACCCGGCGCCGTACCTCGGCGAGGTGGTTGCGCAGCCCTTCCGCGAGCGAGGCGGCCAGGTCCCGGCAGGCCCCCGCGTCGCTCAGCGCGGCCTCGCCGCCGCGCAGTTCGAGCGCGGCGGCCAGCGTCCACGGGCCGACCGCGGAGACCTTCAGCGCGCCCTCGTACCCCTGGGTGAACTCCTCGAGCGCGTCCAGGTCCTCGCCCAGCCAGGACCGGCCGCGCCGGGTGTCCCGCCCGGGGCGGTCGCTGATCCGCCACCCGCTCGGCTCGACGTGCGCGAACACGTCGACGAGCAGCCCCGCCGTACGGCCGATCATGTCCGCGCCGGGCCCGCGGGCGGGCAGCTCCGGCAGGTACGGCAGGGTCTCCAGGGACCCGGTGACGGTCTTCGCCGCCTCCCGGGCGTCCGTCCCGGGCATCGACCCGACCCCGGTGGCGGTACCGGGGCCCCACTTCAGCACGCTCTTCTCGCTCACCCGGGAAGGGTACGAGACGCGGAGTGCGCCGCTCAGCGGCCCGGGCGGACCGTCATGTCGTTGATCTCGGCGTCCCGGGGCAGGTCGAGGGCCAGCAGCATCGTGGTCGCGACCGACTGCGGGTCGATCCACTTGCCCGCCTGGTAATCCTTGCCCTCCTGCTGATGCACCTTCTCCTGCATCGCGGTGGCCGTGCGCCCCGGGTAGACGCTGGTGACCCGCACCCCGTGCCCGTGCTCCTCCGCCCGCAGCGAGTCGGCGAGCGCCTTGAGCCCGTGCTTGCTCGCGGCGTACGCGCTCCACCCCGGGCCCGCGTTGAGCCCGGCCCCCGAGTTGACGAAGACGACGTGCCCCTTGGAGACGCGCAGTTGCGGCAGCAGCAGCCGGGTGAGCTCGGCCGGCGCGATGAGGTTGACCGCGAGCGTGCCGTTCCAGGTCTTCGTCGTCAGATCACCGACCGATCCGAGGTCGACCACGCCCGCGACGTGCAGCAGCGAGTCGATGCGGTCGGGCAGCGTCTGGTGGCTCAGCGCCCAGGACAGCCGGTCGGGGTTGGCCAGGTCGGCGACGAGGGTCTTGGCACCCGGGAACCGCTCGGCCAGCTCCTTGGCCCGCCCCGCGTCCCGCGCGAACAGGTACAGCTCGTCCCCGCGTGCGAGCAGCCGCTCGGCGACGGCCTCTCCGATGCCCGACCCTGCCCCGGTGATCACATGTGTTGGCATGCGCGCCAGTTTGCCCTACCGCGCCCTGGCAGACCCCTCGAGCCCCTCGAGGTACGTCATCGCGCTCGGCCCGTCCTCGGCGAAGAACACCAACTCCGCAACGGGCAGCGGCAGGAAACCCTCCGCCTCCATCCGCCGGAACTGCTCCTTCAGCCCGTCGTAGAACCCGGCGGTGTTCAGCACCACCACGGGCTTGTCGTGCAACCCGTGCTTCTTCAGCTCCAGGATCTCCGTCGCCTCGTCGAGCGTCCCCGTGCCGCCGACCATGACGACGACGGCATCGCCGCGCCCGATCAGCCCCGCCTTCCGCTCGGCGAGGTCCTTGGCGATCACCATCTCGTCCGCGTTCGCGCGGGCCTTCTCCGCGAGGAACTCCACGGAGATCCCGACCAGACGCCCGCCGTGCTGCTGCACGTTGTCGGCCATCACCTTCATCAGCCCGGACTCCGAACCGCCCCAGACCATGGTGTGCCCGCCCTTGCCGATCAGCTCGGCGAATTCACGGGCGGGGGCGGTGTAGCGGTCGTCGAGGTCGGCGGCGGAGCAGAAGACGGTGATGTTCATGGGGTCAGGTTAGGACCCTGACCCAGGGCGTGCACGATCCTCTCCCACGCGGCCTCCGCCGCTCGTGCGTGGTACGTATCCGGCCGGTCCTCGCACAGGAACCCGTGCGCCGCGTCCGGATACGTCACCAACTCATGCCGTACGCCAGCATCTTGGAGCCGCTCCCCCATCCGCTCCCGCTCATCGGCGGTCACGAGGAAGTCCCGCTCCCCCACCAGCCCCAGCAGGAACGTGCCGTGCGCCGCGATGGCGGCGGCTCCGGCCGGGGAGAGCGGCGGCTCCGGCTCGGCGAGCGGAATCCCGCCGTCCAGGGTCCAGCCCCCGTAACAGCTGACGACGACGTCGAGTTGCACCCGGGTGGCGGCGAGCACCCCCAGATGCCCGCCGACCGAGAACCCGGCGAACGCCCGCACTCCCCCGGCCCCGGCCGCCAGCGCGGCTGCGGTGTCCGCCGCCACGCCGTCCCGGGTGAGCGTGCCCAGCAGCCGGAACCCCTCCGCACGGCCCGCGTCGTCGTACCCGAGCGCCGCGCGGCGGGCCTCCCGCCAGTAGTAGTCCGGCGCCACGGCCACATACCCGGCCCGGGCCAACCGCTCGCACACGCCCTCCACCCACGGCGTGACACCGAACAGCTCCGCACCCACGACCACAGTGGCTGTGGGAGTGCGTTTCGGCTCCGGTTCGACGAGATACGCATCGGGGCCGTCGGGCAGGCGAATCCAAGGCATGGCACGCTCCTGGGCAGATACGGTCGGAAACGCGGTGATCGTAACTCCCCTGCGGCGCAACGGAGATCACATTTCAGGCCCGGGCTTCCTCCGCGATCGCGAAATTCCCGGTATTCGCACGCACCCAGCGACGCAGCTGCGCCAGCGGCTCGAGCGCGCCGCGCCCCAGCGCGGTGAGCTCGTACTCGACGCGCGGCGGGACTTCGGGGTACACGGTCCGCTGGACGAGGCCGTTGTCCTCGAGCCGCCGCAGTGTCTGGGTCAGCACCTTCGGGCTGATCCCCTCGAGCTTGCGGCGCAGCTCGCCGAACCGACGCGGGCCGTCCTCGAGGGCGGTGATCGCGAGCCCCGTCCACTTGTTGGCGAGCAGCTCGAAGACGGCTCTGCCGGGGCACATCAATGCATAGATGTCATGGGCCATGGTTTCCAGAAGATACCAACACCCCTTGCGGGTAATCACCCTGGTTCTCCTACTGTCCGAGCCATGAACTTCCACGACACACACGACACCACCACCGCACCGGTCCGCGTCGGCATCGTCGGTCTCTCCGCGCGCGGCGGCTGGGCCGCCCAGGCCCATCTGCCCGTACTGACACGGCTGGACGGCTTCGACGTACGCGCCCTGTCCGCCGGAAGCGACGCTTCCGCCCGGGAGGCGGGTGCGAAGTACGGCATCCCGGCGGCCTTCGGCAGCACCGAGGAGCTGGTCCGCAGCGACGACGTCGACCTCGTTGTGGTGAGCGTGCGGGTACCGCTGCACCGCGAGGTGGTGCTGGCCGCCCTGGACGCGGGCAAGTCGGTGCTCTCCGAGTGGCCCCTCGGCAACGGGACAGCGGAGGCGGATGAGTTGGCCAAGGCGGGCGCGGCGTCGAACGTCCGCACCTTCGCGGGCCTGCAGGCCCGCAACGCCCCCGCGATCCGCTACGTACGCGACCTGATCGCCGACGGCTACGTGGGCGAGGTCCTCTCGACCAGCCTGGTCGCCTCGGGCCGACGCTGGGGCCCGGCCTTCGAGCCGAGCGGCGCCTACCTCCTCGACCGCACCAACGGCGGCACCATGCTCACCATCCCCTTCGGGCACACCCTGGACGCGGTGTCCATGGTGCTGGGCGAGTTCACCGAGGTCTCCGCGACGATGGCGACGCGGCGGCCCGTGGTGCACGAGGAGGGCACCGGTCGTGCGGCGACCATGACGGTCGAGGACCAGATCGCGGTGACCGGCACGCTGGGTTCGGGTGCGGTGGCGTCGGTGCACTTCCGCGGCGGACTGTCGCGGGGCACGAACTTCCACTGGGAGATCAACGGAACGGACGGCGACCTGGTCATCACGGGCGACTCGGGCCACCTGCAACAGGCCGCGCTCACGATACGCGGCGCGCACGGCACGGCCACCGACCTCTCCGAACTCCCGGTCCCGGCCCGCTACTACGACGTCCCCGCCCTCGCCGACCTGCACGACCAGCCGGTGTACAACGTCGGCGCGCAGTACGCCCGCATCCACGCCGACCTGACCCAAGGCACGTCCCTGGTACCGGACTTCGCCCACGCGGCCCGCCACCAGCGCCTCCTCGCCGGCATCGAGCGCGCGGCGACGACGGGGGAACGGGTGCGTGTGGGGGCGTGAGGCGTTCGCCCGTTCGGGGGCGTTGAGTACGAAACGTGTGCGGACGGCCCGATGCCGAGGGAGGATCGCTCGCACGTCGCTACCCTGGCGAGGACCAGTACCAGAGGGGAGGGCACGCTATGACAACACAGTTGGAGTGCCCGGTGACGACTGAGGAAATGCGGAAGTTCGAGGAATTCGACGAGATGCACCCGGACTACCACGCCGAGATGATCGACGGAGAGGTGCGTTTCGACACCGTGGTTACCAGCGCTCACGGCCAAATGGTGATCGCCATCGCGCTCCAGCTCGGTGCGAAATGGTGCGTCATGAAGGAAGTGGACACCGTTTACGAGGGCTGGCACGGCAAGACGCTTGTGCGCCCGGACCTGTCCGTCGCCGACCCGTCCTACCGCGGCACGCAACTCAAGAAGTTCCCCGCGGACGAAGTCATCCTCGTGGTCGAGGTCGCTTCCGAGTCGAACCCGGAGAACGACACCCACCGGAAAGCGACCAAGTACGCCCAGGCAGGCATCCCCTACTACCTCATCGTCAACCCCGTCGAGGGCCAGTGTCTCCTCTACTCCCTCCCCAGCGGTGACCGCTACCGCGCACGGGTGGAAAGCAAATTCGGCGATCCGGTGCCGGTCGGGGACCCGATCAACACTGTCCTCGACACCACGGCTCTGTACACCTACTGACAGCTGACGGCCACAGTCACGGTGTCACGACCTGCGGACGCGCGAACACCGAGTTGTCGATGACAACGTCCATCATCGGCAACGGGTCGACTTCCTGAAGATAGATACGCTCGGCCACCGGATACCTGTTGCGGTGGATCAACTCCGCTTCGGCTCCTGCCCAGTCCTCGTCACGCTCGGCACCCCGCTGAACGGACAGCTCCGCATCCGCCTGCAACCAGATCCGGAAGTCCCAGTACTCATTGATCTCGGGCCGGAACGCGAAGACACCATCCACGATCAGCACCGCGTCCGCCCCGAGCGGCGTCGCATCCGATGAGTGATCCTGCTGGGTCAGCGGGTCGATGCTGCACAGCACGCAGGATGTCGCTCCCGATGACCGGCAGGGGTCCAGCAGCAGGCGCTTGACCGCCTCGTAGTCATAGGCGTTGCGGTAGTAGCCCTCACCGGACTCCCGGTCATAGAGGTGCCGGTCCCTCCACGGCCTCTTGAAGTCGTCAAGAGTCGCCCGCAGCACCGGCCGTCCCACAGCACTGATCCGTTCGGCCAGTTCATGCCCGAAGCTCGTCTTCCCGGTAGCGGTGAAGCCGTCGATCCCCACGAGCAGCCGCCCTTGACCGAGAGCCAGAATGCGCTTGGCGATCTTGTCGACCAGCACACTGCGTTCGACGGAGGCCGCCGGAGGGCAGGGCTGCTGCCAGGACGAAGCCGAATGATGTACGTCCGCCTGTGGTGATCCCATGGGGCGAACCTATCGGCCGGCCCAACGGCCAGGAAGGTCACGCGTCAGTGGAGCGCGTACACGCGCGGATCGCCGCAGTAGACACTGGACCAGTCGTCAAGGGCGCGGAAACCGGCAGGGGTGCAGCCGGTCAGCAGGCGGAAGTCGCGGTTGAGGTGGGACTGGTCGGTGTAACCGCACGTCGCGGCGGCTTCGGCCCAGGAGGGCGGGCGGGTGCTGCGCATGAGGGCCATGACGCGCTGCAATCGGGCGATGCGTGCCACGGTCTTGGGGGACAGCCCGACCTCCTGGCGGAATCGGGCGTGCAAGTGCTGCCGGGACCAGCCCACTTCGTCCGCCAGAGCACTGATCGGCGCGGTCGCGGTATCTGTCAGCCGTCTCCAGACCCGGTCGACCTGGGGTGGCAGTTCCGGCCCCGCGCCGATGCGGGCCAGCAGGAAGCCGTCGGTGATCCGGAACCGGGTGGACCAGTCCGGGGCCTCGGCGAGCTGTTCGGTGAGCCGCCTGCCGTCCGCGCCCAGGAGATCAGTGAGGTGCACGCTCCTGCAGGCCAGTTCCCGCAAGGGGAAGCCGAACAGCGCGCGGGCCCCCAGGGGCGTGAGGAGCGCCACCATGCCGTACTCCCGTCCGGACTGCCGGATGGTGAAGGGGCCATCGCTCAGCCCGGACACCGGAGAGAGCAGGGAACACTGTGGTAGCCCCCGGGTGCCGGTGACGAGATGCCGGACCGGCGGTTCGAAGTCGATGGCGAGCATCACCGTTGCCAGCGCCGTCACCAGTCGCACCTGTGGCTGGGGGAGCATGAAGTTCTGCCCCGTGTACCCCAGCACATGGTCGGCCAGCAGGGGGTGGGGACCGCGGAAGGCCAGTTCGGCCGAGTGGGTCTTCTGTACGACGGTCACCGTCGTCTGGTCGTCCATGCAGTCGCTCCCTTCGGAAGCGCATCGCGTCGCGCGGCGTGCGGAGGCCGGAAGGCGAGTCCGGTACGGGTTTCCTTACGGCTGAGGGCAGTTCCCGTGAGGAAACCCGTACCCGACTCGCCAGCAACCCTCTGAAACGGGAACGGGTGCGGCGCCTGGTGCTGGATACCCCACAGAGACCGGCGAGCCCGACCGGCTCCCGCTCCCCCATGGGAAGCCGCCTTTCCACGTGCACAACGACGATACGGACGGACGGCCAAGCACCCGCCACGTAAACCGGCCATCGATGCCGCCCCCACCCACCGGCGGTCACGCCGCCAGCACCGACACCGCCGCCAGAGGTGGCGGCCCCCCGTCCAGCCTCAGCTCGAACCAGACCACCTTGCCGCCGCCCCCGAGCGGGAAGCCGCCCCAGCGGTTCGCGATGAGATCGAGGATCAGCAGGCCACGCCCACGGATCGCGTCTGGCGCGGGTGGTACGGGCGGCAACAGCAGGCCGTCCATGCCGCCATCGTCGGCGACGCTGATCCGCAGCACGGGGTGCGACCAGCAGAGCCGGATCGTCGCGGGACCGCCGGAGTAGCGGATGGCATTGGTGACCAGCTCCGAGGTCAACGCCTCGGCACGGGCGGCCAGTTCATGCAGTTCATGCGCGGTGAGGACCGCACGCAGCGTCGCCCTGGCGATGCTGGGGCCGCGAGGGTCGCGGGGGAAGGCGAGTTCGTACTCCCAAGGGGCGGTGAACGGGAGGGGGTTGGGGAGCGCGGGTTTCGGGGTCGGATACGCGGGCATGCGGGCGCCTCCTACGGGTTCGGGGTGGGGGCACGCCTGTCGGCACAGCCTCGCCGAGCGAGTGGCGTGCCTCACACGCTAGAGCACCATCGACTCACACGTGAGTCGACTTCCACGAATGAGTGAGCAGTTGACGGACTCACTGGACCGCGCCCACCAGCACTGCCAGACTGTTCCGCGCACCACGAGAGAGGATCCATGGCTCCACGGAACGCCCCCACTGGTCGCCAGAGACGCCTGGCAATCGAGATGCGCCGACTGCGCGAGCAGGCCGGAATCTCCATTCAGGAGGCGGCTGCGACGCTCGGCGCGGACCGCACGATGATCTCCAACATCGAGGCTGGCCGGACCGGACTCAGTGAGGAACGGGTTCGTCAACTTGCCTGCTATTACAAGTGTCCTGACCAGGATCTGATCGACGGGCTCGCCACTATGGCGGGCAGCCGGCGAACAGCCACCTGGTGGAACGAGTACCGGGGAAAGCTTCCAGACGGGCATCTCGACGTCTCCGAGGTCGAGCACTACGCGACCCGCATTCGCACCGCGCAAACCGTGCACGTGCCCGGCCTCTTCCAGACGGAAGACCACGCGAGGGCCATCTTCGAACTTGTAGTGCCGAAGCTTCCTCGCTTGGAGGTGGAACTACGGGTTGCACACCGCATGAGTCGCCAGGCCGTTGTCACCGGCGACAGCGCGAAGCCCTACCTCGCCATCATCCACGAGGCGGCACTCCGCCTACAGTTCGGCGGACGGGACGTAGCCAGGAACCAGCTCGAACACCTAGCGGACGCAGCGGACCGGGACAATGTCACGTTCCTGGTCATCCCCTTCAGCGCGGGATCCTTCCACGGCGCGGGACAGTCCATCCTGTACGCCGAGGGCCCCGTCCCCCAACTGGACACAGTCCACCTGGACACCTCCTTCGGCGCCCATTTCGTGGATGCTCCCACGCCATTGGCCAACTACCGTGCGCTCTTGGACCTCATGGAACGCTCAGCACTCGACCCCGACGAGTCGAAGAAACTCATCCGGTCCATCGCACGCGATCTGTGAGGGGACTAGCACCTTGACCGAACGCATCTGGCAGCGCTCGACGTTCTGTGGAGGCGGCGGGAACAACTGCATCGAAGTGGCCTTTGCCAGCGACGTCGCGGCCCTCCGCGAGAGCGACTCACCGGCGCAGGTGATCCTGACCAATCGCAGCTCACTTCGCGCACTGCTGCACACGATAAGAAGAGGTCACCCCGGGGCATAGAGGATGTCTCACGTGGTGATCTTGGCGAGTTTCTTGTAGCAGGTGAGGGCGGCCGCGAGGCCGAGGAAGGCGAGGAAGTGGGAGCCCTTGCGTTCGTACCGGACGGTGAGGCGGCGGTAGTCGAACAGCCAGGCGATGGACCGCTCGATCTTCCAGCGGTGGCGGCCGAGCCGTTCGCTCGATTCGATGCCCGGGCGTGCGATGCGCGGGACGATGCGGCGCTCGCGGAGCCAGGCGAGGTGTTCGGC
>NZ_JBTHHU010000027.1:0-106179 GCF_059089585.1 Streptomyces sp. SX-6 | reverse complement strand
GGGGGAAAAACCCCCCGAAAAACCGAGGGAACCGGGGGCCCGGGGGCTTCGCCCCCGGAGGAAACGGTGAAAGGGCGGGGCCGGGGCAGCATCCCCCCAACCGCAACCCACTCACTCCCCCCGCGAGGACTGAACCCCCTCCCAGGGATCCCCCTCCCCCGCCATCACATACGCCCCGCCCTCCAGCCGCTCGATCAACCCCCGGGCCCACCGCTCCCCGGCCTCGGCCGTATGCACCCACACCCCCATGATCTCCCCGATATGACCCCAGTCCTCCCCCTCCCCCGGGGTCCACTCCCTCCACACCTCCGCGCGCCACGCCTCCAGCGCGGCGACGCGCCGCTTCAGCAGCGCGATCGCCTCGGCCCTCGGCAGGTCCACGATGAAGCCGACCCCGGCCGTCAGGACGTCGATCTTCTGATCGTGCGACACGAGAGCCTCCCGCAGCAGCCGGAAGAACTCCGCCTCCCCCGCCTCCGTCAGCTCGTACTCCGTACGCGGCGGCCCGCCGGCCTCACTCGGCGCGGTGTCGTGCGCGATCAACAGCCCTTGCTGCGCCATGGATTTGAGCGCGTGATAGATCGACCCCGGTTTCGCGTTCGACCACTGATGCGCACCCCAGAACTCGAGGTCGCTCCGCACCTGATAGCCGTGCGCGCGCCCGTGCTGACGGACCGCCCCCAGCACCAGCAGCCGGATCGCCGACATCGTCTCCTCATTCCGCATTCCACCGCCCTGCCTGCACGGCACAGCCTAGGCGGCGGCCTCCGCGACAAGCTCGAAGGCCGTACGGCCGTCAAGGGACTCACGCACGATGTCCGCGTGCCCGGCGTGCCGGGCGAGCTCCTCGATCAGGTGCAGCACGAGCCACCGCACGGATACCCGCCCGTTCTCCGGGAACCACGGCGCCGGCGGAAGCGCGAACGTCTCCTCCAGGCTCGCCGCCGACCGCACGAACTCCTCCGTATCCGCGGCGACTTCCTCCCACCCCTCCAGCACCCCGGCCAGCGTCTCGCCGTCCGTCAGCCGGAAGCTGTCCCCCCAGTTGGACTCGTCCCGCCCGGTCGACAGACCCCGCGCATGGCACAGCCAGATCCGCTCGGCGTCGGCCGCGTGCTTGACCAGCCCGGCCAGCGACAGCTCGCTCGCGCTCGGCCGGGCGGACGCCTGCTCGTCGCTCAGCCCGAGGACCGCTCGCCGCAGGCCGCCGCGCTGGGCCGCCAGAAAGGCCAGCAGCGTGCCGCGCTCGTCCGCGGGGTCGTTCTCGATCACGAGTGTGGGCATGGGGTCCCCCTCTTCTCCGTCTGATTCGTCCGCGCCTTGCGGCAAGACGACACTATGACCCCATGCGGACATCCTGCGTCCTACATCAGAACGGAAATCTGCTGCGCCCGCGCTGAATCGAGATCCACTTGCACGTGGTGAACGCGTCCACCATCGCGTCCCCGTTCAGCCGCCCCAAGCCGGAATGTTTCTCCCCGCCGAACGGCACGATCGGCTCGTCGTGCACCGTTCCGTCGTTGACGTGCATCATCCCCGTCTCGACCCGCTGCGCGAACCGCACCCCGCGCTCGATGTCGCCGGTGTGCACGGACCCGCTCAGCCCGAAGGGCGTCGCGTTGGCGATCCGTACCGCCTCGTCCTCCTCCTCGAAGGGGATGATCAGCGCGACCGGTCCGAAGATCTCCTGCCTCAGTACCGCCGCACCCTCCGGGATGGCGGTCAGGACGGACGGTTCCACGAGCGTGCCCTCGGTCTTCCCGCGGAGGACCGCCGTCGCCCCCGCGGCGACCGCCTGGTCCACGATCGCCGTAATGGCCTCGGCCTGGCTGCTGTTGATGAGCGGGCCGATATGAGTAGCCGGATCGGCGGGGTCGCCGACCTTGAGGGCCTTGACCCTGGCGACGAACTTCTCGGTGAACTCCGCCTCCAGCGACCGGTGGACCAGCAGCCTGTTGGCGGCCATGCAGGCCTGCCCCTGGTGAATGAAACGGCTGAAAACAGCGGCGTCCACCGCGTAGTCCACGTCGGCGTCGTCGAGGACGACCAGCGCGCTGTTGCCGCCCAGCTCCAGCACGACCCGCTTGAAGCGCGCGGCGGCGACCGTGGCCACATGCCGCCCGACCCGGTCGGAGCCGGTGAAGGAGATGACCTTCGGTACCGGGTGCTCGAGGAGCGCGTCACCGATCTCCGCGATGTCGGTCACCACGACGTTCAGCACCCCGCCCGGCAGCCCGGCGTCCTCCAGCACCTTGGCGACCAGCCCGCCGCCGCACACAGGCGTGTTCTGGTGCGGCTTGAGCACCACCGCGTTGCCCAGGGCGAGCGCCGCCGCCACCGACTTGACCGACAGCAGGAAGGGGAAGTTGAACGGGCTGATCACCCCGACCACACCCACCGGCAGCCGGTAGAGGCGGTTCTCCTTGGTGTCGTCCGGGGACGGCAGGATACGGCCCTCGGCTCTCAGCGCCAGCTGAACCGCCTCACGCAGGAACTCACGCGCCAGGTGCAGCTCGAAAGCCGCCTTGGTGCCCGTCCCTCCGCACTCGGCGATGATCGCGGCGGCCAGGTCGGCCTCCCGCTCGTCGATGATGCGTATCGCTCGTTCGAAGACGAGCCGGCGTGCGTACGGATTGATGCGCGCCCAGGCCGACTGGGCGCGCTCGGCGGCGCGGTATGCCTGGTCGATCTCGTCCACGCTGGCCACCGTGATGGAGGACAGCTTCGCCCCGTCGTAGGGATTGAAGTTGACGATGTCCCAGGAGCCCGTTCCGGTGCGCCACTCGCCGTCGATGTACTGGCACGCCAGATCGCTGAAGTAGGAGGAGTACGACATGCACCATCCCTGTCTGCGGGGTGTGGGGCCTCGTCGACCCACACGGATTCAGACTTGCCGACTGGGCGTCATCGTACTGATGTATCAGGTGACTTGAAGGTGACGGCGGATGAGGTCACGCGTTTCGGCGGGCGGGAGACTGTCGGCCCGCAGCCGGTCCAACACCTGTGCGTACTGCGCGACTTCCTCGGCTTTGTCGAGGTAGAGCGCACCGGTGAGCTGCTCCACGTACACCACGTCCGGCAGGTCCGACTCCGGGAAGCGCAGCACGGTGAAGGCGCCGCTCTCACCGGCGTGTCCGCCGTGCTCGAAGGGCATCACCTGGAGGGTCACATTGGGCTGCTCGGAGAGGTCGATCAGGTGCTGGAGCTGACCGCGCATGACGGACGCGCTGCCGTACGGGCGGCGCAGCGCGGCCTCGTCCAGGACCGCGTGGAAGGCGGGGGCGCGCTCGGAGAACAGCAGTTTCTGGCGCTCCATGCGCAGCGAGACGCGGCGCTCGATCTCGGCATTGTCGGCCGTGGGCTGGCCGCGGACCACCACGGCGTGCGCGTAGCCCTCGGTCTGGAGCAGGCCGTGCACGAACTGCACCTCGTAGATCCCGATGTCCGAGGCGGCACCCTCGAGGCCCACATACGTCTGGAACCAGCTGGGCAGGACGTCGCCATAGCTGTGCCACCAGCCCGCGATGTTGGCCTCCCGCGCCAGTCCCAGCAGTGCGTCACGCTCCACTTCCTGTGTGATCCCGTAGAGCGTCAGCAGGTCTTCCACATCACGCGTCTTGAAGCTCACCCGCCCCAACTCCATGCGGCTGATCTTCGATTCGGACGCACGGATCGAGTAGCCGGCCGCTTCCCTTGTGATGCCCCGCGACTCGCGCAGCCTCCTGAGCTGGGAGCCGAGAAGTATGCGGCGTACCACCGAACCGTTCGACTCGCTCGTGGCCATCTCTCTGCGACCCTTCCTCCGGTCCTGTTCCCGGTGTTGACCGTGCCGACCCTTCTGGAGGCGACCCCCGCTGCCTCTGGCGCCGAAGTCTGCCACCTTTGGGGTCCGTTGCGTGCTCGTACGGTCACGGATACCGGCCATGGAAGGGAGCGTCGGGGGAGCACTACCGCACGGGGCGTAGGAAGAATTGCCCTCCAACCCTCCTGTGCGCCCCCAAATCCCCCTCGTGCACGTGCATCTGCCCTTGCATCCGCCCTACGCATTCGGAACCATGGGGCACGCACACGTGCACTGCCACGTCCACGATTGCAGGAGTGCCTCGGATGGGTACCGAAGGATCGACTGTGCTCTCCCCGGTCTGGCGAGGGCTGCCCAGGATCGACACATCCGCGGTATCCAACTCCGCATCCTGTGCGCTCCCTCCACGTTTCGAAGCGGTGCGTACGGCGCGGAGGTTCACCCGGGCCACACTCGGCCAGTGGGGGATCCAGAGCCTCTTCGACGACGTCGCGCTGGTCGTCTCCGAGCTCGTGACCAACTCCATGCGCTACGCGCTGCCGCCCGACAGCCTCACCGCCGACTACGAACCGCCGATACGGCTGCACTTGATGCGCTGGACCTCACGACTGGTGTGCGCCGTGCGCGACCCCAGTGCGGACAGCCCCGTCGCGGGCGAGGCGGACGCGGGGGACGAGCACGGCCGCGGGCTGCTCCTGGTCGAGTCCTTCAGCGACGCCTGGGGCTGGCATCCGCTCGCCGGCGCGCTCCACGGCAAAGTCGTATGGGCGCTGTTCCGGCTGCCGCGCGAATAGGCGATACGGGAGCTAATCGCTTACCAGGTAGTCGAATTCACCGTCTTTGATCCCGAGGAGCATGGCCTCGATCTCCGCGGGGGTGTAGATGAGAGCGGGGCCATCCGGGTGGCGGGAGTTGCGCACAGCGACCCCGCCACCCGGCAACTTCGCGAACTCCACGCACGCGCCCTGGGAGTTGGAGTGCTGACTCTTCCGCCAGACGGCATCTTCGATACCCGATGCAACCATGCCGTTGTACGCCTGGGGCACTGGAGTCTCCCGGATCTTCGCAGAGCGCATCCCCGTTGATGGATTCAGGGATGGCAACTTCCTTGCTTCCCAGGATCATAACGCCGCTTCATGTGCTTCTGCATTGGCCGATGCACGTGCACTCAGGGTGTTCCTGTCGCTACATGGGCGTCGCGTTTGCGCCGGGATGCACGCCAGGGATGGTGGTGGCCGCGAAGACCACGAGTGCTGCGTTCCGGGCATTCTCGATTGCCAAGGACAATTGCCGCTGCCCTTTTGGGGGACGGCAGTTGACGCATTTCCGGGCCGGCGTCTTAGCGTCCGTCGGACGGCTGCAGCAGGACCTCGTCGGCGTAGCACCAGGCCCACTCCTCGCCCGGCTCGAAGGACTGGACGAGGTCGTGCCCGGCGTTCTCGCGCGCGTGCGCGGTCGCGTGGGAGTGCGGCGAGCTGTCGCAGCAGCCCACGTGGCCACAGATGAGGCACTTGCGCAGATGCACCCAGGTGCTGCCGATGCGCAGGCAGTCCTCGCACCCCTTGGTGGTGCTCGGCGCCACCCCGGGCACCGCCTCACCCAGGTGGCCGCAGGCGCGTGTGCTGTCGGCGACCTGCCATGCGACCGGTTCGCTCATGTATCCGAGCGTAGGCCCCATCCCGGGCGAAGGCCGCCCGTATGAAGAAATCGCTGGTCAGCGCCGTTGTCAGACCCCACTGGCAGACTCACGGACGTGTGGTCGGCGGGCGGAGACAGGCCACGGGGGTGTCAGTCTCCGCCCGCCGCGCCGACACGCCCGCGACTCCCCCATGCGGCCCACTCCAACAGGCAGCGCGGCACCGCGCCTGCGCACGATGACGGCAAGGCCGCCGGACGGCAGCCCCATATGCCATCCGTCGGCCCCCCAAGGGGAAGATCGGCCCCCACGGGCCAAGGGGAGGATCGGGAGGATCGGCCCCAACGGGAGGATTCGCATGTCCCTCAGCCTCCAGCAGCTGGGCCGCTGCACCATCGCCGTCGACCTCGGCGCGTCCCGGACCCGGATCTACCTCCGGGACACCGGGCTGATCGTGGACGAGCCCAGCATCGCCGCCGTCAACTCCAAGACGGGCTCGCTGATCGCGGTGGGCGCCCTCGCCGAAGGCATGGCCGGGCGCACCCCCGCGCACATCCGGGTCGTCCGGCCGATCTCGGGCGGCACGGTCGTCGACATCGACATGGCGCAGCGCATGCTGCGCTTCCTCGTCAGCGACAAGATCCGCCGGGCCTGGCGGCGCAAGCCGCTGCTGCGGGCCGCCGTGTGCGTGCCGCACGACGCCGAGCCGATCGCGCAGCGCGCGGCGGTGGAGACCCTGACGGGGCTCGGCGCGCGGCGTGTGGAGCTGGTGGACACCCTGGTGGCGGCGGCCGTCGGGTGCGGGCTGCCGGTGGAGCTGCCCGAGGCGACGATGATCGTCGTCTGCGGCGCGGCGTCGACCCAGGTGGCGGTGCTGTCCCTGGGGTCCATCGTGGCCGCGGAGAAGGTCCAGGTGGGCGGCGACGCGATCGATTACGCGGTGGTCCAGCACCTGCGCAGCGAGCACGAGTTGATGCTGCCGACCCAGGGCCTCTATCCGCTGCACCTGGCCCTGCGCGCGGACCGTATCGCGGGCGGCGGCACGGAGACGGAGGTCCGCGGCCGCGACGTGGCCACCGGCCTCTCGCGCACCGTGCTGGTGAGCGCGGCCAACGTCCGCGACGCGATCCAGACCCCGCTCACCGTCATCCTCGACGCCATGGGGCGCGTCCTGCGCGAGAGCCCGCCGGACCTCGTGGCCGACCTCGGCACGCGCGGCGTGATGCTCGCGGGCGGCAGCGCCCTGCTGCCGGGGCTCGACAAGATGATCGAGGACGCGACGGGCATGGTCGTCCACATCGCGAACGACCCCGACCACTGCTCGGTGCTCGGGCTGGGCGCGATGATGGAGGGCAAGGTCCGCCCGATGGCTCTGGAGCCGCTGCCGATCCCCTGATTCCGCTTTTCTCTTTCTTGGGAACTTCTTTACCTCCGGAACAGTTCTGCCAGTGCACGCCCGTATTCACGAGGGAGACAAGGCACATGGCGCTCTGGGACCGGCTCAAGGATTCGGCCACGACGATGCAGGGCCAGCTGTTGGCGAAGCGGAACGAGCTGAAGAGCGGGGCGTTCCGCGATGCGAGCATGGCGATGTGCGCCCTGGTGGCGGCGGCGGACGGCACGGTCGACGCCTCGGAACGGCAGCGCGTCGCCTCACTGATCGCCACCAACGAGGTCCTGCAGAACTTCCCCGCGGACGATCTGCACACGCGTTTCACCGAGTACTGCCAGAAGCTCGCCGCCGACTTCGACTTCGGCAAGGTGAGCCTGCTGCAGACGATCGGCAAGGTGCACAAGAAGCCGACGGAAGCGCGTGCCGTGATTCAGATCGGCATTGTCATCGGCGGTGCCGACGGCGACTTCGACAAGACGGAGCAGGCGGTGGTGCGCGAGGCGTGCTTCGCGCTGGGCATCAACCCGTCGGAATTCGACCTCTGATGACATACCTCTGACATACCTCTGATGACAGGAGAAGGCGCAGGTCACCTCATGGCGACCTGCGCTCCCCTCCTCACCGACGGCCGGCGGGCACCGTGGTCTTCTCACCACCGTTCCCGCCGGCCTTCGTGCGAGCCTGCCGTCGTGCCTGTCCTTCGTGCCCGTCGGGTTCGCGTACCCAGGTCCCCAGCGCGATCTCGGCCGTGATGCCGGGCCCGAACCCGGCGATGACCCCGCGGGCCGCATGCTCCGCCCCTCCGTCCGCCCAAAGGCGTTCCAGCGCGTCGAAGATGACCGCGCTCGCGATGTTGCCGCGCTCGGTCAGCGTCGCCCGGCTGTAGCGAAACGTTTCCTGCTCCAGATCGAGGAAGCGGCTGAGGTCGTCCAGGATGCGCGGCCCGCCCGCGTGCACGATGTAGAAGTCCAGCCGGGAGACGTCCCAGTCGTACGGCTCCGCCATGTCCCGCATCGCGGGCGCGAGCATCGCCATCGTGCCGGGGACGCGCTTGTCCAGGATGAAGTGGAAGCCGGTGTCCCGCACCCCGTAGGAGATCCACTCCTCGGTGTCCGGCACCAGGTGCGAGCCGTTGCGCTCGAGCCGTACCCCGGTGCCGCCCTTGCCGCGCACCACGGCCGCGGCCAGGCCGTCGCCGAACAGCCCGTTGGAGAGCAGGTTCCCGACCCCGAGGTCCGTCGGCTGGTAGAGCAGCGAGCAGAACTCGCAGCACACGATCAGCACATTGGCCCCGGGATAGGCGCTGCAGAAGTCGTGCGCCCGGTTGATCGCCGCGCCCCCCGCCGCACAGCCGAGCTGCGCGATGGGGAGCTGACGGGTCTCGTTCCTGAAGCCCATGGTGTTGATGAGCCACGCGGTCATCGACGGCATCATGAAGCCTGTACAGGACACGTACACGATCATGTCGATCTCGCGCACGGTGAGTTCCGCGTGGTCCAGCGCCCGGCGCACCACATCCGGCACCCGCGCCTTGGCCTCCGCCTCGTACCGGTTGTTCCGCGCGGTGAACCCGGGATGCCTGAGCGTGTCCTCGATCGGCTGCACCAAGTGCCGTGTCTGCACACCGGTGTTGCCGATCAGCCGGAGCGCGAGCTCCAGCTGAGGGTGGTCGGCGTGCAGGGTCCGCGCGAGCTCCAGGGTCTGCTCCCTGGTGATGATGTGCTCGGGGACGGCAATGGCCGGTCTGCACAGAGTTGCCATGACAACCCCCTCACCAGGCGACCGGCAGGGCGAGCGGGTAGCGCCAGATCGACACGGTGTTCCACTCGACCTCCTCCGGCGGCACCGCCAGGTGCAGCCTCGGGAAGCGGTCGAGCAGCGTGCCGATGGCGATCTGGAGCTCCATACGGGCCAGGTGCGAGCCCAGGCAGTGGTGCTGGCCGTGCCCGAAGGTCATGTGCGGCGCGGGCTCCTCGCGCTCGAAGTCGAGCTCGTCCGGCCGCTCGTAGGCGAGCTCGTCGCGGTTGGCGCACAGGTACGACACATGGACCGTGTCCCCCTTGCGGATGGTGACGCCGTCGAACTGGACGTCCTCCAGGGCGACTCGGGGAATCCCCACGCCCTGCCGGAACGGGATGAAACGCAGCAGCTCCTCGATCGCCTGGGGCAACAATTCGGGCCGGGAACGGAGTTGATCCAGGTGCTCGGGGTGGGTGAGCAGGGTGTAGATGATGTTGGAGATCTCGTACGTGCTGGTGTCATGGCCCGTGACCAGCAGGAGCATGCCCATGACGGCTAGCTCCTTGTCGTCGAGCGTCTCCCCGTCGACCCGCGCCGTGGCCAGCGAGCTGAGCAGGTCGCTGCCCGGATTGCTGCGCCGCTCCGCGGTCAACTCGGCGAAGTACTCCCGGAGTCCGGCCTTGGCCTCGGCCGCCTTCTCCTTCTCGGAGGGCGCCATGGACATCATGGCCATCGCCCACTTCCGCAGCTGTGTCCGCTCCTCCGGAGCGACTTCCAGCAGCTCGCAGATCGTCATCAGCGGCAGCTTCCCCGCGAGGTGGTGCGCGACGTCGGCCGGCGAGCCGTCCTCGGCCATCTCGTCCAGCAGTCCGTCGACCACCTGCTGGGTCTTCGGTCTGAGCTCCTCGACCTGGTGGTTGCTGAACCCCTTGGTGACCAGGCGGCGCAGCCTGCTCAGCGAGGGCGGGTCCATCAGGTTGATCGCCTCGGACTGGGCGATCGGGGCCGGGGTGATGCGCGGGAAGTCCCGTCCGATCAGCGCGGCCCGGCTGAAGCGGCGGTCCTGCGTGACCGTGCGCACGTCCTCGTACCGGGTGACCAGCCAGCACTCGCCCTCGCCGTACGGCATGCGGACGCGGGCGATGGGGGCCTCGTTCCTCATGCGGGCCATGAAGGGGTCTGGTTCCAGGGCTTCATCGTGACGGAAGGGACAGCTCCGTTCGGATTCCGAAGTGGTCATGGAAACACTCCCCTAATCCCATGGGCACGGCCTGGTGGCGTGCCGGTATCTACAGATCAATCCCGCGCAGGCAAGTGCGCCACACTCACGGCACCTCAATTCACCCGAATTGTGGACTGAACCGTGTAAATCAAACCACTCTCCATCGAACATGTCACCGCAAATACGCCCATTGGAGTGAGGTGCGTTAGGGCGGCATCAGGGACGGCGCAGGCCTCTTGCCGCCGGGCCGGGCCTCTCCTTGGATAAACCTCGTGAACAGCCTTCCGCGCCACGACGACCGGCCGCCTCATACGGCGTCGCCGAGTCCTGCGCGCTGTTCGCTCGCGGTGCGATAGGTGCGATAGCACCCACCGCGTTCTTCCCCCGCCCGCCGCCGCTTCCCCAACGCGGCCGGTGGCGACTCCCGTTCGCCCGGCCGGCCCCGCTCCCGCGGTGTGCCGCCGCTTTCCCGCATCCCGGAGTGGATCACCATGCCGCCAGCTGTCTCGCCTACCTCCCGTACCGCCCTCGTCACGGGCGCCACCTCCGGCATCGGCTGGGAGACCGCCCGCCTGCTCGCCGAACGCGGCGACACGGTCGTCGTCCACGCCCCGGACGCCGCCTCCGGCCAGGACGCCGTCACCCGTCTCGTCGCCGCGGGCGCCGACGAGAAGCTGCTGGACCTCGCCGTCGCGGACTTCTCCCGCCTCGAGGAGGTACGCGCCATGGCCGCCCACGTCGCCGACCGCCACCCCGTCCTCGACGTCCTGGTCAACAACGCCGCCGTGGCCGCCCCGGAGCGCCGCACCCTGACCCCCGACGGCAACGAGATCGCCCTCCAGGTCAACTTCCTCGCCGCCTACCTGCTCACCCACGAGCTCTCCGGGCCACTGTCCGCCCGTCCCGGCAGCCGCGTGATCAACGTGTCGTCCTCCATGCACCGCACGGCCTCGATCTCCTGGAACGACCTCAACCGCGCCCGCCGCTACTCCCGCGTCGCCGCCTACGCCCAGTCCCAGCTCGCCCTGACGATCATGGCTCGCGCCACCGCCACGTGGACGTCCGTCAGCGTCCACCCGGGCGTGTGCGAGACCCCGCTGCTGCCCCTGTACGCGCACGCGGGCGACACCGCCGCCGAGGGTGCCGCACGCGTCGTCCGCCTCTGCGACCCGGCCACCGAGCTCGTCCCCGGCGCGTACTACGACCGCACCGCCCTCTCCCCCGCCGCGCCCGTCGCGCTGGAGGAGCGCACGGTGCGCCGCCTGTGCAAGGCCGCCGACCAGCTGGTCGGCGTCGGCAAGACCGCTTGACTCCCCCGACGTCCCACTGACCCGAACGAAGGAATCCCATGTCGAAGCGCGCCCGGAAGAAGAAAGCCCGCCGCAAGAAGAGCGCGAACCACGGTAAAAAGCCCGGCGGCCGCTGACGCCCCACCACCCCCTTACGCACCGGAACGGAGCCCCGTGATCGAACTGTCGCCCCACGCCGTCCCGTCCGCCGGGCCCTGGGCGGCCTGGTTCCCCTCCGGTCCCGGTCTCGGCTCCCTCACCGACCACACCCGTGCGACGGGCACGGGCTGCTGGTGGGCCGACGACCCGTACGAGGCCAGGGCGGGCGCGGTCGCCTGTGCCGGGCATGTCCTGCTCGGCGGCGACCCGCGCGTCCTGGCCCCCGCCGGCCTCGCGCCACTGGCGCGCAGCTGGTTCGCGGCCCCCGACCGCTTCCTGCCGCTCCTCGGCGCCGCCTTCGACCGCATCGTGCCGTGGGAGCGCATGGTGTGGCTCCACGACACCGCTGTCCGGCGCCCCGTGCCACCCGGCGTGACCGTACGCCGCCTCACCCTCGCCGACGTCCCGCACCTGCGCGCCCTCGGCCCCGACCTCGCGTGGCTCACCGAGAGCTGGGGCGGCCCCGCCGGGCTCGCGCGTTCCGGCCGCACCCGCGGCGCCTTCCGCGACGGCCGGCTGCTCTCCCTCGCCTGTACTTACTTCCTCGGCGCCCGCCACGAGGACCTCGCCGTAGCCACCCTGCCCGACCACCGAGGCCACAGCCTCGCGCTCGCCTGCGTCACCGCGCTCTGCACGGACATCAACGCCCGGAGCAGGACACCGAGTTGGACCTGCTCCCGCGACAACCACCCCAGCCGCCACCTCGCCGCGGCGGCCGGCTTCCGGCTCGTCCGCGAGTACGTCCATTACGCGGCCGGAGCACCGCTCCTCACGTCTCGCTCAGCCCATGCACCTTCTCGTGCGTGTGCGACTCGATGTCCTTGATCGCAATGTCCACCAGCTGATCCGCGAGCCGGTGCAGCGCGCGTGCGACAGCCAACTCGTCGCCGATGCCCGGCACGTTCTCATCCGCCGGATGACATCGCGCCGTCCCCTCGCCGACCATCGCCCCCGGATCCTTGCCACTGAGCCTGGCCTCTGCGGTGACCTTGTGATCATGCTCGCTGATGGCGATATGAATGTCCCAGCTCTTGGTCCCGGTCACAGCAACCTCCCTGCACACGGCACGACGGACACCTTCCGCCCACCACGCTGACACGCGTACGCGGCAGGCGCATGTCGGTGCCACTCCGACCGTGTTCGGACCGTGTTCAGATCACCAGCCGCTCCACAGGTTTATGCGTATGCGCCTCGATATCCGTCGCCGCGGCATGCAGCAACTGATGACACAGAGACGACAAAGCACGGGCACTCGCCAGCTCGTCCCCGATCGAGGGGACGTTCTCGTCGGCCGGATTGCAGCGAGCGGTCCCCTCGCCGACCATCGGCCCCGATTCCTGGCCGCCGAGCGTTGCCTCGGCCCTGACCATGCTGTCGGTCTCCGTGATGGCGATCCTGACGTCCCAGTTCTTCGTACCGGTCATCGGACAGCCCTCCTTCACACAGACTGCTCCGACTCCCATGCTCACCCCACTCCGCACGTACCGCCAGCCGTGCGCCACGCCGCAACGGCCGTCTCCACAGCCGAAGCGGCCAACGGTTCGGTCAGGCCCCAGCAACGCCGGGCGCGGTTCACTTTCCGCGCGAGCCGCCCGCAGAAGGTCCGCCGCCGCTGCTCGTCGTCCCAGTCGACGGCCATCTCCCCGGTGTAGCGGACGGTGTCCACGACAGCGGACTTGATGCGCTCATGCGTCAGGTACCGCGCCATGTCGTCCTGCCATCCCACAGCACGATCCCCCAGCACCCCCGCCCACCCCTTCACCACCTCGGTTTCTTCCTGCGGCAGGTAGTCCATCTTGTGGAGATGCACGGCAAGTTCGTACACGGGGTCGCCCCACAGGGCCAGCTCCCAGTCGAGAAAGACCGTCTGCCCGGCTCGCACGACCAGGTTCTTCCGATGCACGTCCGCATGCAGCAAGCCGAACGGACGACTGTGCAGCCCGGCCCAGCCTTCGAGAACGGGAGCCAGCGGATCCACCGGAAACCCAAGCCTGTCGAACAGGTCGGCGTAGTCGTTCACATGGCTCTTGTGGACACCCAGCGTCACATCGGACAAGCGCTGAGCGAAGGTCCTGGTGTCACCGTCCTCAGGCCAGTCCGCAGGCAGCGGCGGAAGGGCCGCCCATGGCACATCCACGGTCTCGGCGAAAAACCGCACGACGTCGTCCGCCACATGCGGGGGAACGGGCGTACCGCGAGGCGCCAGCTCCTCGAGGACCTGCCCGTCGATGAATTCGTGGATCTGAAACCGCGGATCGGTGCTGACATGCAGGAGACGCGGAACGTTACGCACGTACGGCCCCACTGCCGCGAGGATCATGTACTCGGGCCAGATGGCGAGGTCCATCGGGGCTGCCCCGGGAATGGGAATCCGCACCAGCACGGACCCACCGCCGTGATCGACCCGTACATTGTGGTTGTAGTAACCGGATGCCCTGATGCCGTCTGCTTCCGCCCAACCGGGCTCCAGGTGCGGGCAGTCCGCAGTCATCCGGTGCGGCCCTCATGCACCTGGCGCCAATGCGCCGCGAGTTCCTCGATCGCTCGCTGCGTACCGTCCAGGTCCTTGAACCGCCAGGCCGTGGCCTTGGCGATCTTGAGCCCTGCGCAGGTGATGCAGCTGATGTGTGGGGGCTCGTCACTCGCGAGCGGGGAAGTTTCGTTACGCACGGTCCAACCCTGGCGAACGCCGCGTAGCCTCGGGAGCGACGCAGGGGGGACGGTCATGGGTGCCCCTCTTGTGTGACCCGGGAGGGCAGGGCAGTGGCAAGCGAAGGCGCTCAGTCACCAATCACGTGGCGGTACTGCGGGAACCAGATCAAGTTGTGGCGCACGCATGCGGGGGTGAGCCGCGAGGAACTGGCGCGCGAGGCCTCGTATGAGGTGGAGACCATCAAGGCGATGGAACAGGGGCGCCGGAAGCCGACGCCGCGACTGCTCCAGGTTTCGGAGGACTTGTGCGGAGCTCACGGGCTCCTGCTGGCCGCCGAGCCGTACTTGAAGCCTGAGCACGTCACGTCGCAGATCCAGGAGTTCATGGACGCGGAGGCCCAGGCAACGACCGTCACGTCTTACGAGACCCTGCACATTCCCGGCCTGCTCCAGACAGAACGCTATGCGCGAGCGTTGATTGGCGCCCACTGGCCTCCCATGGTCAATGAGGAAGTCGACGAGCTCGTGGCGCGGAGGCTGAAACGACAGGAGAAGCTGACACGCCAGCCGTACGCAGCATTCACCTACGTGATCTACGAGGCTGCTCTCCGCACCAGCATCGGCGGCCCTTCGGTCATGAAGGAACAGTTGCTTCACCTGCTCGAGGCCGGGGCGTCGCGCAATGTGGCCATTCAGGTTCTGCCTGCCGCCAGGAACGCCGCCTTCTCACTCAGCGGACCGTTCATGGTGATGGAGACGGAGGATCACGAACGCTACGGCTACGTCGAAGCGCCGAACACGCGGCTGCTGTACTCGGACGCCAAGACGGTCAGCGAGTTCACTGAGCGTCTCGGCCTACTTCGCATGCAGGCGTTGAGTGTTGAGGAAACCGCACGGTTCATCATGAAGGTGGCGGATGAGCTGTGAAGAGCGTATGGCTCAAGTCCAGCTACAGCAGCAGCTCCGGCGCCGACAACTGCGTTGAGATCGCGCCCTACTCCCACACCATCCACGTCCGAGACTCGAAGCTCGGCTCAACCACCCAACTCACCTTCGCCGCGCCCACCTGGGCAGTCTTCATAAGCCACATATCCGAGGCTTGAGCTTCGGGCCTCGGCACCCGGAACTCGAGCCCTCTTTCCAAGGAATGGGTGGCGGGGCTGATATCCCACCCACCCTCCCCAACTCCCGCTCAAACACGAACGGATGACATTTCGCGATCGAGTCGAGGGTGGCCGCTGCGCCCATGTAGCGTCCGAAACAACAAACGACCCCCGCGGTGCGGATCAGGCACCAACGGGGGTCTGACCACAAGATCCCGATGACTAGGACAGATCTCATGGCTATCGCCAACCCTACCGCGCCCCCTATGGCGCGTCCCGGCTTCGGCAAGCGCTCCGTACCGAACCAAGCGCGCCGCACCGCACACGACTTCGCACATCTCCCCGCCCGTGAGGCAGCCATCGCCTCGCACATCGACCGCCTCCCCGAGGGTGCGGCCATGGACGCGAAGACGCTGGCGAAGGAGATCCCGAACTACGGCCAGCAGGCCGTCCGTACGGCGCTCAACAACCTCTCCGCCGAGGGCCATCTCCTGCGCGTACGCGAACCGGCCGGCAAGGACCGCACCCAGTGGGTCACCCACACGTACTTCAGCCGCACCGCCCGTGACACGGACTGGTGGTCAACGTACCTCGCGGGCAACACCCCGAAAGAGGAGCCGCAGAAGCGGCCCGCGCAATCCACCGCGTACCGCGCACTCGCGGACCTCGGCCGTACGCAGCCCCGCCTGGCCCTGTCCGCAGCGGACTGCACGTACCTCGAGCCGCTCGCGGCGGAATGGTTCGCGCGAGGTGCGACGCTCGCGGAGTTCACGTGGGCGCTGACGCACGGCCTCCCGGCGGAGCCGATCCACTCGCCGCGTGCGTTCGTCAACCGCCGTCTGGTGGACAAGGTCCCGCCGGAGCCCATCCCGTCCACTCCGCACCGCGCACTCGTGGAGTGCACCAACTGCGGCGTCCCCGGCCCGCCCACCGCGCTCCCCGGCGGCCTCTGCCGCACCTGTCACAACGACCACACCTCCGAGCCGGACGACTTCGCGGAGGCCACGGTCCGACGCCACGTAGCCGAACTACGCGCCGTGGTCCGCGACCGTCCCCGTCCCGTAAATCGCCGCTGAGGCGTGCAGCGCGGTGGGCGATACAGTGCGGCCAAGGAGGGCAGTCCGATGTATGTGACGAGGCTCAGGCTCCGCGGAGTCCGCGGGTTTCACGGACAGCGCGAATGCGACCTCGATTTCACACGGCCTGACGGCAGCTACGCAGGCTGGACCGTACTTGCGGGCCGCAATGGCTCAGGGAAGACCACCCTCCTGCGGGCCATCGCACTCGGCCTGACCGGGCCGAGGAGGGCTGACCGGCTGGACCGTGCGCTTGCGGGGCATCTCTCGCACGGGCACACAACAGGGGCGCTGGCTATCGAAATCCAGGCCGATCCTGAAGCCGACGCCGAAGCCGAGGACGACAGCAAGCGCATCCTCGCTGGGATCAGTTGGCGAGCAAACCGTGATTCCCCCTGGACGCCGTCACCGATGGTGAAGTTCTCGGGCAACAGCCTGACGTTCAGCGGCCGAGTATGGAACGAGGCACCACCCCGAGGCTGGTTCCTCGCGGGCTACGGCCCCTTCCGCAGGCTGACCAAAACCGGCCTCTACGAACGCGACTTGCAACTCGACGACCGCGCCACCGCATTGCACACTCTCTTCGACGAACAAGCCACCCTCACCGAGACGTTCAACTGGCTACTGTCGATCCACGTACGACGACTCGAAGGCCGCTCATACGCCCAGGAGTTGATGGATGACGTCCTCGCACTGCTGAACGACGGGCTGCTACCGGATCGGCACCGCATTGCGGATGTCGATTCCGACGGCATGTGGCTGCACCGCGATGACGAAACCTCCGTAGTCGGTCCACGCATTGAACTGCGCGACATGAGCGATGGCCAGCGCACTGCCGTGGCCCTGGTCCTGGACATCGTGCGCCAGATGCACGCCGCGTACGGAACCATCGAACTCCACCACGAGAATGGCCACCCCCTTATCCCCTACCCCGGCGTGGTCCTCATCGACGAAGTCGATGCACATCTGCACGTCACCTGGCAGCAGCAGATCGGTCCCTGGCTCACTCAGCACTTCCCGGCCGTCCAGTTCATCGTCTCCACGCACAGCCCCTACATTTGCCAAGCGGCCGGCCCCGGCGGGCTGATCAGGCTGCCCGGCCCCGGCGAACAGGCCGGTCCACACCATGTGGACGAAAACCTCTACCGCCGTATCGTCCACGGCACCGGCGACGACGCCGCAGTCTCCGCACTCTTCGGACTCAGCTCCCCCTATTCCAAGGAAGCCCAAGACCTGCGCCAGGAACTGGTCGACCTGGAAATGGCGATGGTGACAGGCCAGGCCGACCCGTCCCAGCGCCGACGCCACGCGGAAATCCGTGACCAGCTTGCCAGTTCGCCCGTGGCATGCAGCGACGAGGTTATGGCCCGCATCGAACGGCCCCGTGGAGACGGCACGTGATCCCCATCCAGCGTCTGCCACTGCCCGAGGAAGTCGAGCAGCGCATGACCGAACGTACGGTGCAGATCGAAGCCTGCCCGGAAGGGGATGACCGGAAGAAGCCAGCGGCAGAGCTCTGGGCACACAAGGGCGTCCGGGAACACATCCGGACACCGGCACGTGCGGTGCTATCCAGAATGGCTCCCGGCATCGAAGGATGCATGTACTGCGGCAACCACATGTCGACCGACGTGGAACACCACGAGCCCAAGTCCCGCGCACCGCTCCGCACGTTCTGCTGGCACAACTACTTGTTGGTCTGCTCCGAGTGCAACAGCACGTACAAAGGCTCCAAGTTCCCTACCGACAGCCTGTGTCAGCCCCTCCTCATCGACCCCACCCGCGACGATCCCTTCAACCACTTACGGCTCGTCCTGCCTTTCTGCTTCTACGGAGGACTGACCGACAAAGGCAGGACGACCATCGAGGTGCTGGGGCTCAATCTGCGCCGGTTACCGGAAGCGCGCGTGGCCGCGCTGGAGCAGATGTCGATACTGCTGTGCTTGTGGACCGGCGCATACGAACAGCGGGACCAGGTCATGATGGCCCGCGTTTCCCGGGGCATTCGGGAGCATCCGTTCGCAGATGTCTGCCAGGCATTGCTGCGCCAGTCCACGGAACCGGACGCGGACCGGTACTTCCGGGAGTTTGCCTCCTTACTGCCGCTGCTGCGCAGACAGGAACTGCGGTCCGCATTGCTACTGCCCCGCCCACGCGACGAGAGCCGCCGCCGACCCGTCAACCGATGCCAGCCACGGCGCGGGCGTCACTGAGCGGCACTCAGCCAAGATTCTTCTCGAGCGCCGCGATGTATCCCTTGATGAAGTGGTCCTTGATGCCGGACGACGCCGGGGCGAAGGGGTCCGAGGTCATGCCCTTGGCCCGGTCGGCCAGGCCGCCGAGGAAACTCATGGACTCGTGCAACTTGCCGTCGGAATCGATGTACTTGAGCGCATCGACGTGCGTGTACGCGGGCTCGGGCGGCATCTGCGGCACGATGTCGTTGTTGTTGACGAAGCGGAACGTGCGGCCCTTGAGGCCCTTGTTATACGCATCGGCGAGCAGGTGCTCGCATGTGCGGGGCTGCCCGAACGTGACGACGCCATTGGCCTGGAGCTTCGGGTCCTCCAGGCAGAGCTGGGCCGCGGCGAGCATTGCCAGCGCGCCGCCCAGGCTGTGGCCGGTGAACCACACGGTCTGGCCGTTGGTGCGGAAATCCGCGATCGCCTTCCTGACCTCCGGGTAGACCGATTTCAGCGCCTCCCCGAAGCCGTAGTGGACGAACCCGGTGCGAGCCGGGCCCGGCCACATCGGCGCCTTGGCGTCCGAGAGCCAGTCCCGGATCTCCTTCGGCTCCGTACCGCGGAACGCGGTGATGATCATGCTGTCGCTGGCGGCGGTGAAGGCCTGCGTGTCGGCGAGCGGGAACGGCGGGGTGAACTGCGTCTCGTGATGCCGTACTTGGCCGAAACCCCACTCCTGGACCGTGCGGTCGATGGTGGCGTCGTCCTTGTAGGACAGATCCGACGCCCGGGCCAGCCAATAGGCCAGGGGCAGGCTGTAACTGGTGGCGTGGTGATCGATCGCGGACGGTACGGGCATGGGCGGCTTCCTTCCGGTGCAGGCTTCCGATGCGGAATCGGCCTTGGTCGTACTGTCCTCATACGTTGCCCACGCGGCCGGGCAGCACATGCCACGCGGCCGGACTGCCCGAATGGCGCAAGGGCGTCATCATGGGTCACGTGGACGGGCCAGGCGAGTCCGCCAAGAACACGGCCGGCGATCCGTACAGCGAATGGAACGCTCCCACGCCACGACCCTGCGGTACGCCGGCCGCGTCCTCCACCACGTGGAGAACCCCGACCGCGCACTGGACGACATGCTGCGCGTCCTGCGCCCCGGAGGCCGCATCGTCGTCTGCACCCCGGACCTCGGGACCCGCGGCATCACCGTTCAAGAATCAACCTTCTGCGGCCAACCCGCAGAATTCTTGCGGGCTGTTGCGGATGCCCCACGTCGAGCGCCCCGGAGAAGATCGAGCCGTTCACAGGAACGCACCGGACAACGCACCGCGGCTGCCCGGCGATCACTTTAGAAAAAGAAGGTGCTCAAGGATGGCTTCCTCCCTCCTCCAGCTCGCCCAGACCCTGGCCGTCGATGTCGTCAAGTGGTTCCTGAGCTAGGAACTCCCCCGGAGCACACCCTGGGCCTGCCGGCCAACCGCAGTGGCCGGCAGGCCCGAGCACGACCCAAGGAACGAGGCCCCCACATGCTGACCGCAAAGCCCCGTGCGGCCGTCGCCGCAGTGTCGATCGTCGCGGCGGTGGCGGCCACGGTCGTGGCCGGAGGGGGTACGGCATCCGCGTCCGACACCCCGGGTACGTACACCAACTACAGCTTTCCGCAGGGCACTTCCGGCCTGTCGTCGGTGACGTTCCGTACGACGGTCACGAAGGACCCCGGGCAGTCGGCCAATGTCTTCTGGAGCCACCAGTTCAGCTTCACCAAGGGCGGCGCGTACACCGGAATGCAGGCCAACGGCCCCGGTGAGAAGCGCACGTTCCTCTTCTCCGTATGGGACGCGACCGAAGCGAAACCCGGCACCGCCGGCAGCTACTGCGTCGACTTCGGCGGCGAGGGCGAGGGGAAGAGCTGCCGCATCAAGTACGACTGGAAGCAGGGGCACACCTACCGCTACCGGGTGGCCCATGAAGGCAATCGCTGGTTCGGTGTCACGGTCACCGACGAGACCGGCGGGGACTCCTTCAAACTCGGCAGCATACGAGCCGCGGCCGACCGGATATCCCCGGACGGCATGGTCGACTGGACCGAGTACTTCGAGTGGAACGACGACCGCGCCTCCTGCAACGACCAGCCGTACTCCCAGGCGAAGTTCGGACTCCCGCAGGGCGACGACGGCCGGGTCACCGCCAAGGTCGGCTCGACCAGCCTCAGCTCCTCATGCCGGAACATGAGCCGCATCGCCATCACCAAGGACGGCAGCGTACAGAGCAACGCCATCGGCAACTCGCTGCGCGGCCCGATCACGGGGCTCGGCGGAAAGGCCGTCGACGCGGACGGCGGCGCCACCAGCGGCACTTCCGCAGTCCTCTACCAGCGCACCGGCGGCGCCAACCAGTCCTGGGTACTCGGCAAGGACGGCGCCGTACACCTCATGGAGAGCGGGCTGTGCCTGGACGTGAAATCGCGCGACACCGGCAACGGCACCCGAGTACAGCTCTACGACTGCAACGGCGGAGACAACCAGCAATGGCGGTATGAGAACGACGGCAGCCTGCGCAACCCGGCATCCGGCCGCTGCCTCGACGTGCCCGGCTCCTCGGCGAAGGACGGCACACCGCTTCAGATCTGGGACTGCAACGGCGGCAGCAACCAGCGCTGGAAGGTCCCGGCGACCCCCACGCTGTAGCGCTGCGCACCACAGCCCGAGCCGTCCCGGCCGGGACGGCCCGTCCTTTCCCCCACGGGCGCATGTCCCGGAGCCCCGTCGGCCCGGTCGGCCATGGCGGACCCGACCGGGCCGACGGCATCCTCCACGTCGGGCGAGACGCCGCTCGCGCCGCTGCCGGGCGCCGCCCCGACAGAAGCCCTGACGGCCCCTGTCACCAGTCGAGCCGGACGACGTCATAGCAGGAGAAGCGGGCGGAGTGGCAGGCATCGCAGTGTGTGTACCAGGGGGCACATGGTTTGCCGCAGGAGGCGCAACTGCCATGCGTGGCCAGTGGCCGGGAAGCGGCCACCAATTGGTTGATTCGTTCGGCGGCAGTCTGCTCGCAGGCTGCCACCTCCTCCACGCTCAGGCCGCCACATTCACGGCCGAAGGCCAGGACGGCAGTACCCAGGTCTCGCATAGCCGCGGCGTACTCCTCGGCCTGGGCCAAGGCCATTCGTTCGACACGCACGCGCGGGCGGATCAGGTGGTGCAGGGTCGCGCCGTGCAGGACCGCGCGGCAAACGGCCGGGTAGACCGGGCGGTCCGCGTCGATGGGCATGGTGATCAGGCGCCAGACAGTGTGTCCATCGCGTGGCCAGCGAGCGTCGACGTCCAGGGATGCCCCGACAGCCTGGCGTGCCACTTGCAGCTTGGCTTGGATATCGGCCACGGGTGTCGGCCGCAGCCATGAGCGCTGCTGCGCGGCCTTACGGGCGGCGGCGGTCCAGCCGGTCAGAGCGTGCGGGATCTCTCCGGGCTCCGGTCGTCCCAGGTCGGTCCAGGTGGGGCGCAGCCGAGCCGTCGTGACGCGCAGGCCACCGGACCGCACTCCATTGGCCGCCTGGACGGCCTGGTCCAGAAGCCGGGCGCTGACGCTGAGGCCGGGCAGTCGGCTGCGGTAGGTACCCACGAACCCTTCCCCCGCGTCATGGCCCCGTCGGCCGGCCCGGCCGGCGATCTGGGCAGCCTCCCAGATGAGCAACTCCCTGCGGGATCTGCCGTCGTACTTGCCCGTTTCCGCGAACGCCACGGTACGCAGCGGAAGGTTGACACCATGACCGATCACGTCCGTGGTGACGATCACGTCGACCTCGCCCTCGGACAGGCGCCGGATCTGCTCGCGGCGGGTTGCGGGTGGCATCGCACCGTAGAGGACCGTCGCTGACCGGCCCGCCTCGAGCAGTTCGCGGTGCAGGGCGAGAACGGCTTTGCGGGAGAAAGCCACCACCGCGCTTGCCGACGGGAGAGTCGCGGCCTGGAACTCCTGCATCCGGCTCAGCGTGCCGTGCCGGGTGTGGCGGACCACCGTGATGTCCGTGCCGGAGGCGAAGAGCTTGTGCAGCAGGTCTTCGGCTTCCGGTGCGGCACAGACGTGCACGTCGGTGTGGGCCCCGCTCAGCAGCAGCCGGGTCCAGGCGTGGCCACGGTCTTCGTCGGCCAGCCAGTGCGCTTCGTCGACAACCAGGAAATCGCCGACGGTGGGCGCCGCCTCGGCCGTGCAGCACAGCACCGGCGCGTCCGGGTTGAGGCGTTCCTCACCGGTATGCACACCGACCCGCTCGGCACCGAGCCGGGTGCGCAGCCGTTCGTAGACCTCGAAGGCAAGCATGCGCAGCGGCGCCGCGTAGACGCCGGTCCGCCCGGCCTCGGCGCAGGTGGCCAGCAGGGCGATGGCGTCGTGCGTCTTACCGGAGTTGGTGGGGCCCAGATGGAAGGTGACCCTGGGGTCGGCTGTCCGTTCCGGGACATGCGCACGGGCGCGCGCGGCAGCCGCGTGCTCGCGCCGCTCTCGCAGCCGCTTCGCGGCCTGTTCTGCTTCCCGGGCCGCCTGCCGCTCGTTCTTCCGGCGCTGCGCGGCCCGCTGTTCACGCACCACCGCGACCCGCGCTGGTGCAGGCACCGTGGCCAGGTCATCAGCCACGCTCTGCTCGAGCAGGTCCGCGGGGACGCCGTGGTCGCGGTACTCGTCCGGAATCTGCTCCACAGCGCAACCGAGCCGCGCCGCCGCGTCGGACGGGGCAACCAGCTCGGGAGCCGGGCGGCTGCGCCGCGCCCTGCGCAGGGCAGCCGTGAGCTCCCGGGCGGCCTCAGCCTGCTCCTCAAGAGTGACAGGACTCGCGTGCGGGCCCAGCACATCCATCAGTCTCTCCTCCGCGGCACGCCTTGCAAGATGGACTGCCTCGGCCTGGCTCAGCTGCCCACGGCCGACGGGCGGCTGAGCGGAACGCGACCAGTACGACCACGCGGCAGCTTTCGCCCAGGGGTCACGCAGCATCAGCAACGCCTGGGCACGGAGCCGCGAGCGGTGGCCCTCGGCCCGGCGGTCGGCACCGGAGGCCAGTTCGGCCAGGCAGGGGCCAGGCAGCCGGGCACCGAGCAACTCGGGACAGCGCTCGGGCAACTGGCGGGCATCAGCGGCCGAGTACTGCCAGACCGCAGCGTGATAGCGGTTGGTGTACGACCGGACCGGGCGGATGGCCCCGACGCGCGCCAACTGGTCGAAGCGGTGCCTGCTGATCCCGGCGAGCCCAGCGGCCTCCGTCGCGTGCACCAGGCGGGTGAGCTCGGCGAGTTCACCGGGGTTCGCGCGCCATCGGGCCACCTCGCCCGCTCTGATGCACAGCCCGCCCCCGCTCCAGCACGTGCGGATCGCACCGTGCTCGATCCCCAGAGTGAACTCGTCTCGCCGCAGGCCGAGTTCCCGGCGTGCCGCTTCGAGCGTGAGGTGCTTTGCTGCCGTACCGGCCATGGTGTCCTCCCCCGTATTCACCGCGCTTCACACTGTGACACCAGGGTCTGACAATCGGTTACCGCACTGTCACTGGAGGTGAGATAACCCCTGTGGACAACCCGCGAGACGTGGGGGATCGGCCTGGGTGAAGCCCGGCGAGGTGACCGACCTCTTCGAGCGGCTCGTCCCGCCTCCGGCCTCCCTCCGATCCTCCCGCACGACCTTCGCCATGGCGCGGCCAAGGCGAAGAGCAAGACCGAGTAAACCTCCGCTCACGCATCGCTCCCGCACGAGCCTGACGGCATCACACCCGCAAACCGCCGAAGGCTCCGGATAAACGAAAAAGCCCAGGTCACGGGCAATGTGACCTGGGCTTTCATCGGAGCCGCCTTCGGGATTCGAACCCGAGACCTACGCATTACGAGTGCGTTGCTCTGGCCAACTGAGCTAAGGCGGCATGCCACTGGTCCGATAAAGGGCCGAGCAGCTTCGCCAAGTCTACACAGTCCCGAGGGGTGCTCCGTACACGGTTCCCGGAGGGTGGAGGCGCAGGTCAGGAGCAGCGCTGGCCGGAGCGGGGCGGGTTCGCGCCGAGGAGGTAGGCGTTCACGGCGTCGTCCACGCAGTTGCTGCCGCGGGTGTAGGCGGTGTGGCCGTCGCCGTCGTAGGTCAGCAGGCGGCCGGAGGAGAGCTGGGAGGCGAGGGAGCGGGCCCATGGGTAGGGGGTGGCGGGGTCGCGGGTGGTGCCGATGACGAGGATCGGGGCGGCGCCGCGGGCCGTGATCCGGTGGGGGCGGCCGACGGCGTGGGTGGGCCAGTACGCACAGCTCAGGCCGCCCCAGGCGAGGTTCTCGCCGAGGACGGGCGAGACCTTCTCGAAGCCCGGAACGGCCCGGCGGACGTCCCCCGGGCCACGGAAGGCGGCCGGGAGGTCGAGGCAGTTGACGGCCGCGTTGGCGGCCATGAGGTTGCTGTACGAACCGTGGGCGTCCCGCTCGTAGTAGGCGTCGGACAGCGCCAGCATCAGGGAGCCGTCGCCGTTCTCGGCCATGCTCAGGGCCTTGCGGAGGAGCGGCCAGGAGCCCTGGTCGTACATGGCGGCGATCACGCCGGTCGTGGCGAGGCTCTCGGTCAGCGGCCGGGACTGCCCGGTGGACAGGGGGCGGCCGTCGAGCCCGGCGAGGAAGGACTTGAGCCGGTCGCCCATCGCCCCGGGGCCCGACGAGCCCAGGGGGCAGTCGCTCTGCTCGGCGCAGTCGCGGGCGAAGGACGTGAAGGCGGTCTGGAAGCCGGCCGCCTGGTCGCGGTTGGCGCGCTCGGCGCTGAGGGTCGGGTCCAGGGCCCCGTCGAGGACGAGCCGGCCGGCGCGGTGCGGGAAGAGTCCGGCGTAGGTGGCGCCGAGGAAGGTGCCGTACGAGGCGCCGACGTAGTGCAGCTTGCTGTCGCCCAGGAGGGCACGGAGCACGTCCATGTCGCGCGCGGCCTCGACGGTCGAGACGTGGCGCAGGAGGCGGCCGGAGTGGGCGGCGCAGCCGGTGGCGAACTTCTTGAAGGCGGCCACCAGTTGACGGACCTCGGCCTGGCTGTGCGGGGTCTGCTCGACCTGGGCGTAGGCGTCCATGTCGGCGTCGGAGAGGCAGCGGATCGACTCGCTCCCGGCCACGCCGCGCGGGTCCATCGCCACCATGTCGTAGCGTGCGCGGATCCGCGCCGGGTAGTTCTTGCCGGCGTACTGCTGGAGGTAGCCGATCGCGGAGCCGCCGGGGCCGCCGGGGTTGACCAGCAGCGAGCCGAGGCGCTTGCCGCGCTCGCCGGTGGCCTTCTTACGTGAGAGGGCGAGCCGGACGTCGCCGCTGTGCGGTGACGCGTAGTCCAGCGGGGCGCGCATGGTGGCGCACTCGAAGCCGGAGGCCTTGCCGCCGCAGGCGTGCCAGCTCAGCTTCTGCGTGTAGTACGGGCGCAGGGAGCGGGCGGAGTCGGAGCCGTCCTCGCCCTCGTAGGAGCGGGCGTCCTCCCGGTCCCGCGGTCTGGCCGAGGCGGACGCGCCCGGCAGGGCGCTGCCGCCGACGCATGCGGAGATCAGCAGGGCCGCGGTGGCGACCACGGTGCCGGAGGTACGGAGCAGGCTGCTGGTGTCCATCGGCTGGTCCTCTGTGTGGCGGACAGCTGGGCATACGGAACGCGGGGAGCATGCGCGAACACGTGGGCACGCGGGGCGGCGTATGACGGATACGCAGGCATGCAGGCACGCGGACAACAGGCATACGACGGCATACGGCGCCACACGCAGAACTACGTGGGCATACGGAGCGTATCCGCCCGGACACCGGACTTCGGCGGCCTTGGCGCTCGGGTCGCCTCGTACGAGTGAGAATCACCCGCGCTGGGGTGCGCCAACCCTCCTCTGTGGTCTTATTCGGCCCCCAGCGCGTCTCCCAACGCGTCTCCCGGACGGCCTCCCCGCGCGCCTCTCATCCGGCGCGCAGCGCCACCGCCATCGCCTCGACCGCGAGCAGCGGCGCCACGTTCCGGTCGAGGGCCCGGCGGCAGGCGGCGATCGCCTCGATCCGGCGCAGCGTCCCCTCCGGCCGCGAGGCGGAGGCGATGCGGTCCAGCGCGTCGCGCACGTCGCCGTTGGCGAGCTGGACGCCGGAGCCGAGCTGTATCGCCAGGACGTCGCGGTAGAAGCCGGTGAGGTCGGTGAGGGCGAGGTCGAGGCTGTCGCGCTGGGTGCGTGTGGCGCGGCGCTTCTGCTTGTCCTGGAGCTCCTTCATCGCGCCCGCGGTGCCGCGCGGGAGCCGGCCGCCGGTGCCGGCGGCCGCGCCCAGGGCGGCCCGCAGTTCCTCGGTCTCCTTCGCGTCGACCTCCTCGGCGACCTGCTTGGCGTCCTCGGCGGCCGCGTCGATCAGCTCCTGGGCCGCCTTGAGACAGCCGCCCATGTCGCCGACGCGCAGCGGCAGGGTGAGCACGGCGGCGCGGCGGGCCCGGGCGCGCTCGTCGGTGGCGAGGCGGCGGGACCTGCCGATGTGGCCCTGGGTGGCACGGGCCGACCGGGTGGCGAGTTCGGGCTCGATGCCGTCGCGCCGGACGAGGAGGTCGGCGACGGCATCGGCGGAAGGTGTGCGCAGGCTGAGGGAGCGGCAGCGGGACCGGATCGTGGGCAGCACGTCCTCGATGGACGGCGCGCACAGCAGCCAGACGGTGCGCGGGGCGGGCTCCTCGACGGCCTTGAGCAGCACGTTGCCCGCGCCCTCGGTCAGGCGGTCCGCGTCCTCCAGAACGATCACCTGCCAGCGGCCTCCGGCGGGGGACAGCTGGGCGCGGCGGACGAGGTCGCGCGTCTCCTTGACGCCGATGGAGAGCAGGTCCGTACGGACGATCTCGACGTCCGCGTGCGTACCGACGAGCGTGGTGTGGCAGCCGTCGCAGAAACCGCACCCGGGGACGCCGCCGTGCGCGCGGTCGGGGCTGACGCACTGCAGGGCGGCGGCGAAGGCGCGCGCGGCGGTGGCCCGGCCGGAGCCCGGCGGGCCGGTGAACAGCCAGGCGTGCGTCATCCGGGAACCGGCGGCCGCGGAAGTGCCCCCGGCCGCCGCGGTGACCAGCGCGTCCGCATCGCGCGCGGCAGCGGTGAGCTGCTCCGTCACCCGGTCCTGGCCGACCAGGTCGTCCCACACCGCCATGGCTGTTCCTCCCCGCCGTTTCGTCCCGCGGTCCACCCGCGGTCACCCATTGTGGGACACGGCACTGACAACGGGTTACCGCGCGGCTTCCGCCGCCGTCACCGGCCGTCCTGCCGCGGACCGCCGTCGCCGTCGCCGTCGCGGTCACGGTCACGGTCACGACTGTCGCGGTCGCGGCGGCCGAGCAGGTCGTCCGCGAGCGTGGCGTCGTCGGCCCCGTTCTCCCCGGTCTCCGCCCACTCCGGGCGGCGCCACGGCTTGCGTGCGCCGCCGGTCTTCCCGGGCTTCTGCTCGCCGGGGACGGGCGGCATCTCGCGGGTCCGCTCGCTGTCGGGGTCGGTGCCGGCGGGCCGCTTCGTCTCCGGCTCCTCCGGGCGGAAGAGCCAGTCGGGCACCCGGTCGACCGGGTCCTCCGGCCGCTCGGACGAGGGCCGTGCAGACGAAGGCCGCCCGGGCGAGGGAGCGTCCGCCTTGTGGGGCAGCTCGGCCGTCTCCTCCGCCTCGCTGCCGCCATCCGCCTTCTTGGGCTCCATGCCCCACGTGACGCGCCGGGGCGCCGGCGGGAGCACGGGGACCGGCGGCAGGACGGCCGTCTCCTCCGCGTCGCGCGGGTCCGGACGGTGCACCAGCGGCGTCTCGACCGTCAGCGTCTCGTCCGCGTCCCGCAGCTCGACCGTCTCGCGCGGGTCCGGACGGTGCACGGACGGTGCCTGGAGAACCGCGGTCTCCTCGGCGTCACTCGCCGCGTCCTTGTCCTTGCTCAGCGACGGCCGCTCGACCGTCGCCGCCTCAGATGCCTCGGCCGCCTCAGCCGCCTCAGCCGCCTCAGCCGCGGATTCCGCTGCCGCCTCGGCCGCGACCCGCGCCGCCTCGGCCCGCAGCAAGGCCTCCTCGGCCTTGCGCTGCTTCTCCAGGCGCCGTTCCTCGGCCTCCGCGCGCAGCCGCGCCTCCTCGGCGGCCTGCTTGCGCAGCCGTTCCTGCTCGGCGGCCCGGGTGCGCTCCTCCGCCTCGCGGCGCCTGCGCTCCTCCTCCGCCTGCTTGCGGGCCTCCTCGGCACGCTGCCGGGCCTCCTCGGCCTGGCGCTCGGTCTCGCGGCGCTGGGCTTCCTCTGCCTCGCGGCGCTTGCGCTCCTCTTCCTCCGCCCGCAGCTTGGCGAGCTGCTCCTGGCGCTCGCGCTCGAGCCGCTCCTCCTCCGCCTTGCGCGCGGCTGCTTCCTTCGCGGCTTCCTCGGCCTTGCGGCGGGCTTCTTCCTCGGCCGCCTTGCGCGCCTCTTCGAGAGCCCTCGTCTCGGACTCGGAGAGCGGCAGCAGCTGGTCGAGCCGGTGCCGTACGACCGTGGTGACGGCCTCCGGCTCCTGCCCGGCGTCCACGACGAGGTAGCGCGCCGGGTCGGCGGCGGCCAGGGTCAGGAAGCCGGTCCGCACCCGCTGGTGGAATTCGGCGGGCTCGGACTCGAGCCGGTCGGGCGCCTCCGTGAAGCGTTCGCGCGCGGCCTCCGGCGAGACGTCCAGCAGCACCGTCAGGTGCGGGACAAGCCCGCCCGTCGCCCAGCGGTTGATCCGGGCGATCTCCGTCGGCGAGAGGTTGCGCCCGGCGCCCTGGTAGGCGACGGACGAGTCGATGTAGCGGTCGGAGATGACGACGGCGCCGCGCTCCAGGGCGGGCCGTACGACGGAGTCGACGTGCTCGGCGCGGTCCGCCGCGTACAGCAGCGCCTCCGCGCGGTCCGAGAGACCGGCCGACGCGACGTCCAGCAGGATGGCGCGCAGCCGCTTGCCGATCGGCGTCGCACCGGGCTCGCGGGTGACGACGACCTCGTGGCCCTTGGCGCGGATCCACTCCGCGATCGCCTGGACCTGGGTGGACTTCCCGGCGCCGTCGCCGCCCTCGAAGGCGATGAAGAAACCGTTGTCCGCCTGCGCCTGCGCCGGGTCGCCGCCCTGCACCACGTCCATCAGGTCGCGGTGGAACGGCACGCCGTGCCGGTCGTCGGTCTTGCCGAGGACCAGGGCGGCGACGGGCAGCAGCAGCGCGCCGACGAGCATCAGCGTGAACGCCGCGCCGCCGTGCGCGAAGACGAAGCTGCCGCTCACGAGCCGGTGCGGGCCGATGACGGCGGCGAGGGCGGGCGTCAGGAGGGCGCCCAGCGCGATGCTGACGCGGACGACGGCGTGCAGGTGCTCGGTCGTACGGGCCCTGCGGGCCTCCTCCGTCTCCTGGTCGAGCAGGGAGTGCCCGGTGCCGGCCGCCACGCCCGCCGACACACCGGCCAGCAGCATGAGCAGCAGCACCGTCGTGGCGTCCGGCACCAGGCCGGCGACCAGCAGCGCCAGGCCCGTCACCGCGAGCGCGAGCGCCAGCAGGCGGCGCCGGGAGAAGCCGGGCAGCACCTTGACGGCCCTGCGGATGCCGACGGCCGGGCCGCCGGCGAGCACCAGGACGAGCAGCGCGTAGTCCACCGGCCCGCCGCCGAGGTCCCCGGCCTGGAGCGCGGCGACGCCGACGGCCGCGGCGATCGCCCCGGCCACCGCGGCGCAGGCCAGGACGAGCACGGGGATCGCGCCCGTACGGCCCGTGTCGGGCCCCCGGTCGGTCTTCGGGCGGCGCAGGCCCTCCAGCGGGGAGTGCACGCGGGCCGGCTCCGCGCCGGGGAGGGACAGGAAGTAGACGATCACGGCGGACGCGGTGAACAGCGCGGCCGCGAGATACGTGCCGAGGGCCGCCTGGTGCAGGTGGAACCAGTCGATGCCCGAGCCGAGCAGATTGCCGATCAGCGTGACGACGAGCAGCGCCGCGGCGGCGACGGGCAGCGTCAGGAAGGACGTACGCAGCGACAGGCGCCGCAGCGCGTCCAGGTGGTCCGGACCCTGGCGCACGGCCGCCGCTCCGGGCGGCGGCTGCGGCAGCAGCGCGGGGGCCGAACCGTCCTTGACCACCGTCCATACGCGCTCGGCGACGCCGAGGACGAAGGCCGTGACGAGCAGGACGGCGAGCGCCTTGCTCTCGGTGAAGTCGATCCACACCGGCGCGACGGCCAGCAGCAGCGCCCGTACGGCGTCCGCGCCGACCATCGTCCAGCGGCGGTCGAGGGGGCCGCCGGGCGCGATGAGCGAGGTGACCGGGCCGAGCAGGACGGCGCCGAAGAGCAGCGTGGCGAGCAGGCGCGCACCGATGACCGCGGCCACGGCGAAGGCCGCACCGCGGTAGCCACCGCCGAACGAACCAGCCGTACCCGCCGCCTGGAGCGCGAGCAACACGAGCACCAGGACGCCGAGGGCGTCACCGACCCCGCCCGCGCACTGGGCGCTCCACAGCTGCTTGAGCGACGGGATGCGCAAAAGGGCTCGTACGGCACGCTCGCGGGAGTCCGCGGCCAGTGCCTCGGACGTGGAGGTCGCCACTGGGGGCTGCTCGGCTCGCGTCATCCTGCCAGCCTATCCGGAGCGCCCAATTACCGACCGCCAGTGCGAACAGCGAGGGCGGTGGCCCGGTATCCGGTCCACCGCCCTCGGCTGCTGCTCGCGCCGCTCGGCCTACTTGGCCTACTCGGCCTTTGCCGCGGTCGTCGTCTTCTTGGCCGCGGTCTTCTTCGCGGTCGTCTTCTTGGCCGCTGCCTTCTTCGTCGCAGTGGTCTTCGTCGCGGCCGCCTTCTTGGCCGGCGCCTTCTTCGCCGTCTTCTTGGCCGCGGTCTTCTTCGCCGGGCCCTTGGCACGCTTCTCCGCGAGCAGCTCGAAGCCGCGCTCGGGAGTGATCGTCTCGACATCGTCGTCACGGCGCAGCGTCGCGTTGGTCTCGCCGTCCGTGACGTACGGACCGAAGCGGCCGTCCTTGACCACGACCGGACGCTCGCTGACCGGGTCGGTGCCCAGCTCCTTCAGCGGCGGCTTGGCCGCGGCCCGCCCGCGCTGCTTGGGCTGCGCGTAGATGGCGAGGGCCTGCTCCAGCGTGATGTCGAAGAGCTGGTCCTCGGTCTCCAGCGACCGCGAGTCCGTGCCCTTCTTCAGGTACGGGCCGTAGCGGCCGTTCTGCGCGGTGATCTCCACGCCTTCGGCGTCGGCGCCGACCACGCGCGGCAGCGACATCAGCTTGAGCGCGTCCTCGAGGGTGACGGTGTCGAGGGACATCGACTTGAACAGCGAGGCGGTGCGCGCCTTGACCGCGTTCTTGCCGGTCTTCGGGGTGCCCTCGGGCAGGATCTCGGTGACGTACGGGCCGTAGCGGCCGTCCTTGGCGACGATCTGGTTCCCGCTGACCGGGTCCGCGCCCAGCTCGTACTCGCCGCTCGGCCGGGCGAACAGCTCCTCGGCGTACTCCACGGTCAGCTCGTCGGGCGCCAGGTCACCGGGGACGTCCGCCCGCTGGTGGCCCTCGGTGTCCTTCTCGCCGCGCTCGACGTACGGGCCGTAGCGGCCGACGCGCAGCACGATGCCCTCGCCGACGGGGAAGGAGGACACCTCGCGGGCGTCGATCGCGCCCAGGTCGGTGACCAGTTCCTTCAGGCCGCCGAGGTGGTCGCCGTCGCCGTTGCCGGCATCGGCGGCGCCGCCCTCGGGGCCCTCGCCGAAGTAGAAGCGGCGCAGCCACGGCACGGCCTGCGCCTCGCCGCGGGCGATGCGGTCGAGGTCCTCCTCCATGGAGGCGGTGAAGTCGTAGTCGACGAGCCGGCCGAAGTGCTTCTCCAGCAGGTTCACGACCGCGAAGGAGAGGAACGACGGGACGAGCGCGGTGCCCTTCTTGAAGACGTAGCCGCGGTCGAGGATGGTGCCGATGATCGACGCGTACGTCGACGGACGGCCGATCTCGCGCTCTTCCAGCTCCTTGACCAGCGAAGCCTCGGTGTAGCGGGCCGGCGGCTTGGTGGCGTGGCCGTCCGCGGTGATCTCCTCGGCGGTGAGCCGGTCGCCCTCGGTGACCTGCGGCAGCCGGCGCTCGCGGTCGTCGAGTTCGGCGTTCGGGTCGTCGGCGCCCTCGACGTACGCCTTCATGAAGCCGTGGAAGGTGATCGTCTTGCCGGACGCGCTGAACTCGGCGTCCCGGCCGTCGCTCGACCTGCCGGCGATCTTCACCGTGACCGAGTTGCCGACCGCGTCCTTCATCTGGGAGGCGACGGTCCGCTTCCAGATCAGCTCGTAGAGCCGGAACTGGTCGCCGGTGAGCCCGGTCTCCGCGGGGGTGCGGAAACGATCACCCGAAGGGCGGATCGCCTCGTGCGCCTCCTGGGCGTTCTTGACCTTGCCCGCGTACGTCCGCGGCTTCTCCGGCAGGTAGTCGGCGCCGTAGAGCTGGGTGACCTGCGCCCGGGCGGCGGTGACCGCCGTGTCGGACAGGGTCGTGGAGTCCGTACGCATATAGGTGATGAAGCCGTTCTCGTACAGCTTCTGGGCCACCTGCATGGTCGCCTTCGCACCGAAGCCGAGCTTGCGCGACGCCTCCTGCTGGAGGGTCGTGGTGCGGAAGGGGGCGTACGGCGAGCGGCGGTAGGGCTTGGACTCGACCGAGCGGACCGCGAAGGACGTGTCCGCGAGGGCCACGGCCAGCGCGCGGGCGTTGGCCTCGTCCAGGTGCAGGACCTGGGCGGAATCCTTCAGCTGCCCGGTCGACCCGAAGTCGCGGCCCTGGGCGACGCGGCGGCCGTCGACCGCGCTCAGCCGGGCGGCGAAGGTGCCGGGGTCGCTGGCGTCGCCGCCGCGGCCGGTGGCAAAGGTGCCGGTGAGGTCCCAGTACTCGGCGGAGCGGAAGGCGATGCGCTCGCGCTCCCGCTCGACGACGAGGCGGGTCGCCACGGACTGCACCCGTCCGGCGGACAGCCGGGGCATGACCTTCTTCCAGAGGACCGGCGAGACCTCGTAGCCGTAGAGGCGGTCGAGGATGCGGCGGGTCTCCTGGGCGTCGACGAGCTTCTTGTTCAGCTCGCGCGGATTGGCGACGGCGGACTGGATCGCGTCCTTGGTGATCTCGTGGAAGACCATCCGGCGGACCGGGACCTTGGGCTTGAGGACCTCCTGGAGGTGCCAGGCGATGGCCTCGCCCTCGCGGTCCTCATCGGTGGCGAGGAAGAGCTCGTCGGACTCGGCCAGCAGCCCCTTGAGCTTCTTGACCTGCTCCTTCTTGTCCGCGTTGACCACGTAGACGGGCTGGAAGTCGGCATCGACGTTCACGCCGAGCCGGGCCCAGGGCTCGCCCTTGTACTTGGCCGGGACCTCGGCGGCCCCGTTGGGCAGGTCACGGATGTGCCCGACGCTCGCCTCGACGACGTATCCGGGGCCGAGGTAGCCCTTGATCGTCTTCGCCTTGGCAGGCGACTCGACGATGACGAGTCGGCGGCCGCCGTGTGCGGTCTCGCTGGTCGGGGACAACTTCGCTCTTCTTCCGGTCGGCACTCGGTACGGGAGTTGCTGTGACGCTGCGGAGTGTGACGGTACATCCCGCCCCTATGTCAAACGAAGAAAGCCCGCAACGCCACTCGAACGGTAACCCGACAAGCGTCCTGTCTGCCGCCAGGACCGTCACACAGGCCACGCGACGGACCGGCGCCCGCCCCGCGCACCGCGCCCCCGGCGGCCGCCCCGGCAGCCGCGATGAACCGGTGCCAGAACCTGCTGGCAGGATGGGCGGCCGCACGCGTCGACACCCGACCGTGCGGCTATTTTTCGCCAACTATCACATAACGAGGGCTCTCCACTTATGTCCGATCAGAACCCGTACGGCACTTCCGGCGCACCGCAGGACCAGCCCGGCCAGGGCGGCCTGCCTCCGTACGGGCAGCCGGGCACCGGACAGCCCGGATACGAGCAGCCGGGGTACGGCTACCCCCAGCAGGCCCCGTACCCGCAGGGCCAGCCCGGCTACCCCTACCCGCCGCAGCCGGGCATGCCTGGGATGCCGGGGATGCCGGGGATGTACATGCCCGACCCGAACGCTCCCTACGGCTACGACCCCCACGGCCGCCCCTACTCCGAGAAGTCCAAGATCGTGGCGGGCGTCCTGTCGCTCTTCCTGGGCAGCTTCGGCGTCGGCCGCTTCTACACCGGCCACATCGGCCAGGGCCTCGGCCAGCTCTTCACCTGCGGCGGCCTCGGCATCTGGGCGCTGGTCGACGGCATCGTGCTGCTGACCGGCAACGGCACCGACTCGGAGGGGCGCCCGCTGCGTGGCTGACCGGCCGTCCGCCCGGTTCGCCCGCGCCGCCTCACACCCGGCCGCGGCGCCCCTCGGCGTGCTCGTGGCCGGGGCGGCCGGCGCCGCGTACCTGTGGGGGACGGACCCGCACCAACCCGGGCACCTGCTGCCGCGCTGCCCGTTCAACTGGGCGACCGGGCTGCTCTGCCCGGCCTGCGGCGGCACCCGCATGGCGTACGACCTGCTGCACGGCGACTTCGGCACCGCGCTCCACGACAACGCCGTGCTGCTGGTCCTCGGCACCCCCCTGGCCGCGTATCTGTGCGGCCGCTGGCTGCTGGAGGGGCTGCGGGGGCGGCGCTACCGGCCGCGGTTCAGCAGGGCCGGGACGGCCTCCGTGCTGGGCGTCGCCGTGCTCTGGGCGGTCGTCCGCAACCTGATCGGCTGAATCACCCGTTCCAGCACCGGAATGGGTGATTGCTCCGCATTTGCCGGTAACCGAAAGATCACGATTTCGCCGGACCATACAACTGTCCGGAAATCCACCTCGTCTGCTTGATCGCTGCCGCACAGCCCTCGTTCCCCGACGGGCACGGCGGCACCGCGAACCGCTCTTCGAGGAGAAACCCCATGTCCTACCCCTACCCGCAGGCACCCCAGCCGGGCGCCGGCACCCCGTACGGCCACGCCCCCAACGGGCAGCCGTACTCCGAGAAGTCCAAGATCGTGGCGGGCGTCCTCCAGATCCTCCTGGGCTACCTGGGCATCGGCCGCTTCTACACCGGCCACGTCGGCATGGGCGTCGCCCAGCTCCTCACCTGCGGCGGCCTCGGCATCTGGGCGCTGATCGACGGCATCATCTTCCTCGTCAGCAACACCCGCACCGACAAGAAGGGCTTCGTGCTGCGCGGCTGACGCCCCGCACGGCCCTGGGCGCACACGGGCGGTCCGCCTCCGGAAACCGGAAGCGGACCGCCCGCTTTTCTTCCGCTTTTCTTCCGCGCGCTACCGCACCGGGATCAGGAAACCCTGCTCCACCAGCATCCGGATCGCCTCGGGCGTACGGCCGCGCAGCAGCACCGGGTCCTCCCCGACGAGCTGCGCGATGGCGTCGAGGATCCGGCCCGCGCTGAGCGTCCCGTCGCACACGCCCGCGAAGCCCGCGCCGACCGTGTCCACCTTGGTGGCCCGGCGCATGCCGCGGTTCTGCCGGAGCACCACGTGCTCGGGATCCTCCGCCCCCGGCATCCCCACCTGTTCCTGCACGACCTCCGGGGCCAGCTGGAAGCGCGAGGCCAGCAGCGCCGCGTCATCGTGCGCCCGCAGGAAGTCCTGCCGCTCGAAGTGCGCCCGGATGTGCTCGCCGAGCGGCTGCTCGACCGGGTGCGGCCACTCCTCGACCGTCACGGACGGCCGGTCGGAACCGGACTTGCGCAGCGTGATCCAGCCGAATCCGACACCCTTGGTACCGCGCGCCTCGAACTCCTCCAGCCAGGCGTCGTACCGCGCCGCGTACTCCTCCGGCGAGGTGCGGTGGTCGCCCGCGTCGCGCAGCCACAGCTCGGCGTACTGCGCCACGTCCTGCACCTCGCGCTGGACGATCCACGCGTCGCAGCCGGCCGGCACCCAGGACGCCAGCCGCTCGCGCCAGTCCTCGCCCTCCACGTGCTGCCAGTTGGCGAGCAGCTGGCAGTAACCGCCGTCGTTGAGCCGGGCGGCCGACTGGCAGACGAGCGTGCGGCACAGGTCGTCGCCGCCCATGCCGCCGTCGCGGTAGGTGAGCCGGGCGCCGGGAGAGATGACGAACGGCGGGTTGGAGACGATCAGGTCGAACGTCTCGTCGGCGACCGGCTCGAAGAGCGAGCCCCGGCGCAGATCGGCCTCGGGCGCACCGGACAGCGCAAGGGTGAGCCGAGCCATGGCCAGAGCACGCGGGTTGAGGTCGGTGGCCATGACACGGGTGGCGTGCTGGGCCGCGTGCAGGGCCTGGATCCCGGAACCGGTGCCGAGGTCGAGCGCGCTCGCGACGGGCGTGCGCACGGTGAGCCCGGCGAGCGTGGTGGACGCGCCGCCGACGCCGAGGACCAGCTCGGAGCGGTCCGCCCCGGCCGCTCCCCCGCCGATGCCGCCGGCGCCGCCGACCGCACAGCCGAGGTCGGAGACGATCCACCAGTCCTGCCCCTCGGGGCCGCCGTACGGCCGGACGTCCACGGCCGCCCGGACGTCCTCGCCGTCGCGGACGAGCCAGCCGTCGGCCAGGCACTCCTCCGCCGGGAGCGCGGCGGAAGCACGGCCGTACGGGGCAGGCCGCTGCAGGAGGAAGAGCCGGACCAGGGTCTCCAGCGGGCTGTCCCCGCGCGTGGCGCGCAGCGCCGGGACGGTCTCGCTGCGCGCGAGCGCGGCATAGGCGGAGGCGCCGAGCAGGTCGAGGAGGCCGTCGGCGGTGAAGCCGGCGGCGAGCAGGGCGTCGCGCAGGCGGGCGGTGCGCGCGGGGTCGGCGGCGGTGGGGAGCGTACTCACGCGGTCCATTGTCGGGGGCACCACCGACAAAGGCGAAAGCCCGGCACCACGGCGGCGGTACCGGGGCTTTCGGGGAAGCGCTGTTACTTCTTCGACGGCGTCGGCATCACCGACGACTGCCTGCAGCTGGCCTGCTTCATCATCGCCTTGCCGACGTCGCCCGACTGCAGCTTGTTCAGGGCGTCCTGGCTCTTGCCGCTGAGCTGGCCGATGCCGGTCGCGATGGTCTTGAGACCCTCGGCGAACTTGCCCTTGTCCTTGGTGTCCAGGCCCTCGACCTGCTTCTTGAGCCCGGTGTAGGCCGACGAGAGGTCGTTGAGCGCCTTGACGGCGTTCTTCTGGCTGTCCTCCCCGTCCTTGCCGGGCGGCGCACCGGCGTTGTCGACGGAGGTGGCGAGCGCCTTGTAGGCGTCGGCGTTGGCCTGGAAGGCCGCCGAGTCGGTCTTCTGGACCTTCTTCGAGTCCTCCTCCGACTTCATCGCGGCGATCGAGGAGTTGGCGTCCTGGATCTTCTTGACCTGGGGCTGCATCTGATCGCAGACCTTCTTGGCCCAGGCGTCGAGCTTCTTGCCGCTGTCGTCACCGCCGCCGCCACAGCCGGTCAGTGCCAGGACAAGTGCCGCACCGCCCGACAGTGCGGCCACAAGCTTCTTGTTCACCGGTTCGGTCCCTTCAATGGCTCTCGGCCCCGGAACTTACACGTCCCTCGGGAACGGACCGCGAGCCAGGCAACCCATATGAGGTTTTTATAGCCATTTGCACCAAGCCCGGCGTGGCGTTCGCCGCATTCTCCTCCCGCTCCTCCCCCGGCGGAACGGACCAGGGCGGACGGCGCCTTGCGCACCGTCCGCCCCGGTTCGTCCGCTACGGAGTCAGGACTGGGTCAGGACACCACCGCGGGGTCGGCCGACTGCGCCGCCGGTTCGGTCTCGCCGTCGTCGTCCACGGCGACGCCGCGCCGCTTGGAGACGTACACCGCGCCGATGATGACGACGGCCGCCAGCGCGGCGACACCGATCCTCAGGCCCCGGTTGGCGTCGTCCCCGTACGAGAACTTCACCACCGCCGGGGCGATCAGCAGTGCCACCAGGTTCATGACCTTCAGCAGCGGGTTGATCGCGGGACCGGCGGTGTCCTTGAACGGATCGCCCACCGTGTCGCCGATGACCGTCGCCGCGTGCGCCTCGCTTCCCTTGCCGCCGTGACGCCCGTCCTCGACCAGCTTCTTGGCGTTGTCCCACGCGCCACCGGAGTTGGCCAGGAAGACGGCCATCAGCGTGCCGGCACTGATCGCTCCGGCGAGGTACGAGCCGAGCGCACCGACACCCAGGGCGAAGCCGACCGCGATGGGGGCCATCACGGCGAGCAGCCCGGGCGTGGCGAGTTCGCGCAGCGCGTCCTTGGTACAGATGTCCACCACGCGCCCGTACTCCGGCTGCTCCGTGTAGTCCATGATCCCGGGGTGCTCGCGGAACTGCCGCCGCACCTCGTAGACCACCGAACCCGCCGACCGCGACACCGCGCTGATCGCCAGCCCGGAGAAGAGGAACACCACGGCCGCGCCGAGCACGAGCCCGACGAGGTTGTTGGGATGCGAGATGTCCAGACTCAGCCCCAGCGCCGAGGAGTTCGCGTGGACGTCCCGGACCGCCGTGTCGATCGCGTCATGGTACGAGCCGAACAACGCGGACGCCGCCAGTACCGCCGTGGCGATGGCGATGCCCTTGGTGATCGCCTTGGTGGTGTTGCCCACGGCGTCGAGGTCGGTGAGCACCTGCGCGCCCGCGCCCTCGACGTCGCCGGACATCTCCGCGATGCCCTGCGCGTTGTCGGAGACCGGCCCGAAGGTGTCCATGGCGACGATGACGCCGACGGTCGTCAGCAGCCCCGTACCGGCGAGCGCGACAGCGAACAGCGCCAGCATGATCGACGAACCGCCCAGCAGGAACGCCCCGTACACACCCAGGGCGATCAGCACCGCCGAGTACACGGCCGACTCGAGACCGATGGAGACACCGGCGAGCACCACGGTCGCGGGACCGGTGAGCGAGGTCTTGCCGATGTCCCGTACGGGCCGCCGGCTGGTCTCCGTGAAGTAGCCCGTGAGCTGCTGGATGAGCGCCGCGAGGACGATGCCGATGGCGACCGCGACCAGCGCGAGCACCCTCGGATCGCCGTTGTGACCACGGATCGCCGCGTCGCCGAGGCCCTTCAAATCCGCGTAGCTGGACGGCAGATACGCGAACACCGCCACTGCCACGAGTCCGAGCGAAATGACGGCCGAAATGAAGAAGCCCCGGTTGATCGCGGTCATGCCGCTGCGGTCGGCACGGCGCGGCGCCACCGCGAAGATACCGATCATCGCCGTGAGCACACCGATGGCCGGGACGAGCAGCGGGAAGGCGAGCCCGTCGTTGCCGAACGCGGCCTTGCCGAGGATCAGCGCGGCGACGAGCGTCACCGCGTACGACTCGAAGAGGTCGGCCGCCATGCCCGCGCAGTCGCCCACGTTGTCGCCGACATTGTCCGCGATGGTGGCCGCATTGCGCGGGTCGTCCTCGGGAATGCCCTTTTCGACCTTGCCGACGAGGTCGGCACCGACATCCGCCGCCTTGGTGAAGATGCCGCCGCCGACCCTCATGAACATGGCCAGCAGCGCGGCACCGAAGCCGAAACCCTCCAGCACCTTCGGTGCGTCGGCCGCATAGACGAGCACCACGCAGGAGGCGCCCAGCAGCCCGAGGCCGACGGTGAACATGCCGACGACCCCGCCCGTGCGAAACGCGATCTTCATGGCCTTGTGTGCGACGGCCCTCAGATCCTTTTCGGGCTCGCCCGGGGCGGGCGTCGCCTCTCGAGCGGCAGCGGCCACACGCACATTGCTGCGCACCGCGAGCCACATGCCGATATAGCCGGTCGCGGCGGAAAAGAGCGCCCCGACCAGAAAGAACACCGAACGCCCCGCACGCTGCGACCAGTTGTCGGCGGGCAGAAGCATGAGCAGGAAGAACACGACCACGGCGAATACGCCGAGCGTGCGCAACTGCCGCGCCAGATAGGCGTTCGCGCCTTCCTGGACCGCGGCGGCAATTCTCTTCATGCTGTCGGTGCCCTCACCTGCCGCAAGCACCTGCCGCACCAGCATCACGGCCACCGCGAGAGCCGCGAGCGCGACGGCCGCGATGACGATCACGATGGTGCGGTTGCCGGGGGTCAGCTCGACCGCGAGTCTTTGAGTGAAGTCCACCTGTTCAGGGGTGAAGTGCCCTGCCATTCGTCCTCCCTGACGTTTGGCACATGGGCGCGCGACCGGACCGCGACCGCGGAACAGCCGCCACGCTCAGGCGTCCTGAGCTCAAGATGGACGGATTGTAGGAAGCGGGACGGGATCAAAACAGAGCGCAGGAAACGGAATAAGCCTGCGCAAGTGAAGACCGTGTGGACGACCCTTGGACGACCCGCAGGCCGGATGAACGGGCCCGTGAAGATCCGCCCACGGAGATCCGGGCAACCGGCGATCTCCAGTGAAGATCCGGAATTGCCGCACGGCACACGACGCGATTCCGCCACCCCGCAGAGCTACGACGCAATACGGAGGCCGGACTACGGAAAAATGCGGTGCCGGACTACGGCAGGACGGGCGCCGGGGCCGTCGGCCAGCTCATCCGGATCACACCGCCGTCCTCCCCCGCGGTCACCTCGACGTCGTCGACGAGACCGCTGATGACGGCGAGGCCCATCTCGTCCTCGCCCTCCGCACCGCTCTCATCCGACGCGGTGGCGGAGCCATGGGCGGAAGCGCCCTCGACGACGACAGCCCGCGGCGCGTCGTCACCCACCTCGATGGAGAACTTCTTCTCCTCCTCGGTCAGCACGACCCGTACCGGGGTGGAGATGTCGTTGGCGACATGCAGACCGACGGCACGCGAGCAGGCCTCGCCCACCGCGAGCCGCACCTCGTCCAGCACGGCCTCGTCGACCCCGGCCCGGCGCGCCACAGCAGCCGCGACGAGACGCGCGGTGCGAACGTGCTCGGGAAGGGCACTGAAAAGCAGTTCGACGGTGGCCATGCCATCCCCCTCAGTCGTACGTGCCCTCTTCCGCCGGGGCGGTCCCTCTGACCGGGACAGTCCCTCTACCGGAACAGGGCGAACTCACGGAGGGACCGAACCCCTAGGCCCGGCGCCCCCGCGTGGCGTTGTCGTCAGGCGACCGTCAGTCGGTCGCCTGCACCGCGTCCTGGACCGAGGTGTGGATCGGGAACACCTTGGTGAGACCGGTGATACGGAAAATCTTGAGAATGCGCTCCTGGTTGCAGACCAAGCGCAGCGAACCCTCATGGGCACGCACCCGCTTGAGACCACCGACCAGGACGCCGAGCCCGGTGGAGTCCAGGAAGTCGACGGCCTCCATGTCCACGACGAGGTGATAGCTGCCGTCGTTGACAAGCTCGACCAGCTGCTCCCGCAGCTTGGGCGCGGTGTACACATCAATCTCGCCACCGACCTTGACAACCGTACGGTCGCCTACGGTTTCGGTCGACAGGGACAGGTCCACGGATCCTCCAGCACCTTGCATCGAGCGGTCGCCCCCCATGGATCGGCAGCCGCGATGGCATTCAATCACTTACCGGCAGGCGCGCACGACGCCTTGGGGCCATTGTCCGTCACGCCAGTGACACACTCGATGGCAATGGCTCACGATCAACTCCCGCCGGAGGCGGGCGTACATCCCTCTCCCCGGGCGGCCCTCGAACGGCTCACCGCCGCGGGAGGCCGGGCTGCACGCATCACTCATACGGAGCACTTGCCCCCTCGCCCGGGACGTCATGCCCCCTGGCCGGAGAAGATCCGGCCGGAAGTCGCCGAGGCCGTCCGGGCCGCGGGAATCGCCCGCCCCTGGGCCCACCAGGCGCTGACCGCCGAGCACGCGCTGCGCGGCGAGTCGGTGGTCGTGGCCACCGGCACGGCGTCCGGCAAGTCGCTCGCCTATCTCGCGCCGGTGCTGAGCACGCTGCTGGACGGGGCGGAGGCGCCCAACGGGCGCGGCACGACCGCCCTCTACCTCGCCCCCACCAAGGCACTCGCCGCCGACCAGCGGCGCGCCGTGCAGGAGCTCGCCGCTCCTCTCGGCAAGGCCGTCCGGGCCGCGGTCTACGACGGCGACACGCCCGTGGAGGACCGGGAGTGGGTGCGCCAGTACGCCAATTACGCGCTCACCAACCCCGACATGCTCCACCGCTCCATCCTGCCCGCCCACCCCAGGTGGAGCTCCTTCCTGCGCGCCCTGCGCTATGTCGTCGTCGACGAGTGCCACACCTATCGCGGGGTCTTCGGCTCGCACGTGGCCCAGGTGCTGCGCAGGCTGCGCCGCGTCTGTGCCCGCTACGGCTCCGAACCCGTCTTCCTGCTGGCCTCCGCCACCGCCTCCGACCCCGCGGCCTCCGCGGGGCGGCTCACGGGGGTGCCGGTCGTGGAGATCACCAAGGACGCCTCGCCGCGCGGCGAGCTCGTCTTCGCCCTGTGGGAGCCTCCGCTCACCGAGCTCCACGGCGAACGGGGCGCGCCCGTCCGCCGCACCGCCACCGCCGAGGCCGCCGACCTGCTCACCGGCCTGGCCGTCCAGGGCGTACGCACCGTCGCGTTCACCCGCTCCCGGCGCAGCGCCGAACTCGTGGCACTGATAGCCCAGGAGCGGCTCGCGGCAGTGGACCGCTCCCTCCCCTCGCGCGTCGCCGCCTACCGGGGCGGCTACCTCCCCGAGGAGCGCCGCGCCCTCGAGCGCGCCCTGCACACCGGGGAGCTGCTCGGCCTCTCCGCCACGACGGCCCTGGAGCTCGGCGTCGACGTCGCCGGTCTCGACGCCGTCCTCCTCGCCGGCTACCCCGGCACCCGCGCCTCCCTGTGGCAGCAGGCCGGCCGCGCCGGCCGCGCGGGGCAGGGCGCGCTCGCGGTCCTCGTGGCGCGGGACGACCCGCTGGACACCTATCTCGTCCACCACCCCGAAGCACTGTTCGAGCAGCCCGTCGAGTCCACCGTCCTCGACCCGGACAACCCGTACGTCCTCGCTCCCCACCTGTGCGCGGCGGCCGAGGAGCTGCCGCTGACCGAAGCCGACCTGTCGCTGTTCGGCCCCGAGACCCGGGGGCTGCTCTCGCAGCTCGAGGCCCGCAAGCTGCTCCGACGCCGCGGAACCGTCTGGCACTGGACCCGCCGTGAGCGCGCCGCCGACCTCACCGACATCCGGGGCGAGGGCGGGCGGCCCGTCCAGGTCGTCGAGGAGGGCACAGGCCGGCTGCTGGGCACCGTGGACGCCTCCGCCGCGCACACCACCGTGCACGAGGGCGCGGTCCACCTCCACCAGGGCCGCAGCTACCTGGTCCGCAGGCTCGACCTGGAGGACTCCGTCGCCCTGGTCGAGCAGGCCGACCCGCCCTACTCGACGACCGCCCGCGACACCACCTCCGTCTCGATCCTGGAGACCGGCACGGAGATCCCGTGGGGGGACGCGAAGCTGTGCTTCGGTTCGGTCGAGGTCACCAGTCAGGTCGTTTCCTTCCTTCGCCGCAAGCTCATCACCGGGGAGGTCCTCGGCGAGACCAAGCTGGACCTGCCGCCGCGTACGCTGCGCACCCGCGCCGTGTGGTGGACGGTCACCGACGACCAGCTCGACGAGGCCCGCATCCTCCCCGAGGCCCTCGGCGGAGCGCTGCACGCCGCGGAACACGCCTCGATCGGCATGCTGCCGCTGTTCGCCACCTGCGACCGCTGGGACATCGGCGGTGTCTCCGTACCCCTGCACCCGGACACGCTCCTGCCCACCGTCTTCGTCTACGACGGCCACTCGGGCGGTGCGGGCTTCGCCGAACGGGCCTTCCACACGGCCGCGTCGTGGCTCGACGCCACGCGCGAGGCCATTGCCGCCTGCGAGTGCGATGCGGGCTGTCCGTCGTGCATCCAGTCGCCGAAATGCGGCAACGGCAACGATCCGCTCGACAAAAAGGCCGCCATCCGCCTCCTCACCCGCCTCCTGGCCGACGCCCCCGCCGGACCGCCCGACACACCTGCCACGCCCGCCACGCCCGCCACGCCCGCCGTACCGCCTCAGGAAGACCCGCCAGGGGACGGCTGAGGCGGTGGCACCAGTGCCGGTCCACCGGTGCCGGTGCCAGCGCATCAGCTCCCGGCCACGGCCCCGCGGCCGGGCTCCGGCGCCGCGGGCCCCGCGCGGGACCGGGCCCGTACGGCATACGGACCGGCCCGCGCCTCGGCCGCCACCTCGGCGATCTCGCCCTGCACCACGCAGCGCACCACGCTCGCCCGCTGGGCCCGGGCCACGCGCCGGGCAAGCCCGCAGGCCGCGTCCTCGCCCAGCAGCGCGTGGTCGGCGGCGGCCAGGACCGCCAGGTCGGCCGCACCGGCCGCACGATGCCGGGCCAGCACCGCCTGCCCCATGGCCAGCAGCACCGCGAAGACCGCGCAGAGTGCCGTCGCGGCGATCGCCGTCCACACCGAGGCCATGCCCGTGTCAGCCCACCGCGTCCTCCGCAAGGGCCACCGCCTCTCCGCCCAGCCGGACCGCGAGCGGCCCGGGCCCGGCGGACCGGGCCTCCACCCGTACCCGCACCAGATCCCCCTCCCTCGTCACGGCGACCGTGGCCCCTGCCGGGGCCGCCGACCTCGCTGCGTCGGCGGCCACCGCCGACGGCTCCGACCGGGCCGCCGCCCGCGCTCCGGCCCGGGCCGCGTCCACGCACTGGATCTGCGCCGCCGCGGCCATCAGCCCCCAGACCAGCGCCATGCCGAACAGCACCAGCACCGGAAGCGCGAGCGCGGCCTCGGCCGTCGCCTGGCCGCCGTCAGGCCGCCGCATGGAGCGCCTTCTCCACCAGCGCCTGCAGCGCTGCGCTCACGGCCCCGCTGGTGACAACCTTGTACAGCACGGCCGCGAGCGCACAGGCCGCGATCGTGCCCACCGCGTACTCGGCCGTCGACATGCCGGACTCACCTGCGGACTTCACCGACGCCCGACACCGCATCCACCACTGCATGACCATCTCCATCATCTCCGCCATCTCCGCCTATTCGACGGTTAGTTGATGCTCCGTTGACGTTCCATTGGGGTTCCTCACCTGCCCGGCGTGAGCCCGCTCGCGAGCCCGACGACCATGGGCACCACACCCACCACCAGGAAGGCGGGCAGGAAGCACAGCCCCAGCGGGGCCGTCGCCAGGACCCCGGCGCGCCGGGCCCGTATGCCCGCCGCCCGGCCCTGCGCGACCCTCAGCCTGGCGGCCAGCCGCGACATGGGCTCCACCGCGGGAACCCCCGTCTCGTGCGCCCGCTCGAGGCACAGCGCCAGCGCACGGGCGCCGGGCAGGCTCCCCAACCGGCCCCAGGCGACAGCAGGTTCCCCGCCGAGGCGCACCTCCGCGGCAGCCTGGGCCAGCCGCTCGCCCACCGGACCGCCGAGCGACCACCCGACCACTTCGGCCGCATCACGCGGCCCGGCTCCCGCGGCGAGACAGGCCGCCAACAGATCGGCCGCAAGAGGGAGTTGTTGCACCACTTCCTCCTCGGTGGCGGGCGGCACTTCACCGGCCGCCTGCCGTGCACCCCGCCGCCACCGCCACACGCCGTACGCGGCGACACCGCCCACCAGGCACCCGAGGACGCCGCCGACGAGGACGAGCCCCGTGATCCCCGCTCCGGCCGCAGGCAGCCCACCCCGGGACACGGCGGACCATCCCGACCACTGCCGCAGCCGGTCCACCGGCCCTGCCGCGGGACCTCTGCCGAACAGCCGCGCCACCCGGCGGCAGGCCGCCTTCTCCTCGCGGGTCCTGCTCAGGGCGAGGACCGCACACACCGCGGCGACCGCCAGCGGAACTGCCGCGCCCACGCTGCCGAGATACTCCTCGCTCATGTCTCCCCCTTCCCGTGGTGCGCGCCCGCCGCCCGCACGATCCGCCGTGTCCAGACGAGCCCGGCGTACTCGAGCAGCCCGCCGAGAACGAGACAGCCGAGCCCGGCGGGAGTGTGCAGCAGCACCCGCAGCGGTTCAGCTCCGAGCGCGCTTCCCATCAGCAGAGCGAGGACGGGCAGCAGGGCGAGCATCGCGGCGGTGGACCTGGTGCCCGCCAACTGGGCGCGCAGATCTTCTCGTTGGTCACGCTCGGCCTCGAGGGCCGCACCTACTCGCTCAAGGCCGGTGGCGAGCCCGGCCCCGCCGTCCACGGCGACCTGCCAGCAGGCGGCCACGCCATTCAACCCCTCGGCTCCTGGCTGCCGGCCTGCCTGCCGCAGGGCATCCGGCACTTCCCCGCCGAACCTCGCCGCAGCGGACACCGTCGCCCAGGCCGGACCGATTCCCTCCTCCGAGAAACCCGTCACCGCTTCGCCGGGCTGCCGTCCGGCGCGGAGTTCCCCCGCGACGGCACCGCACAGTTCGATCACCGCGCCCTCGCGCCGCTCCCGCTCGCCCTGCCGCCGTCGCGCGGCCAGCCACCGGCGTACCAACGGCACGGCTGCGACTGCCACGAGAAGTGGAAGCACCGACGCGCCCAGCAAGGCAATGCCGCACCCGATCGGCAGGCACACCAACTCACGCCTCTCGAGCAGCGCTTCGCGCAGCCGACGGACTGGATCGCCGATCCACGGCGGCAGCGAGAATCCCTCTCCCCCGGCCTCCCCTCCGCCGCCCGCCAGCAGCATCCTCGCCCTGCGCAGCTCCCGTCCCGGACGTGCCGACAGCCACATGGCCAGAGCCGCACAGAGCATCAACGCACCGACAAAGGCCGCCCGGGACACCACAACCGGCCCAGTCACGACGCGCCTCCACCGCGTCCGCACAGCTCCGCGAGCCGCCCCCACCCACGGGCCTGCTCGAAGCCCTCCGGCCCCCACACGGCCGCCGGAACGGTCGTGACGAACCCGGCACGATTGCGGTCGAGCACATGCACCTCGGCCACGCGCCGTCGGCCGCCACGATCGCGCACCAGATGGATCACCACCGACAGCGCGGCGGCCAACTGGCTGTGCAGCGCCGCCCGGTCGAGCCCCGCCGTGGACCCCAGAGCCTCGAGCCGGGCGGGCACGTCCGCCGCGGCATTCGCGTGGACCGTCCCGGAACCTCCCTCATGTCCCGTGTTCAAGGCGGCGAGCAAATCCGTGACTTCGGGACCACGCACCTCACCGACGACCAGTCTGTCCGGCCGCATCCGCAGGGCCTGGCGCACCAAATCGCGCAAGGTGACCAGACCATGACCCTCCTGGTTCGCGGGCCTCGTCTCGAGCCGCACCACATGAGGGTGGTCGGGGCGCAGCTCGGCCGAATCCTCGGCGAGCACGATCCGTTCGTCCGGCGCGACGAGCCCCAGCAACGTCGACAGGAGCGTCGTCTTGCCCGAGCCCGTCCCTCCGCTGATCACGAACGAGAGCCGGGCGTCCAGCACCGCGCGCAGCAGCCACTGGCCACCGGGCGGTACCGTGCCCGCGGCGGCCAACTCGTCGAGCGAGAACGCCCTGGGCCGGACCACGCGCAGGGACAGACAGGTCGACCCGACCGCCACTGGGGGCAGCACGGCATGCAGGCGCGTGCCGTCCGGCAGCCGGGCGTCCACCCAGGGCCGGGCATCGTCGAGTCTGCGCCCGGCGATCGCGGCGAGCCGCTGGGCGAGCCTGCGCACGGCGGCCGCGTCCGGGAAGGACACCTCCGAACTCTCCAGGCCCGCACCGCGGTCCACCCATACCTGGTCGGGCGCGGTGACCAGCACATCGGTGACATCCGGCTCGGCGAGCAACGGCTCCAATGGGCCAGTACCGATCAGTTCGGAACGCAACCGGGCGACGATGCCGAGCACTTCGGCGTCCCCGAGGAGCCGCCCTTCCCGGCGCAGCGCCTCGGCCACCCGCGCGGGAGTCGGCTCTGCTCCGTTCTCCGCGAGCCGTAGCCTTACGGCCTCCAGCAATGCGGCGCTCATACCGGCACGCTCCCGTCGTCGACGAGTGCCTGCTCCCAGAACTCCGCACAGAATCCGGCGAGCGGCCCCCGTTCATCCGCGCCCGGCGGGCGGCCGACGATCAGGGCCGTCGACAAACCTGATTCCAGGGGCAGTTCACCGGCGAGTGGAAGCCCGAGCAGGCGGGCGATCTCCCCGCCGTCGAGTCCCGGCCCGCACGGGCCGCGGACGACCAGCCTCAGATCGCCCAGCATCATCCCGGCCATCGAGGCCACCCGGTGGGCCGCGACAACGGCCCGCAACTCGGAGGGCACCACCAACAGCCCCATGTCCAGCTGCTCGAGTGCCTCCGCCGCGGCGCCGTCCAGCCTGCGCGGCAGATCCACGACGACGACCCCACCGCGCCTGCGGGCTGCGGCGAGCACGGCCCGCATCGCATCGGGCGGAACGGCGGTGCAGTCGCCGCGATCCCAGCTCAGCACACGCAGCGAGTGCAGCTCGGGCAACGCCTCCTCCAGCGCACGCCCGGCCACCCGCCCTCGCGAACCCGCGAAGGCCGGCCACCTGAGCCCCGCAGCGCGTTCGCCGCCGAGCAGCACATCCAGGCCACCGCCCAGCGGATCGCCGTCGATCAGCATCGTGCGCCGACCGGACCGGGCCGCGCCCACCGCCAGGGCGCACGCCAGAGTGCTGGCTCCGGCGCCGCCCCGTCCGCCGATCACTCCCACCGTGAGCGCCGGGCGCCCCACGCCTTCCACGGCGTCGGCGATCCGGTCGACCAGCCAGCCCTCCCCGTCGGGCAGCAGCACCACGTTGCGGGCGCCGATCTCGACGGCCCGCTGCCAGATGCCGGGGTCGTCGGGGTCGGTGCCGACCAGCACCACGCCCTCCCGGTGCGCCGCCCCTCCCATCCGGGCCGCGCAGTCGTCGCCCACCAGAATCAGCGACGCACTTCCCCAACTCCCGCCCCGCGCGGGCCGTTCCCGGGTGACCTCGGGCATGGCACCCGCCGCCGCGCACAATCGCAACAGGTCATCCAGCAGTCCTTCGTCCTCCGTGACAATCAGCGGTGTGCCCCGCCTTGCCTCCGCCGACGTCGGCCAATCGGATGTGATGGATCCGGTCACGACGTCCCCCCTCTCCTACGCGTCTCAGTTCGTGCCTCTCGCATCCGCGAACGCCGCGGAACTCGTGAGGAATCACCGTGCAACGAACCGGGAAATCGTGTGGATCTTGGTCGAAAACTGTGGACAACTCGCCGGTTGTGAATATCCCGCTCACCTATACCGGTGACTTCCGGAGAGCACCGCACCGATTACGCTGCGTGACCTGTATGAAGGGGGAGGGACAGGCGCCGACCGGGGCCCGCGGAGAGGAAGGAGGCTCGGGCGCGATGCTCGAAACACATCCGGACATGCGACGACCCCCGCCGGGGGGGAGAGCGGGGGTCGTCCCCACGGCCGACTCGGGGGGGGAGGAGTCGGGCCGGGTTAGACACGGTCGCGAACGATCCGTGACTTCCATGGTGTACCCGAGAGCCTTCTCAGGCAAACCCACACGCCTCAGCTTACGCCGAATGGAGGGCCCCTATGCTCGGCGGCGTGGAAAACCACTCCTCGCCTCGAACAGCCGCGTTCTTTGATCTGGACAAGACGGTCATTGCGAAGTCGAGCACGCTCACGTTCGGCAAGTCCTTCTACCAAGGCGGTTTGATCAACCGACGCGCCGTACTGCGCACCGCGTACGCGCAGTTCATCTTCCTCACCGGCAGAGCAGACCATGAGCAGATGGAGCGCATGCGCCGCTATCTCTCCGAACTCTGCCGGGGCTGGAATGTTCAACAGGTACGCGAGATCGTCGCGGAGACACTGCACGAGCTCATCGATCCCATCATTTACGACGAGGCCGCTTCTCTCATCGAGGAGCACCACGCCTCCGGCCGCGACGTCGTGATCGTCAGCACCTCCGGCGCGGAGGTCGTCGAACCGATCGGCCGGATCCTGGGCGCGGACCGGGTCGTCGCCACCCGCATGGCAGTCGAGGACGGCGCCTTCACCGGAGAGATCGAGTACTACGCCTACGGCCCCACCAAGGCCGAAGCCATCAGAGAGCTCGCCGAATCGGAGGGATACGACCTGTCGGGCTGCTACGCCTACAGCGACTCGGTGACGGACATCCCGATGCTGGAGTCGGTCGGCCACCCCTGCGCCGTCAATCCCGACCGCGGGCTGCGCCGCGAGGCGGCGGCCCGCGACTGGCCCGTCCTCTTCTTCAACCGCCCGGTGCGACTCAAGCAGCGGGTGCGCTCGCTGCCCGTACCCCCGCGCCCGGCGCTGCTGGCCGCCGCAGTCGGTGCGGCTGCCGCAACAGCGGGCCTGCTCTGGCTCGCCGGCCGCCGCGGGGCGCGCCCCAACCGCCTGACCGCATTGCCCGTTTTTGGCGATAAAAGTAAAGAAGTACGGCTTAGCCTTCCGCTTCTGCGGCGTCAGGAGTAGAAAGGAGTCAACGGCCCGCGAGACCAGGGGACATCCGGGAAGGATGCCTCTCGTACCACGGCCCCACGGACCGAAGCACGAACGTCGGGCACCCACGCGACGCCGACCCGTCGATTACGGGCCAGTCGCACCAGGGAGCGGGCAAAGTTCCCCGACCTGATGGACGCCTTCCGTGCACGCATGGTAACCCGGCGGACGTGCCAGCGGCGGTGCCAGAGCTTGACCGGTACCGCCGCAACCCTGTGCGCCAACGCGCCTCAGGCGGCGCCGCGTTGAAGCGCCTCGCACACGGCAGTCGTCTCCCGTACACCCAGCTCCACGGCGCGGGCGCAATGGGCGATCCAGGCCGCCATTCCCCGTGGCGTCCCGGAGACATAGCCGTCGAGCGCCTCCGCATAGGCGTCCCGTCCCAGCTCCGCGTGGCCGACCTCGGCAGGGCAGATCGACTTCGGGTCGAGGCCGCTTCCGACCAGCACGATCCGCTCGGCAGCCCGCGCGACCAGCCCGTTGTGCGAGGTGAAGGGGCGCAGAGCGAGCAGTTCGCCGTGCACCACCGCCGCCGTCACCACGGCCGGGGCATCGCTGCCCGCGATCAGGAGATCCGCCAGCCCCTCGAGCCGGCCCGACACCTCCTCCGCCTCCGGCAGCGCCGGACCGATCAGCGGCTCCTCGACCACCTCGCCCGGCAGTCGCGGACGCCCGACCGCGTCGTCCGGCCGGACCCCGCCCGCCGCCACCAAGTGCAGCCTGGCGAGGACGCGCAGCGGCGACTGCCGCCACACGCTCAGCAGTTGACCGGCTTCGGCTGTCAACCGCAGCGCGGCGCCCACCGTGCGCGGCTCACCCTCACCACCGAAGTCGGAGCGCCGACGCACCTCCTCGAGCGCCCAGTCCGCACCGGACAGCGCGGCCGAACCTCGCGCGCCGCGCAACGCCGCCTCGGCGGTGACCTCATTGCTGCGGCGCCGCATCACCCGGTGCCCGTACGCACGGTCCACCGCTTTGCGCACGGAGTCCACGGCGTCAGGGACATCAGGGAGCGACCCCAGGGCGGCCAGCGGATCAGCTGTCGTACTCATGAGTAAGACAGTACGCACTCCAGTCCCACACCCCCCGAAGGAGTGGTCTTATTCACCCACCGCTCTCACTCGCCGCACCTCCGCACCTACGCTTGGTGAACATGAAGATCGCTTTCGTCGGGAAGGGCGGCAGCGGCAAGACCACGCTGTCCTCGCTTTTCATTCGTCATCTCGCCGCGGAACACGCCCCGGTCATCGCCGTGGACGCGGACATCAACCAGCACCTGGGCGCGGCGCTCGGCCTGGACGAGGCACGGGCCGCCGCCCTGCCGGCCATGGGCGCGCACCTCCCTTTGATCAAGGACTATCTCCGGGGCACCAATCCACGGATCGCTTCGGCCGACACGATGATCAAAACGACCCCGCCCGGCAACGGCTCCCGGCTGCTGCGCATCGGCGAGGACAACCCCGTGTACGAGGCGTGCGCGCGGACCCTGCCGCTGGACGGCGGCGCGTCCGTACGGCTGATGGTGACCGGGCCGTTCACCGAATCCGATCTCGGCGTGGCCTGCTATCACTCCAAGGTCGGCGCGGTGGAGCTGTGTCTCAACCACCTCGTGGACGGCCCGGGCGAATACGTGGTCGTCGACATGACGGCGGGCAGCGACTCCTTCGCGTCCGGAATGTTCACCCGCTTCGACATGACGTTCCTGGTCGCCGAGCCCACCCGCAAGGGCATTGCCGTCTACCGCCAATACAAGGAGTACGCGCAGGACTTCGACATCGCCCTGAAGGTTGTCGGCAACAAGGTGCAGGGCCCGGACGACCTCGACTTCCTGCGCGAGGAGGCGGGGGACGACCTGCTGGCCTTCTTCGGCCACTCCGACTGGGTGCGGGCCATGGAGAAGGGCCGTCCGCCTCTTTTCGACCTGCTGGAAGAGTCGAATCACACGTCCCTGCGTACTCTGCGCGAGACCGTGGACGACGCCTACGCACGGCGCGACTGGCAGCGCTACACCCGTCAGATGGTGCACTTCCACCTGAAGAACGCGGAGAGTTGGGGTAACTCGAAGACGGGTGCCGACCTGGCGGCCCAGGTCGACCCCGCCTTCGTGCTCCACGAGCAGTTGTCGGCTACTCCTCAGCCCGTCTGATCCTCGCTCTCTTCCCGTCGTCATCGTCGTCCTCGCCGTTGTCCTCCGGCTCCTGCGACGCGGGGGCGTGCAGCGAGGGGGCGTGGTGCGTCGGCGGGGAGGCCGGTTCGAACGTCCGGATGTCGGAGAGCCGGCCCCAGCCGTATCTCGGCGCCTCGCCGACGTCCAACTTGCGCAGATTCGACAGCACTTCGGGATCCTGTGCGTCCAGCCAGTCGGTGAGCTGCTTGAAGGACACGCAGCGCACGCCTTCCTTGCCGCAGACCGTCTTGATGACGCTCTCCACGGCACGCATGTATGTGCCGCCGTTCCACGATTCGAAGTGGTTGCCCACAAAGAGCGGGGCGCGGTTGCCGTGATAGGCGCGGTCGAAGCCGGCGAGCAGTCCGTCGCGCATCTGCGCGCCCCATGCCTCGCGTTTGTCGGGATCACCCCTGGTGGTACCGGACTGGTTGGCAAGGAAGTTGTAGTCCATCGACAGCGTCTCGAAGGCCCGTCCCGGCACCGGCACGTCCTGGAGCGGGAAGTCCCAGATCCCGTCGATCTTGCTCGGCCAGACCTGGCGGCCTCCGGAGGAGCTCGCGTCGTAGCGGAAGCCCATGGCCTTGGCAGCCGGGATGAGATGCCGCTGTCCCTCGAGGCAGGGCGCCCGGCCGCCGACCAACTCCTTGTCGTAGTCGAAGGGCAGAGGAGCCAGGTGCTTGAGCCCCGTGTTCGTCTTCCACCTGCGGACGAAGCTCCGGGCCTGCCGGATCTCGCTCTTCCACTCCGATGTCTTCCAGGTGCCGACTCCCCCGTTGAGGCCGCAGAAATGGCCGTTGAAGTGGGTGCCGATCTCGTTGCCGTCCAGCCAGGCGCCGCGGAGTTGCACCACGGTGTCCCTGACTCCCTGGACGTCGTTGAAGCCGATGTCCGAGGATCCGAGTGCGTGCCGCGGCGGATCGTAGACGTCCCTCTTCTTCTCAGGGAGCATGTAGACGCCGCTGAGGAAGTACGTCATGGTCGCGTTGTATTTCTTGCCGACCTTGCGGAAGTGCGAGAACAGCTTCTGCCCGTCCTCACCCGCGCCGTCCCACGAGAAGACGACGAATTGCGGGGGCTTTTCACCTGGGGCCATTCGCTGAGGCCTTGGCTGCCGGGGCTGGGGACCGGTGTCGGCGGTGGATCCGTCGCCGAGGAGCCGGACGACCGCGTTCGGCGCCGCAGCACCGTGCGACCCGCCGTTCGATCCCTCGCCGCCCTCCCCGGAACACCCCGCCGTACCCGTGACCAGCGCCGACGCGGCAAGTCCGGCCAGCGTGATTCTCCATGGAACCGCCATCAGCTCACCTCATCCTTCGGCCCGTCCGGCCGGTGCGGACATCGAGCGCTCAAGAGCTGTCAACGTCGCATGGAATGAGGTGAAGGAAAGGCACGACAAGCTGATAAGCATACGAATTCACTCCATAGGCGGAAGCTTCCCTTTGCCATCCGTTTGGGACTTCCGTTCGGCCTTTACTCTCCATTACGATTCGTTTACTGAGAGTTGAGAGACAGGCTCTCCGCGTGACCGCCCGCCCGACGAAGACGGGAACGACCATGCAAGCTCCGCCGGCACCACCAACTCGCCTTCCGCACCGGGTCATCCGCCGGATGCGCCGTGACCTGTCCACGTCCCTGGCCGTCTTCCTGATGGCTGTCCCCATCTCCGCCGGCATCACGCTCGCCGTGGCGGCACCGCTGCAGGCGGGCCTGGTGGCGACGGCTGTGGGGTTCGTCGTCGCGTGGGTCTCGGGCAGTGCGTCGTATCAGGTCGGCGGTGTCACCGCCGGGTTCGTGCTGGTGACCGCGGAGGTGGCGCGGCACCACGGCTGGCAGGTCACCTGCGCGGTCATCGCACTCGCCGCCCTGGTGCAGCTCGCCTCGGGTACGGTCCGAGCGGCTCGCGCCGCGCTGGTGGAGCGCGCGGCCAACTCGCGGATCACGCACGGGATTCTCGTGGGTGTCGGTGCGACCCTTGCGCTCGGACAGCTGCACGTCGTCCTGGGCGGAGACCTCGCCGACCCGCTTATCCCGGATCTGTGGCCTCCGCACCTGGCCGCACTGCTGGTCGGCGCGGCGGCCGTGTCCGTATGCGCGATGTGGCCGAAACTCCGGGGCCGCGGCGGCCGTTGGGCCCGGGCGGTGCCGACGCCGCTCGCGGCGGTGGCCCTGGCGGCCGTCGTCGGCGCGGGCTCGGAGCTCCCCCGGTTCTCCCTGTCCCAGTGGGAGTCGCAGGCACTGCCGCGCGGGCCGGTGTTCGGGGTGTTCGCGGCCGCTGTGACAGCCGTACTGGCCGTCGGCATGGGGTCGTCCTCTTCGTTCACGGCGCTTCGTCGGCTGCGCACGTCCCCCATGTCCGCAGTGGTGCAGGGGATGTGGGTGTCGGTGTGCGTGGGCGTGCTCGCCGTCTGGTCCGACCGGATCCCGCTGGCCGCGTTCGGCGCAGTGGTCATGGTGACCGGGGTGGGGATGGTCCGGTGCGCGTTGCAAGGGCTCACGGCGGGGGCGACGCCCGCCGCCCTCATGACGGTCAAGAAGGCCGTCGTCAAGGCCGGGTCCCGTCGGCCGGGCGCCGAGTCCGGCGGTACCCACACCTGCCGCCCATGGACGCCGTGGCGCAATCACCACTGCACCCGGCCCGCCGGACCCGATGTCTCCGAGCGCGCGCACGGAGGGCACCAGCTCATCGGCGGTGTCAGTGCGTTCCAGCGCAATACGGCGCCGCTCGTCCGCGCCGAGCTGGCCCGGCTGGCCCGTGAAGGGCAGCGGCCCAGTCAGCTCTTTCTGACCTGCGCCGATTCCCGGCTGGTGACCAGCATGATCACCTCCAGCGGCCCCGGGGACCTGTTCACCGTGCGCAATGTCGGCAACCTGATGCCGCCGCCCGGCGCCGAGGGCACCTGTGACTCGGTCGGCGCCGCCGTGGAGTACGCCGTCGACGTGCTCAAGGTGGCCAGCATCACCGTCTGCGGGCACTCCGGATGCGGGGCCATGCAGGCGCTGCTCGACACGAGCGCCTTCCACACCCGCGCACGCCACGCCCAGGAAATCGCGAGCGCCACCCAGACCCCGCTCGCCCGCTGGCTGCGGCACGGCTACCCGAGCCTGGCCCGCATGCAGCGGATCGGCCGGCTCGGGCGCGGCGAAGTGGCGCTGGCCGAACGGCCCGTGGCGGACGATGCCGAGCGGCTCGCTCTCGTCAATGTGGTGCAGCAGCTCGACCATCTGATGGCGCACGCCTGCGTCGCCCGGCGGGTGGCAGAAGGATCGCTTCACCTCCAGGGCATGTACTTCCACGTCGGCGAGGCGCAGGCGTATGTGCTCGACCACCGGTCACGCACCTTCGCCGCCGTACGCCCGGAGGTGCTGGACGCCGTGTGAACCGAAGCCCCCGAGCGCCCCGGCCACGCACCGCGCGCCCCGCCCGCACACCCCTGACCTCGTACAACCCTTCCCCCACAGGTCTAAACCTCTATTTCCCCAGACCCCTTGTCAGGGCCCGGCCCGGGCTGGTGAGCTATGCCCGGGAGCAACGAGCCCCCTGGGAAAGGGAGATGTCGTGAGCAACGAAAGCCTGGCCAACCTCCTGAAGGAGGAGCGCCGCTTCGCACCGCCTGCCGCCCTGGCCGAGCAGGCCAACGTCACCGCGGAGGCGTACGAGCGGGCGCGGGCTGACCGGCTGGGCTTCTGGGCCGAGCAGGCCCGCCGCCTGAGCTGGGAGACCGAACCGACCCAGACCCTCGACTGGTCGAACCCGCCGTTCGCCAAGTGGTTCGCCGACGGCAGGCTCAACGTGGCGTACAACTGCGTCGACCGCCATGTGGAGAACGGCCTGGGCGACCGCGTGGCGCTGCACTTCGAGGGCGAGCCGGGCGACACCCGCTCGATCACCTACGCCGAGCTCCAGCGCGAGGTCTCCAAGGCCGCCAACGCCCTGACCGAGCTCGGGGTCCGGGCCGGCGACCGGGTCGCCATCTACCTGCCGATGATTCCCGAAGCGGTCATCTCGATGCTCGCCTGCGCCCGCATCGGCGCCCCGCACTCGCTCGTCTTCGGCGGCTTCTCGGCCGACGCCCTCGCCACGCGCATCGTCGACGCCGACGCCCGTGTCGTCATCACCGCCGACGGCGGATTCCGCCGCGGCAAGCCCTCGGCGCTCAAGCCCGCCGTCGACGAGGCCCTCACCCGGCCCGGCACGGAGAAGGTCCACAGCGTCCTCGTCGTCCGCCGCACCGGCCAGGAGGGCATCGGCTGGACCGAGGGGCGCGATGTGTGGTGGCACGAGCTGGTCGAGGGCCAGTCCGACCGGCACACGCCCGAGGCGTTCGACGCCGAGCACCCGCTGTTCATCCTCTACACCTCGGGCACCACCGGGAAGCCCAAGGGCATCCTGCACACCACCGGCGGCTACCTCACCCAGGCGTCGTACACCCACCACGCGGTCTTCGACCTCAAGCCCGAGTCCGATGTCTTCTGGTGCACGGCCGACGTCGGCTGGGTGACCGGCCACTCGTACATCGTCTACGGCCCGCTCAGCAACGGCGCGACCGAGGTGCTCTACGAGGGCACACCGGACACCCCGCACCAGGGCCGCTGGTGGGAGATCGTCCAGAAGTACGGCGTGACCATCCTCTACACCGCCCCGACCGCGATCCGCGCCGCCATGAAGTGGGGCGACGACATCCCGGCCAAGTTCGACCTCAGCAGCCTGCGCATCCTCGGCTCGGTCGGCGAGCCCATCAACCCCGAGGCCTGGGTCTGGTACCGCAAGCACATCGGTGCCGACGCCACCCCCGTCGTCGACACCTGGTGGCAGACCGAGACGGGCACCATCATGATCAGCCCGCTGCCGGGCGTGACCGAGACCAAGCCCGGCTCCGCCCAGGTGCCGCTGCCCGGTATCGGCGCGACGGTCGTCGACGACGACGGCATCGAGGTCCCCGACGGCCACGGCGGCTACCTCGTGCTCACCGAGCCGTGGCCGTCCATGCTCCGCACCATCTGGGGCGACGACCAGCGCTACCTCGACACCTACTGGTCCCGCTTCGAGGGCCGCTACTTCGCGGGCGACGGCGCCAAGAAGGACGACGACGGGGACATCTGGCTGCTCGGCCGGGTGGACGACGTGATGCTGGTCTCCGGCCACAACATCTCCACGACCGAGGTCGAGTCCGCCCTCGTCTCGCACCCCAAGGTCGCCGAGGCGGCGGTGGTCGGCGCGACCGACCCGCAGACCACGCAGGCGATCTGCGCGTTCGTGATCCTCCGCGGCAACGTGGACGCCGAGGAGGCGGGCCTCGTCGAGGAGCTGCGCGCCCATGTCGCCAAGCAGCTCGGCCCGATCGCCAAGCCGAAGCGCGTCCTGCCGGTGGCCGAACTGCCCAAGACCCGCTCCGGCAAGATCATGCGCCGCCTGCTGCGCGACGTGGCCGAAAACCGCACGCTCGGCGATGTGACCACCCTGACCGACTCCTCGGTCATGGATCTCATCCAGGCTCAGCTCCCCACCGCCTCGAGTGAGGACTGACCGCGAGGGCTGATGGGCTGATCAGGCCCTACCAGTGAAGGGCGCCCGGCTTCGGCCGGGCCCCCTTCACTCATTCGGGTTAAAGTACATAAGCAACGCGTAGAAATTTCGACAAAAATCAAAGGCGCGCCGGGAAGTCTGGTCGGCACACAGCACACGTGTACCCACGTGTTCCAGTCGACTTCAGGAGGTCCCCCACCGTGGCCGCGCCCAAGAACCGCCGTTCCGTCTTTCTTGGCCGGCTGCCGCTGCCCGAACGGACCTTCCTCACGGACGCGTTGCGCACCGAGACCGTCGGCGGCGTCCTCCTGCTCGTCGCCGCCGTCGTGGCCCTGATCTGGGCGAACACCCCGCTGCGCACCGGCTATGCGGCCATACGCGACGCCCACTTCGGCCCGGGCTCGCTCGGACTGCACCTCTCGGTCCAGCACTGGGCCGCCGACGGGCTGCTGGCCGTCTTCTTCTTCGTCGCCGGGATCGAGCTCAAGCGCGAGCTGGTCGCGGGCGAACTGCGCGACCCCAAGGCGGCCGTCCTCCCGGTGGTCGCGGCGATCTGCGGCATGGCCATGCCCGCGATCGTCTACTTCTCGGTGGCCTCGGCGGGCGGCGGCTCGCTGCGCGGCTGGGCCGTGCCCACCGCCACCGACATCGCCTTCGCCCTCGCCGTGCTCGCGGTCATCGGGACGTCCCTGCCGTCCGCGCTGCGCGCCTTCCTGCTGACCCTCGCCGTCGTCGACGACCTCTTCGCGATCCTGATCATCGCGATCTTCTTCACCTCGAAGATCGACTTCGCCGCTCTCGGCGGTGCCGTGCTGGGCCTGGTGGTCTTCTGGGTGCTGCTGAGGAAGGGCGTACGCGGCTGGTACATCTATGTGCCCCTGGCCCTTGTCATCTGGGGGCTGATGTACAACAGCGGCGTGCACGCCACCATCGCGGGCGTCGCCATGGGCCTGATGCTGCGCTGCACCCGTCACGAGGACGAGAAGCAGTCCCCCGGCGAGCACATCGAGCACCTCGTGCGCCCGCTGTCCGCGGGTCTGGCCGTACCGCTGTTCGCCCTGTTCTCCGCCGGAGTCACCATCTCGGGAGGGGCGCTTTCCGACATCTTCCGTAGGCCCGAGACGCTGGGTGTCGTACTCGGTCTGGTCCTCGGCAAGGCGGTCGGGGTCTTCGGCGGGACATGGACGGCGGCCCGCTTCACCAAGGCGGAGCTGAACCCGGACCTCAAGTGGCCGGATGTCCTCGCCGTCGCGAGCCTGGCGGGCATCGGGTTCACCGTGTCCCTGCTGATCGGCGAACTCGCCTTCACCGACAACCCGGTGCTCGCCGACGAGGTCAAGGCAGCCGTGCTGGTCGGCTCGCTGATCGCCGCCGTGGTGGCGAGCGTCCTGCTCAAGCTGCGCGACAACAAGTACAAGAAGCTCTGCGCCGCGGAGGACCTCGACGAGGACCAGGACGGCATCCCGGACATCTACGAGCAGGACAACCCCGAGTACCACCTGCGCATGGCCGCGATCCACGAGGCGAAGGCGGCCGAGCACCGGCGGATGGCGGAAGTCGCCTCCGGCCGCACCACCGGCGACGATGGTCCGGCATGATCTGAGAGTCTTCACATCCGCTGAAGACCGGCGGAAGACTCGGAGCACCCGGGAAAATCGGAGCACCCGGGAAATCCGCCGCACATTCGCAGATGACGAAGCCGATACGAAGAGGGAGCAGCCGATGAGCGCAGCCGACGACGGCACCGACCGCAGCCTCGGCCAGCTGGTGGCGACGGCGACCACCGAGCTGTCCGCACTGGTGCACGACGAGATCGCGCTGGCCAAGGCCGAGCTGCGGGAAGACGCCCGGCGGCTCGGCATCGGCGGCGGCGCAGTCGCCGCGGCGGGGACGCTGGCGCTCTTCTCGCTGCCGGTGCTGAGCTTCGCCGCGGCCTACGGGATCCACAACCTGGGGCTGGGGCTCGCCTGGTCCTTCCTGATCACGGGCGGCGCGTTCCTGCTGATCGCGGGGCTGCTCGTGCTGCTGGCGATGCGCAAGTTCAAGAAGATCAGCAAGCCCGACCGGAGCATCGCCTCGGCCAAGGAAACGGCGACCGTGCTGAGCACTGTCAAGCCCCATCCGCGTCCTTCCTCGGGCACAAGCCAGACGGACGCATCTGTGACACGCTCGTCCGTATGACGGTGCCCGATACCTCCGCAGCGCCCGCGTCCCCCGATCCCGTCACGCCCCGTGAGCCGGCCGTGACGGGTCCAGCCGCGTCGCCCACGGTGGTCGTACGCCCCGACGGTCCCTGGACCCACCGGGAGGTCGCGGCGAACGGGGCCCGGTTCCACATCGCCGAGATGGGCGACGGGCCGCTGGTGCTGCTGTTGCACGGCTTCCCGCAGTTCTGGTGGACCTGGCGTCACCAGCTGCCGGCGCTGGCGGAGGCGGGCTTCCGGGCCGTGGCCATGGATCTGCGCGGGGTGGGCGGCAGCGACCGTACGCCGCGGGGCTACGACCCGGCGAACCTCGCCCTGGACATCACCGGGGTGATCCGCTCCCTCGGCGAGCCGGACGCGGCGCTGGTCGGCCATGACCTCGGCGGCTACCTGGCCTGGACGGCCGCGGTGATGCGGCCCAAGCTGGTGCGCAGGCTCGCGGTGTCCTCGATGCCGCATCCGCGGCGCTGGCGGTCCGCGATGCTCACCGACCTCCAGCAGAGCGCGGCAGGGTCGTACATCTGGGGTTTCCAGCAGCCGTGGCTGCCGGAGCGCAGACTGGTCGCGGACGACGCGATGCTCGTGGGGCGGCTGATCCGGGACTGGTCGGGCCCGCGGCTGCCGGACGACGAGACCGTCGAGATCTACCGGCGGGCGATGACGATCCCCTCGACGGCACACTGCTCGATCGAGCCGTACCGGTGGATGGTGCGGTCGATGGCACGGCCGGACGGCATCCAGTTCAACCGCCGCATGAAGCGTCCGGTGCGGGTGCCCACGCTCCACCTGCACGGGTCGCTCGATCCGGTGATGCGGACCCGCAGCGCGGCGGGCTCCGGGGAGTACGTGGAGGCTCCGTACCGCTGGCGGCTCTTCGACGGGCTCGGGCACTTCCCGCATGAGGAGGACCCGGGGGCGTTCTCGGCCGAGCTCATCAACTGGCTCAAGGACCCCGAACCCGACCGGTAGGACCAGGCACGCCGGGCCCGGCTGGGGGTCCGGGGGTCATCCCCCGGGAAAACACAGCCCGCATGAGGAGGACCCGGGGGCGTTCTCGGCCGAGCTCATCAACTGGCTGAAAGACCCCGAACCCGACCGGTAGGCAGCGGCTACTTGCCCGGTGCATAGGCCAATTGCGTGACCCGTAGGCGATTACCGACCTTCGGCCCCGGGCACAGACCTCGGTATGGGCTGGACGCACGACTATCGCGACCTGACTCAGCAGCACGGCACCGAGGACGATGCCGCGTCGGCTGTGACAGACGTACCCGTCAGGGGTGGGAGCAGCGGCCTCCGCCCGGAGGCCGGAACCGCCACCCGGATCGGCATTCCGCGCATCATCCGGCGCCGCGCGCGCTGGGTGTCGGCGCGGCTGCGTCACCCCCGCAGCCGCTGAGCCCTCCGCCCCGCCCGGCCGGCCGGGCTCACAGCGCACAGCCTTGGGTGTCGACCCGCTCCGTGGCCGTACGGCCGTCCACGACGTCCTCGCGCACCTCGTCCGCGCTGAGGGCGTATCCGGTGTCGGCGTCGTCGAGCGACTTGGCGAAGACCACGCCGTAGACCTCGCCGTCGGGGGTGAGCAGCGGGCCACCCGAGTTGCCCTGGCGGACGGTCGCGTAGAGGGAGTACACATCGCGGCGGACGTTGCCGCGGTGGTAGATGTCGGGGCCGTTGGCCTGGACCCGGCTGCGGATCCGCGCGGACCGCACGTCGTAGGCGCCGTTCTCCGGGAAGCCCGCGACGATGGCGCTGCCGCCGCTCTCCGCGTCGCTCTCAGCGAAGCGCAGCGCCGGTGCCCTGAGCGAGGGGACGTCGAGCACCGCGATGTCGCGCTCCCAGTCGTAGCGGACGACGTGGGCCTGGAACAGCCGCCCGTGTCCGCCCACTTGCACGGTCGGATCGGACACGCCGCCGACGACATGGGCGTTGGTCATCACCCGGTGCGGCGCGAAGACGAAGCCGCTGCCCTCCAGGACCTTGCCGCAACCGGGCGCGTTGCCCACGACCTTGACGATGCTGCGCTGCACCTCCGCTGCCACGGGGCTGCCCGCGAGCCGGGGGTCGGGGGCGGGCACCGAGGTGATGGGCTCGGCGGAGAAGGGCGCGAAGACCTGCGGGAAACCGTTCTGCGCGAGGGCCGTGCTGAAGTCCGCGAACCAGGTGTTGGCCTGGGCCGGGACGACGCGGGCGACACCGAGCAGCACCTTGGAGCTGCGGACCTGCTTGCCGAGTGTCGGCAGGGAGGTGCCGGCGAGGGCGGAGCCGATCAGCCAGGCGACCAGCAGTATCGCGACGACGTTGACCAGGGCCCCGCCGGTGGCGTCCAGCGCCCGGGCCGGGGACCAGGTGATGTGGCGCCGCACCTTGTTGCCGAGGTGAGTGGTGGCCGCCTGGCCCACCGAGGCACAGACGATGACGATGACGACGGCGGCGACGGCCGCCAGGGTGCCGGGGGCCGTGTCGCCCGTGACGCTGTCCCAGATGAGAGGCAGTACGTAGACAGCGGCCAGGCCGCCGCCGAGGAACCCGACGACCGAGAGCACGCCGACGACGAACCCCTGGCGATAGCCGATGACCGCGAACCACACGGCGGCGATCAGCAGCAGGATGTCCAGTACGTTCACCGGGAGTTGCCTCGCATTGCGGTTGTCGGCGGGGTCACGGCCTCGGCGCCCGTCGGCGCGGAGGCCACCGTCTCACGTCCGTCAGGCGCGCCGGTCCAGCGAGACGCGCCGCTCGGTGTCCCAGGGACGTTCCCAGCCCGCGTGGTGCAGGATGCGGTCGATCACCCCGGCCGTGAACCCCCAGACCAGCGCCGACTTGACGCAGAAGGCCGGGCCCGTGTGGCCGTTGGGGTGAACGGCGGTCGCGCGGTTGCCGGGGTCGGTCAGCTCGGCGACCGGCACGGTGAACACCCGGGCCGTCTCGGCCCGGTCGACCGCGCCGATTCTGCTGGGGGTGCGCCACCAGCCGAGCACGGGCGTCACGACGAAACCGCTCACCGGGATGTAGAGCTGGGGCAGCACACCGAACACCTGGACGCCGGACGGGTCGAGGCCGGTCTCTTCCTCGGCCTCGCGCAGCGCGGCCCGCACCAGCCCGGCCTCCCCGTCCCCGTCCTCGGGGTCGAGTGCGCCGCCGGGGAAGGAGGGCTGGCCGGCGTGCGAGCGGAGCGTCCCGGCGCGCTCCAGGAGCAGCAGCTCGGGGCCCTGCTCGCCCTCGCCGAAGAGCACGAGCACGGCGGACTGGCGCCCGCCGTCCTCCGGCGGCAGGAAGCGGCTCAGCTGCTCGGGCCGGACGGTCTCCAGGCCACGGACCACCGGCTCGAGCCACTCGGGCAGCCCTTCGGTGGTGACGGAGATCTCCCGGCCGTACGTGCTCGTCATGCCTCTTCCTCGACTTCCGCGGTTGTCGTCGGCGGTGCCGACCCGGTCACTCGGCTCCCAGCGGGCGGGCAGGCAGGCCCGGGTAGTCCGGCGGCGGTTTGAGCCGCTGGCCGGGCAGGCCGCCCTTCTCGTACTTCAGCAGCTTCTTCGCCTTCTCGGGATCCGTCTCCCCCTCGCCGTACGACGGGCAGAGCGGGGCGATCGGGCAGGCGCCGCAGGCGGGCTTGCGGGCGTGGCAGATGCGGCGGCCGTGAAAGATGATGCGGTGCGAGAGCATCGTCCACTCGCTCTTGGGGAAGAGGTCGCCGACCTCCGCCTCGATCTTCTCCGGGTCCTGCTGATCGGTCCACTTCCAGCGTCTGACCAGCCGCTGGAAGTGGGTGTCGACGGTCAGACCGGGCACCCCGTACGCATTGCCGAGCACCACGTTGGCGGTCTTGCGGCCGACGCCCGGGAGCGTGACCAGGTCCTCGATGCGGCCGGGCACCTCGCCGCCGAAGCGGTCCCGCAGGGCGGCGGAGAGGCCGAGCAGGGACTTCGCCTTGGCCCGGAAGAAGCCCGTCGGCCGGATCAGCTGCTCGAGCGTCTCGGGGTCGGCGGCGGCCATGTCCTCGGGCGTGGGGTACGCGGCGAAGAGGGCCGGAGTGGTCTGGTTGACCCGCAGGTCCGTGGTCTGGGCGGACAGGACCGTGGCGACCAGGAGCTGGAACGAGTTCTCGAAGTCGAGCTCCGGGTGGGCGTACGGATAGACCTCGGCGAGCTCGCGGTTGATCCGCCGCGCGCGGCGGACGAGCGCGGCGCGGGACTCCCCCGTCGGGGGAACGACCATCTTCTTGGTCGCGGTCTTCTTGGTGGCAGCCGTCTTGGCTGCGGTCTTCTTGGCTGCGGTCTTCTTCACCGCAGCCTTCTTGACGGCCTTTTGCGGAGCCTTCGATTCCGCACCTTTTGCCGCTTTCGCGACCTTCGCCGCGGGGCGTTCGCCCACAGCGGAATCGCGGGCCGGAGTCACCCTCCCGGCCCTCTTGCCCTGTGCTGTCACCGGCGTATTGGACACTCGGCCAGACTAAAGCCCTGCACTGACATCCGCCCCGGGCGCAGGAAAAGCACTGCCCAATCGGACCCCTGCCGTAGGGCTTCGGGCGACGATGCGCCACACTTGTGTTTGATCACACAGTTTTACCGACGGGCATGATGGGGACGACGGTCCTCTGTGCATGTCGACAAGGAGAGAACTCGTGGACGACGTTCTGCGGCGCGCCCCGCTGTTCGCGGCGCTCGATGACGAGCAGGCCGCTGAGCTGCGCGCCTCCATGGGCGAGGTCACCCTCGCGAGGGGCGACGCCCTGTTCCACGAGGGCGACCCCGGTGACCGCCTCTACGTGGTGACCGAGGGCAAGGTGAAGCTCCACCGCACCTCACCCGACGGCCGCGAGAACATGCTCGCCGTCCTGGGCCCCGGCGAGCTCATGGGCGAGGTGTCCCTGTTCGACCCGGGACCGCGCACCGCCACCGCCACCGCCCTCACCGAGGTCAAGCTGCTCGGCCTCGGCCACGGCGACCTCCAGCCCTGGCTCAACGCCCGCCCCGAGGTGGCCACCGCGCTGCTGCGTGCCGTCGCCCGCCGGCTGCGCCGCACCAACGACTCCATGTCGGACCTCGTGTTCTCCGACGTGCCCGGCCGCGTGGCGAAGGCGCTCCTGGACCTGTCGCGCCGCTTCGGCGTGCAGTCCGAGGAGGGCATCCACGTGGTGCACGACCTCACCCAGGAGGAGCTCGCCCAGCTCGTCGGCGCCTCCCGGGAGACCGTCAACAAGGCCCTCGCGGACTTCGCGGGCCGCGGCTGGCTCCGTCTGGAGGCCCGCGCCGTGATCCTGCTGGACGTGGAGCGCCTCGCGAAGCGCTCGCGCTGACGGCCCGTTCGTGACGAAGGCCCCCGCCACACAGGGCGGGGGCCTTCGTCATGTGGCCGTTCGTCACGTGGCCGGCCGTCAGATCAGGCCGTGCTCGCTAGATCAGGCCGTGCTCGCTCAGGTAGTCCAGCTGGGCCCGTACCGACAGCTCCGCCGCGGGCCACAGCGCACGGTCCACGTCCGCGTAGACGCGGGCCACGACGTCGGCCGGGGTCCGGTGCCCCTCCTCGACCGCCGTCTCGACCTGGGCCAGGCGCGTGGCCCGGTGGGCGAGGTAGTACTCGACGACGCCCCGCGCGTCGTCCAGCACGGGCCCGTGGGCGGGGAGGACCGTCTCCACGCCCTTGTCGACCGCGAGCGAGCGCAGCCGCCGCAGCGAGTCCAGGTAGTCGCCGAGGCGGCCGTCGGGGTGGGCGACGACCGTGGTGCCCCGGCCCAGCACGGTGTCGCCGGTGAGCACCGCCCCGTCCGCGGGCAGGTGGAGGCTGACCGAGTCGGCCGTGTGCCCGGGCGTGGCGACCACCCGGATCTCCAGCCCCCCGACGGTGATCACCTCACCGCCGCCCAGCACCGCACCGCCGGCGCACAGCGCCGGGTCCACGGCCCGTACGGGCGCGCCCGTCAGCTCGGCGAAGCGTGCCGCGCCCGCCGAGTGGTCGGGGTGGCCGTGGGTGAGGAGCGTGAGGGCGATGCGCCGGTCCGCCGCCTCGGCGGCGGCGATGACGGCCCGCAGATGGGTCTCGTCCAGCGGCCCCGGGTCGACGACCACGGCGAGGGCGGACCCCGGCTCCGCGAGGACCCAGGTGTTGGTGCCCTCCAGCGTCATCGCGGACGGATTGGGAGCGAGGACGCAGGTCGCGCGGTCGGTGGCGGGGCCACCCACCGCGCCCCCGCGGGGCCGGCCCGGCAGATCGGCTGCGTTCGTCATGCGTCGGCTCCCGAGGATCCCGAGGACAGGTGCTTGGTGAATTCGTCGTGTCCGGGCCAGCTCAGCACGATCTCGTCGCCGACGAGCCGGGCTTGCGCCAGGACAGGGGTGAGATCCTGCTCACCCGCCGCGGCCAGCGCCTGCGCGACGCCACCGTACGGGCACAGCGACCGCAGCGTGGCGACGGTCGGCGGCATCATCAACAGCTCGCCGCGCGCGTAGCCGGCGAGCGCCTCGGCGGGGGCGGCCCACACCGAGCGGTCCGCCTCGGTGGAGACGTCCCGCGCGCGCTGTCCCTCGGGGAGCGCGGCGGCGAAGAACCAGGTGTCGTAGCGGCGCGGCTCGAACTCCGGGGTGATCCAGCGGGCCCAGGCGCCGAGGAGGTCACTGCGCAGCAGCAGACGGCGCCGCTCCAGGAAGTCCGCGAACGACAGCTCGTGGGCCACGAGCGCGGCCCGGTCGGCCTCCCACCCCTCCCCGGTGGTGTCGGCGACGACGGTGTCCGCCGCCGGGCCCGCGAGCAGCACGCCCGCCTCCTCGAACGTCTCCCGGACGGCCGCGCAGACGATGGCCTGGGCGGCGGCCGGGTCCACCCCGAGCCGGTCCGCCCACTGCCGGGGCGAGGGGCCCGCCCACGGCACGTCGCGCTCGTCGCGCGGGTCGACGGAACCGCCCGGATACGCGAACGCGCCTCCGGCGAATGCCATGGAGGCGCGTCTGCGCAGCATATGGACGGCGAGCCCGGCGCCGCCCGCCCCGGAGCGCAGCAACAGGACGGTCGCGGCCCGACGCGGCGTCACCGGCTCGAGCCTGCCGTGTGCGAGCGCTCTGATCCGGTCCGGCCACTCCGGCGGATACCACTGGCCGTTCGTCGTCGACATGGCCGGATGCTATGCGCTCGCGCGCGAATGTTCGAGGGCAGCGGCAGGGGGCAGCAGCTGTTCGAGGGCAGCGGCCCCGGACGTCAGCCCGTGGCCCCCGGACGTCAGTCCGCGACCTCGACCTGCAGCTCGACCTCGACCGGCGCGTCCAGCGGGAGCACCGCCACGCCGACCGCCGAGCGCGCGTGCACGCCCTTGTCGCCGAGCACCTCGCCCAGCAGCTCGCTGGCGCCGTTGAGCACACCCGGCTGCCCGGTGAAGTCCGGCGCGGAGGCCACGAAGCCGACGACCTTCACCACCCGGACGATCCTGTCCAGGTCGCCGATCACCGACTTCACGGCGGCCAGGGCGTTGAGCGCGCAGACGCCCGCCAGCTCCTTGGCCTGCTCCGCGCTGACCTCGGCGCCCACCTTGCCGGTCAGGGGGATGGAGCCCTTGACCATCGGGAGCTGGCCCGCGGTGTACACGTACGCACCGCTGCGCACGGCCGGCTGGTAGGCGGCCAGCGGCGGCACGACGTCCGGAAGCGTCAGCCCCAGCTCGGCGAGCCTGGCCTCGACGGCGCTCATGCGGCCCGCTCCCTCTTGAGATAGGCGACGAGCTGCTCGGGGTTGTTGGGACCCGGGACCACCTGGACGAGCTCCCACCCGTCCTCGCCCCAGGTGTCCAGAATCTGCTTGGTCGCGTGCACCAGAAGCGGCACGGTGGCGTATTCCCACTTGGTCATGGCCCGACTGTAATGCCTTCCACCGACAGCCCCGTGCGTAGCCCGCGGGACGACTGGTTAGGCTCCGCTCCATGAGCAGGCTCCATGTCGTCAGCGGCAAGGGCGGTACCGGCAAGACCACGGTCGCCGCGGCACTCGCGCTCGCACTCGCGGCCGAGGGAAAGCGTGCGTTGCTGGTCGAGGTCGAGGGCAGACAGGGCATTGCGCAGCTCTTCGAAACGGAGCCATTGCCCTACGAGGAACGGAAGATAGCCGTCGCGCCCGGCGGCGGCGAGGTCTACGCACTGGCCATCGACGCCGAACGCGCCCTTCTCGACTACCTCCAGATGTTCTACAAACTCGGCACCGCGGGGCGGGCGCTGAGGAAGCTCGGCGCGATCGACTTCGCGACGACCATCGCACCGGGCCTGCGCGACGTGCTGCTGACCGGCAAGGCGTGCGAGGCGGTGCGCCGGAAGGACCGTACGGGCCGGTTCGTCTACGACTACGTCGTCATGGACGCCCCGCCCACCGGCAGGATCACGCGCTTCCTCAACGTCAACGACGAAGTGGCCGGGCTGGCCCGTATCGGGCCGATCCACAACCAGGCACAGGCCGTGATGCGGGTGCTCAAGTCCCCCGAGACGGCAGTGCACTTGGTGACGCTCCTGGAGGAGATGCCGGTCCAGGAGACGGTGGACGGCATAGCCGAACTGCGGGCCGCGAACCTGCCGGTGGGGAGCGTGGTCATCAACATGGTGCGCCCCGAGGTCCTCGGCCAGGAGGCCGTCGAGGAGGCGGCGGGCGCACGGCGCGAGGCGGTTGCGAAGGCCCTCGCGCACGCGCTGGAACGGACGGCGCCCGGCGGGGCGCGGGGCGCGGGAGCGCCCGACGCGCTGGCCGGCCCGCTGCTGGACGAGGCCCGCGAGCACACCGAACGGCTCGCGCTGGAACGCCTCGGCCGCGCCGCGATCGCCGGGATCGGCCTGCCCGTCCACGAGCTGGAACTGCTCGGCGAGGGCGTGGACTTGGCGGGGCTCTACCGGATGGCACGCGAACTGCGGAAGCAAGGGTGGTCTGAGTGAGTCTCGACACGGCGGCACCTCTCGGCATCGACCCCGTCCTGGACAATCCGCGGACCCGGATCGTGGTGTGCTGCGGCTCGGGCGGCGTCGGCAAGACCACGACGGCGGCGGCCCTGGGCGTACGCGCCGCGGAGCGCGGACGGCGGGTGGTCGTCCTCACCATCGACCCGGCCCGCAGGCTGGCGCAGTCGATGGGGATCGACGAACTCGACAACGTGCCCCGCCGCGTACCCGGCATCGACGGCTCGGCCGGCGGTGAACTGCACGCCATGATGCTGGACATGAAGCGCACCTTCGACGAGATCGTCGAGGCGCACGCCGACGGGGAGCGTGCCCGCGCCATCCTGGAGAACCCCTTCTACCAGTCCCTGTCGGCCGGCTTCGCGGGCACGCAGGAGTACATGGCGATGGAGAAGCTCGGCCAGCTCCATGCCCGCGACGAGTGGGACCTGATCGTCGTGGACACACCGCCCAGCCGCTCCGCGCTCGACTTCCTCGACGCGCCGAGCAGGCTGGGTTCGTTCCTCGACGGCAAGCTCATCAAGGTGCTGCTGGCCCCGGCGAAGATCGGTGGCCGGGCCGGGATGAAGTTCCTGGGCGTCGGCATGTCGGTGATGAGCGGCCCCCTGAACAAATTGATGGGGGCCCAACTGCTGCGCGACGTACAGACCTTCGTGGCGGCGATGGACACCATGTTTGGCGGCTTCCGTACCCGCGCCGACGCCACCTACCGGCTGCTCCAGGCCCCCGGCACGGCGTTCCTCGTCGTCGCCGCGCCCGAGCGGGACGCGCTGCGCGAGGCCGCGTACTTCGTCGAGCGGCTGGCGGCCGAGCGGATGCCGCTGGCAGGGCTCGTGCTCAACCGCGTGCACGGCAGCGGGGCCGCGCGCCTCTCGGCGGAACGGGCGCTGGCGGCGGCCGAGGCACTCGCGGACGCGTCCGGCGGGGCCGACGGCCCGGGGGAGCTCCGGGCGGGCGGGGCGGCGGCGCATTACGCAGAAAATCTTGACGGCACCGGCATTGTCGATCGTGACAGCGGGCAGGCTGGGTCACGTACCGCTGACGACCCTGGCACCGCCACTCCCGCCGACACATCTCTTCCCGAGAGCGGCTCCCCCCAGCCCGTGCCTCCGGGAGCCTCCGCGGTGCCCGAGGTCTCCACCGAGCGGCTCGCCGCAGGGTTGTTGCGGCTGCATGCCGAGCGGATGCGCGTCCTCGCACGCGAACAGCGCACACGGGACCGCTTCACGGCCCTGCACCCCGAGGTGGCGGTGGCGGAGGTGGCCGCACTCCCCGGTGACGTGCACGATCTCGCGGGGCTGCGGGACATCGGCGAGCGACTCGCCCGCCAGGCACCTCACGGCGCCGCCCCCTCGCCCCTGCCCGGGCAGCCGTCGCTCGCCACTGTGGACCCCGCCACGGCGGATCCGGCCGAAGCCGGCTAGCCGACGGCCGCGTACGTGTCGTACTCCTCCTCGCCCAGCGGCAGGAGTCCGGCGCCGCGCTCGTATTCCGTACGAGCGGTCTCGAGCAGCCTGCGCCATGACGTGACCGTCGGCCGACGGCGCAGCAGCGCCCGCCGCTCGCGCTCCGTCATCCCGCCCCACACGCCGAACTCCACGCGGTTGTCCAATGCGTCGGCCAGGCATTCGGTACGCACCGGACACCCGGTGCAGACCGCCTTGGCCCTGTTCTGCGCTGCGCCCTGAACGAATAGTTCATCCGGATCGGTCGTGCGGCAGGCGGCCTGCGCACTCCAGTCGGTTACCCAGCCCATGCTGGCGCCGTCCTCTCCCGAATCGAGGCTCCCCCACGGCGGCAGCGGCATATTCACCGTTGCCAGTTGAGGACGTTACGGAAGGCGGACAGGGGGCAACACCCCCTTCGGGCCCAATCTTGAATGGCCCGAACGGACTATGCGTACGCGGCAGATCACCCAACGGAGTGAGCTGGCGACATCAGCGACTTACCCTGACAAACAGGGGCAGTTGCCCCTTCTCGCAGGGGGCACTCGCCAACACAAGCGGCAATGTGGACACACCTCATCACCCACAAGAATGAAGACGTAGGTGAGGTCAGACGAGACCACAGTGACTGGCGTAAAACAGCGTAGGCGAACACACGGGCGTCTGTCCGCCGAATGAGAACGTAGGCTTTCCTTCATGGCTATGAAGCGCTCGGGCGGGGGGCCTTCCAAGGCCCGGCAGGCCGCCACCTTCCTCGGCGTCAGTGTTCTCTCGGGAGTCGTACTGGCGGGTCTCGCGCTACCGGGCATCGGCGCTTTCGGCCTGGCGGCCAAGGGAACGATCGAGGGGTTCGACGAGCTCCCGGCCAACATGAAGACGCCGCCGCTGAGTCAGCGCACCATCATCCTCGACGCCGAGGGCGGCGAGATAGCGAAGGTCTACTCGCGCGACCGCACGGTCGTCCCGCTCAGCGGGATCTCGCCCTACATGCAGAAGGCGATCGTCTCCATCGAGGACGCGCGCTTCTACGAGCACGGAGCGGTCGACCTCAAGGGCGTCCTCCGTGCCGTCAACCGCAACGCCCGGTCCGGCGGGGTCGCCGAGGGCGCCTCCACACTCACCCAGCAGTACGTCAAGAACGTCTTCATCGAGGAGGCGGGCGACGACCCCGAGAAGGTCGCCGCCGCCACGCAGCAGACCATCGGCCGCAAGGTCAAGGAGCTGAAGTACGCCATCCAGGTCGAGAAGGAGCTCGGCAAGCAGCGCATCCTCGCCAACTATCTGAACATCACTTTCTTCGGCGAGCAGGCGTACGGCGTCGAGGCCGCCTCCCAGCGCTACTTCAGCAAGCACGCCAAGGACCTCACCCTCGGCGAGGCCGCCCTGCTGGCCGGCATCGTCCAGTCGCCCAGCCGCTTCGACCCGGTGAACGCCCCCAAGGAGGCGGCCAAGCGGCGCAACATCGTGCTGCAGCGCATGGCCGACCTCAAGAACATCACCCCGGACGAGGCCAGGACCGAGCAGGCCAAACCGCTCAAGCTCAACGTCAGCCGCCCGAAGAGCGGCTGCATCACCGCCGTCAACGGCGCGGGCTTCTTCTGCGACTACGTCCGTGAGGTCTTCCTCCAGGACCCGGCCTTCGGCAAGACGAAGGCGGCCCGGGCCAAGCGGTGGAACGAGGGCGGCATGACGATCCGCACGACCCTCGACCCGCAGACGCAGAAGTCCGTCCAGAAGTCGATCAGTGACCACGTCTACCAGAGCGACAAGGTGGCCACCGCCATCTCGATCGTCGAGCCCGGCACGGGCAAGGTGCTCGGCATGGGCCAGTCGAAGCAGTACGGCTTCGGACAGAACCAGACGCAGATCAACCTCTCGGCGAACCACGCCCAGGGCGGCTCGGCCGGCTTCCAGCCCGGCTCGACCTTCAAGCCGATCATCGCGGCGGCGGCGCTGGAGGAGGGGAAGACCGCGGACACGGTCTATTCCTCGCCCTTCGCGATGCAGTACCCGGACGAGGTGCAGACGTGCTCCGGCACCTGGAAGAACAGCCTCAACGAATCGCTCACCAACGAGAACCGGAGCGAGCAGGGCCCGTACGGCATGGGGGAGGCGACCGCGAAGTCGGTCAACACCTACTTCGTCCAGTTGCTCGGTGACATCGGCCTCTGCCCGGTGGCGAAGATGGCGGACAAGCTGGGCCTGAAGCGGGCCGACGGCAAGGACATCCGCCAGGTGCCGTCGATCGCCCTCGGTTCGGAGGAAATGTCCCCGCTGAGCATGGCCGCCGCCTACGCGGCGTTCGCCAACCACGGCACGTACTGCTCGCCCGTCCTCATCACCTCGGCCATCGGTCCGAACGGCAAGAACATCACCGTGCCGAGGACGAAGTGCACGCAGGCCATGTCCGAGCAGACCGCCAACACCATCAACACCCTGCTGAAGGGCGTGGTCGAGGACGGTACGGGCAAGCAGGCCGGGCTCGACGGCCGGGACAGCGCGGGCAAGACCGGCACCACGGACGAGCGCAACGCCGCCTGGTTCGTCGGCTACACCCCCACCATGGCGGGCGCGGTCTGGGTCGGCGGCCCCTCGGGCAACGTCTCGATGGAGGACATCACCATCGGCGGCGTCTACCACGACAAGGTCTACGGCGCCGACACCCCGGGCCCCATCTGGCGCGACGCCATGAACGGAGCGCTCGAGGGCAAGGACGCGGCGGGCCTCGACACCGTCCCCGGCGTATCCCAAGGCGGCAAGGGCGACAAGGGCGACAAGGCTGATAAGAGCGACAAGGGTGACGCCACCGACAAGAGCGGCCGCCACGGCACCGGCCGCCAGCACGGCGGCAAGCCCGGCCACTGACGCACGGCAAAGGGCCCGTACGGACCGCGAGGTCCGTACGGGCCCTTTGCCTGTCCTCGCCCGCTCAGGCGGCCAGCTGCCGCTTGACCTCGGCGGCGACCTTGCCGCCCTCCGCCCGGCCCGCCACCTTCGGGTTGACGATCTTCATGACCGCGCCCATGGCCCTCGGCCCCTCGGCACCGGCCGCCCGGGCCTCCGCCACGGCCTCGGAGACGACCGCGGCCAGCTCCTCGTCCGACAGCTGCTGCGGCAGGTAGCCGGCGAGCACCTCACCCTCGGCACGCTCCCGCTCCGCCGACTCGGCACGGCCGCCCTTCTCGAACGCGTCCGCGGCCTCGCGGCGCTTCTTCGCCTCGCGGGTGATCACCTTCATCACCTCGTCGTCCGAGAGCTCACGGGCCACCTTGCCCGCGGTCTCCTCGTAGGCGATCGCGGAGAGGGTCAGGCGGAGCGTGGAGGAGCGCAGCTCATCGCGCGCCTTGATCGCGGTGGTGAGGTCGTCGTGGAGCTTCGACTTGAGCGTGGTCATGCCGCAATCTTCGCATCCCGCCCCTCTCCGCGCTCCGCATTAACCGCCTCACCACCCCCTCCCCCGCCAGCTCCCGCCCCTCCCCCGCCAACTCCCGCCTCGCATCCGGCCCATGACCGGACGCCCCCCGGAGTCTGCGACGATTGCGGTATGCGCGCGCGATACGGAGTACCCCTGGGAATCACGGCCGTCGGTGCGGCAGGCATCGCCTACGCCGCCGGCTTCGAAGTCCGCTCCTTCCGGTTGCGACGGGTCACCGTGCCCGTCCTGCCGCCCGGCATGCGGCCCCTGCGGGTCCTCCAGGTCTCCGATATCCACATGGTGAGCGGACAGCGCAAGAAGCAGCGCTGGCTGCAGTCGCTCGCCGGACTGTGCCCCGACTTCGTGATCAACACCGGCGACAACCTCTCCGACCCCGAGGGCGTGCCCGAGACGCTGGACGCACTCGGCCCGCTGATGCAGTTCCCCGGCGCGTACGTCTTCGGCTCCAACGACTACTACGGGCCCACGCTGCGCAACCCCGCCCGCTACCTGCTGGAGAAGACCACCGGGCGGCACGGGCTCAACGGCAACGCCCCGGTCGTCGGCGCGGTCCACAACCCCTGGGAGGACCTGCGGGACGGGTTCGACAAGGCGGGCTGGGTCAACCTCACCAATACGCGCGGCAGCCTCAGGATCGACAGCAGGGAGATCGCGCTCACCGGCCTCGACGACCCGCACATCAAGCGCGACCGCTACGCCCAGGTCACGGGCGGCCCGGACCAGGACGCGGACTTCTCGCTCGCCGTCGTCCACGCCCCCTACCTGCGGGTCCTCGACGCCTTCACCGCCGACCGCTACCCCCTGATCCTCGCGGGCCACACCCACGGCGGCCAGCTGTGCATCCCCTTCTACGGCGCGCTGGTGACCAACTGCGACATCGACACCCGGCGGGTCAAGGGCCTCTCCGCCCACCGCGCGGGCGGCCACCGCTCCTACCTGCACGTCTCCGCGGGCTGCGGGACCAGCCGCTACACCCCGGTCCGCTTCGCCTGCCCCCCGGAGGCCACCCTCCTGACCCTCACGCCCCGCGACTGACCCCCCTCCGCCCCGCCCACCTGCACCTCCCCGGGAACCGGATTTCGCCTCCGGGCACAAGTCCGCTAAAGTAATCCTCGTTGCAGCGGGGTGTAGCGCAGCTTGGCAGCGCGCTTCGTTCGGGACGAAGAGGTCGTGGGTTCAAATCCCGCCACCCCGACTTGGTTGCACCAGCTCAGGGCCGGTTTCCTTCACGGGAAACCGGCCCTGAGTCGTTTCCGGAGTATCTGAAGGCTCCACGTGGAGTGAGCGTGGAGTGGATCAAGGACAGCCCCGGTGACCTGGAGCACACAGCGATCCGGGCGGACCCGCCTCCCGCCTCTCAGTCGAGCCCCTCCACCACCCGCACATCCCGCTCCGCGCCGTCGTCCAGCACGGCGAGGGCCTGCTGGTACTCCGCGCTCTCGTACGCTGCGGCCGCGGCGTCGTAGCTGGGGAACTCGACCAGGACCGTACGTTCGGACAGTCCCGATTCGAAGGCGGTCACCCGGCCGCCCCGGGCCAGGATCCGGCCGCCGGCCGCCTCCAGTGCGGGCTTGGCCAGCTTCCCGTAGGCGGCGAGTTTCTCCGGGTCGCGCACCGATCGATAGGTACCCACCAGATAGCCCTTGGGCATGCCGATCACCTCTCGCTCTCTCTTGTCTCCTTCGGCAGCCCGAACGGTAGCCAGCGGCAAAGCAGTTGAGAAATGCCTGATGTGCTGCGGCTATGCTCCGCAGTTATGGATGTCGAGCTGCGTCATCTGCGGGCGTTCGTCGAGGTGGCTCGAGAGCACTCATTCACCCGTGCCGCCGAGAAACTGGCCATCACCCAGCCTGCGTTGACGCGCACCGTTCAGCAGCTGGAGACGGCGCTGCGGGTGCGGTTGTTCAACCGGAGTCCCCGGCAAGTGGAGCTCACCAATGTGGGCAATTCCTTCCTCGCGCAGGTGGAGAAGGTGCTCAACGAGCTGGACCGGGCGATGAGCGCGTTGAGTGAACAGGTCAGTATCCGGCTGGGGTTCAGCTGGCTGCTGCCGGATCCCTGGGCGCAGCGCACCATCGGCGAGTTCGAGCAGAGATCGGGGAGCACGGTGAGTCTGGTGCGCACCGACGATCCGCTCCAGGCGCTGCAACGTCATGCGATCGATGTCGCGCTGGTGCGTGGCGGGGTGCACTCATCCGCACCGGTCAAGGTGGTGCCCCTGTTCGACGAGGCTCGGGTGGCGATCGCCTGCGCCGCCGCCTCCGACGTGAGCCGGCTCGACGAGGTGCACTGGCGGGACGTTTCCCGGTGGCCGCTCGTGGTGAACGTGGTCAGCGGCGCGACCGGCCCCTGGTCCTGGGCTCCCGGCGAGGGGCCGCGGGACGTGATCGAGACGACCAACTACGACGAGTGGGTCGAGTTGGTGGCCGCCAACCGTGGAATCGGAGTGGCCCCGGCGATAGGGGTGCGCCGCATCAGCCACCCCGGGGTGACCTTCGTCCCGCTGGTCGGCGCGCCGCCGGTACCGGTCGGACTCGCCTATCTGCCCCATGTGCAGGAGCTCCTGCTGCGCCGGTTCATCGATGTGGCGGTCGCCGCTGTGGACCGCTGACGCCGCCCGCTCACCTCGGACTATGCGTGCTCGGCATCGGCGTTCCACAACAGGCAATACGCAACCACCGCGCGCAGAACCTACGGTCGCTCCATCTGGAAAGGGGTGGAGAGGGCGTGATGGCTGACGACCGGGGGGCGTGCGGTACCGCGCGGAGCACAGTGCCGGGACCGACCGTGCCGTTGGCGCGTACACCGGCCCGGGACGGGAGCGGCACGTCGGCGGGGAAGCTCCGCGTCTTCGCGGTGTACGCGGGTGCCGCACTGGGGCCGCTGGGCGGCGGTGTGGTGGCGCCGATGCTGCCGCAGATCGCGGGCTCGCTCCATGCCTCGACGAGCGCCACCGCGCTGTCGGTGACCGCCTACTTCGTGCCGTTCGCCCTGGTGCAGTTGGTGTCCGGGACGGTGGGCGAGCGGTGGGGTCGTCGGCGCACCGTGCTGGGTGCGTATCTGGCCTATCTGATCGCTTCGCTGGCCGGTGCCGCGGCGCCCAGCATCCAACTGCTGCTGGTGGTAAGGGCGGTGATGGGCATCGCCAACGGGTTCATCTCGCCGCTGCTGCTCTCCGGGCTGGCCGATATGGTGCCGCCGCACCGGCTGAGCCGGTCCGTGGGGCTGCTGGCCAGTTGCCAGGCCGCCGGCCAGTCGCTCTCGCCGCTGCTCGGCGGGGTGGCCGCGGCGGCGAACTGGCGCTGGGCCTTCGTCGGTGTCGCCGCCGCGGCCGGGCTGCTGGCGCTGGCGCCGCCACCCGGCGGTGCGCGGCCTGGTGCCGAGGCTCCGCGTCTGCGCCCGCTGGTGAACGTGCGCATGGGGCTGTTGTCGGTGGCCGCCTTCGTCAGCTACTTCGGCGCGGCCGGCCTGCCGTTCCTCGTATCCCTCCATGCCGAGGAGCACCTCGGCATGAGCCCCGGCCTCACCGGGGTCGCGCTGCTGGGCTTCGGTCTGACCGGGTTGCTGCTGGGCGCGAGTTGGGGCTCTCTCGGTGACCGCTTCGGCGCGCGCCGCTGCGGTGGGATCGCCGCCGCGCTGGGGGCGGTGCTGGTCGCCCTGACCGGATCGACGAACAGCCTGCCGGCGCTGGTGGCCTGCTGGACGGGCGCGGGCATCGCCTACTCGATGCTCAACGTCTCCCTGCAGAACCTCACCGTCCGCGAGGTGCCGGGCAACCGGGGCGGCGCGCTCTCCGCGGTCTCCGCCTTCCGCTTCGGCGGCGCGGCAGTGGTCCCGATCGCCCTGCTGCCGCTGTACCACGTGATGCCCCGGACGTCCTTCGTCATCGGCGGCGGCTCACTGTTGCTCGCCTCTGCCGCCCTCGCCGCGCTGCGGCCCGTGAACCGGTCTTGGTAATTTCAATACACTGCGTATTAAGTACGCGATGTAGCATCGCGCCGTGCCCACTCCGGAAGTGAATGCCCAGGAAGCCGGCCGCCCGCCGCGACGCCGGGTCCACACCCGCGCGCGGCTGCTCGAGGCGGCCGGGAGGATCCTCGTGGAGCGCGGGTACGCGCAGACCACGATCGAGGATGTCTGCAGTGCCGCCGGATACACCCGGGGCGCGTTCTACTCCAACTTCGCCGGCAAGGACGAGCTCCTCCTGGCGCTCTTCGATCAGCACTCGGCCAACCGCCTTGCCCAGCTGGAGCAGTTGCTCGGCCCGTCCTCGGCGGAGCCGGGCGGCAGCGTGGCGCGTTCGCTGCTGGAGGTCGACCCGGTCGAGCGCGGGTGGATCCTGCTGTTTCTGGAGTTCCAGGTGCACGCCGCACGGGATCCGCAGCTCGCGGCCAAGCTGTACGAGCACGACCGCGCCGTGACGGACGCGCTGGCCCGGCTGCTCGAGCGGGCGCGGTCCGGGTCGGCGACCGGAAGTTCCGTACCTGTCCATAGCGTTGCCGCCACCCTGCGGGCCATCCGCGAGGGAATCCTCGCCCGGACGGCGGGGGAAGGCCCCGGCGCCCAGGAAGCCCTGGACGCGGCGGTCGAGGTGGTGTCCGCGATCCTGCCCACGCTCGGCATCACGACCGGCGACGGGTCCGACGACCGGACCAACTGAGCGACTTTCACCAGGACTTGCCCCGCCTACTTCTCCCAGGACCACGCCATGCATGTGTCGCAACCCGACCCCCGGCGCTGGAAAGCGCTGATATTCATCGGTCTGGCCCAGCTGATGGTGGTCCTCGACACCACCGTCGTGAACATCGCGCTGCCCTCCGCCCAGCATGACCTGGGCATCTCGGACGGCAACCGCCAGTGGGTCATCACCGCGTACTCTCTGGCGTTCGGCGGGCTGTTGCTGTTCGGCGGCCGGATCGCCGATCTGGTCGGACGCCGCCGGATGTTCGTCATCGGCCTGTTCGGCTTCGCCGGCGCCTCCGCGTTGGGCGGTGCGGCCGTCGACACCACCACCCTGCTGGCGGCCCGCGCACTCCAGGGCGTCTTCGGCGCGCTGCTGGCACCGGCCGCGCTGTCGCTGCTGGCGGTGACGTTCCGCGAACCCAAGGAACGCGCCAAGGCGTTCGGGATCTACGGCGCGGTGTCCGGCAGCGGCGGCGCAGTCGGACTCATCCTCGGTGGTGTGCTCACCGAGTACCTGAGCTGGCGCTGGGCGCTGTTCGTGAACATCCCGTTCGCGGTCGCCGGGATCGTCGGAGCCCTCACCGTGGTCCACGAGCCGGCCGACCGGCCGGAGAGGTCCCGGCTGGACATCCCCGGCGTGCTGCTCGCGACTTCCGGCCTGGTTTCGCTCGTCCTCGGCTTCTCGCAGGCCGAGACGCACGGCTGGCACGCCCGCAGGACCCTGGTGCTCCTGGTGGCGGCGGTGCTGCTGCTCGGCGTGTTCGTCCTGGTCGAGAGCAGGGTCAAGGCACCTCTGCTCCCCCTGCGGGTGGTCACCGACCGCAACCGGGGCGGCGTCTACCTGTCGCTCGGCCTGTCCGTGATCGGCATGTTCGGCCTCTTCCTGTTCCTCACCTACTACTTGCAGGTGGTCAAGGCGTACTCGCCGGTCGTCAGCGGGCTCGCCTTCCTGCCCATGATCGTGGGCATGGTCACCGGGTCCACCCAGATCGGCTCGCGGCTGATGAACCGGCTGCCGCCGCGGCTGCTGATGGGATCCGGCTTCCTCGTCTCGGCCCTCGGCATCCTGCTGCTGACCCAGCTCGAGGTCGACAGCTCCTACGCCGCCCTGGTGCTGCCCGCCCAGGTGCTGCTGGGGCTCGGCATGGGAACGGCCTTCATGCCCGCGACGAGCCTGGCCACGCACGGCGTGCAGCCTCGCGACGCCGGGGTCGCCGCCGCCATGGTCTCCACCTCCCAGCAGGTCGGCGGTTCGATCGGCACCGCGCTGCTGAGCACCATCGCGAGCAGCTACGGTCACCGCTGGGCCACCGGGCACCGGGCCGAGGTCCGTACCCTCGGCATCACGGACTTCACCAACAAGGCGGCCGTGCAAGGCTATTCGGTGGCGATCTGGTGGGCCGTCGCCATCCTCGCGGTGGCCTCGCTGGCCGCCTTCACCCTGATCAACGCTCCCCGGCAGGGCGCCGCGCCCGCCGGTGATCCCGTACCGGAGGACGCGCCGGTCCTGCACGGGTGACCGGTCCTGCACGGGTGAAATGCAGGAAGGGCTCCTTCCCGCCACGAGAAGGAGCCCTTCGTTCCAGGGGGCGTCGGTTCAGCCCGCGAACACTGCCTTCATCACCGAACCGTCGGCGACCCTGGCCAACGCCCGCTCGTGCTCGTCCAGTCGGAACACCGTCACCAGCCTGGCGAGGTCGAACCGCGTGGTGAGCGCCGGGAGCAGCTTGACGTACTCGACCACGTGCGCGCCGGAGAACGCCCAGGAACCCACCACATCCAGCTGCCGGAAGACGATCTGGTGCGGATTCAGCAGGGTGTCGCCGGCGTCCGTGTACTGGCCGATCACCAGGTACGAGCCGCCTCGGCGGGCCAGCGTGAGGCCCTGGGCCACCGCGCCGGGCACGCCCGCGCACTCGATGACCAGGTCCGCGCCGTGTCCGCCGGTCGCCTCCAGGACCTCGGCCAGCACGCGCTCGGGGTCGGCGGCGCCGGCGATGTCGATGTGCACGTCACCGATCCCGGCCTCGGCCGCCAGTCGCAGCCGCTCGGCCGGGCCGCCGACCAGGACGACCTTCGCGGCGCCGGAGAGCTGCGCCATCGCGGCGGCGGCGAGGCCCACCGGGCCGCTGCCCTGGACCACCACGGTCTCGCCGAGCCGGACCGGACGGCGCTCGTACAGCGCGTGCACCACGGTCGGGCCCGCGCAGGCCAGCGACATGGCGGCCAGGTGGTCGACGCCCTGGTCGAGCTTGACGACCGTGGTCCCGGGGCGCAGCACGATGTGCTCCGCCCAGGCGCCGGACAGGCCCGGCTCCTCCGCGACCGTGCGGTTCACCCCGTAGGTCCGGCGGTTCTCGCAGAGCGTCGGCTCACGGTGCGTACGGCAGGGCACGCAGGTCCCGCAGGCGATGGAGGACGCCCACATCACCGCGTCGCCCTCGCGCAGCGGCGCGCCGGTCGCGTCCGTGGTGGTGCCCGGGCCGAGCTCGTGCACCACGCCGAGGCCCTCGTGGCCGAGCACCAGCGGGGTGGGGACCGGGAGATGGCCCTTCTGGAGGTGCAGGTCGGTGCCGCAGACACCGCCGTACCCACAGGACACGACCATGCCTCCGGCCGGGGCCGGCGGGAGGTCGAACTCGCGCAGCGCCAGCGGCTCGTTGAACGCCTCCAGCACCAGGGCACGGGATCGCGTCATCGGACGGCTCCTTCCAGCGAGGCGAGCGAGGCGAGGAACGGCTCGTCGAGCGTGGCCAACGGCCGGGTGTCCCGCAGGACGACGTGCTCGGGGCGCTCCTCCCCACGCCAACTCGGCAGGTTGGTCACATCGTTGTAGGTCGCGATGAGCAGCCGGCGGGCGAAAGGCGACATGTTCGGGGCGGAACCGTGCACGATCTCGGGCGAGAAGAAGACCAGCGATCCCGCCGGGCCCTTGGGGCTGGCCATGCCGTGCGCACCGACCAGGGCGGAGAGCTGCTCCGGGGTGAGGGCGATGTCGTCCGGGTCCAGGTGGAGCTCGGACTTGGCGGCGTCGCGGCGGTCATCGCGCACCAGACCCTGCCGGTGCGAGCCGGGGACGAAGATGACCGGGCCGTTGAACTCGTCCACGTCGTCGAGGAAGATGCCGACGTTGACCTGGCGCGGGGCCGGGAGGTTGTCGGCGACCCGCCAGGCCACGTAGTCCTGGTGCCACGACCAGCGGTCGCCGCCGAAGGCCGGCTTGGCGTTGATCTTGAACTGGTACACATAGACGTCGTCCGTCAGCAGCTGCTTGACCGGGCCGAGCACGCGCGGGTCGCGCATCAGCGCGGCGTACTCCGGCTGGCGCCGGTGCGAGGCGTAGACCGCGCGCACCGCGACCCCGTCGTCCTCGGTGATCCGCTGCGGCCCGGGGACCTTGCAGTCACGGCCGAACGCCTCGCGCAGCGCTGCCACCTCGTCGGCGGTCAGTGCGGACTCCACGAGGAGGAAGCCGTCCTCGTGGTACCGATCGATCTGTTCCTTGCTAATCAATTCTTCGCTACTTTCGATGCGTTGCAGAGGGGGAGGCCGGGACGTGCCGGTTCACCCCATGAAGTTGCCGCCGTCGATGATCAGTTGCTGTCCGGTGAGGTAACGGCTCCGGTCGGTCACCAGGAATTCCAGGGCGTCGGCGATCTCGGCCACCGTGCCGATCCGCCCGAGCGGGATCTGTCCCAGGACCCGCTCGCGCGACTCCGGCTCGTCCAGCCGGTACCGCTCGACCACCTCGTCGGTGTCGGTGAAGCCCGGGATGAGCGCGTTGACCCGGACCGCCGGCGCCAGCTCCAGTGCCAGGCACCGGCTGAACTGCAGCAGACCGGCCTTGCTGGCGCAGTAGTTGGCCCCGTTCGGCCGCGGCCGGATCGCCGTGGTCGCCCCGACGTTGACGATCGAGCCCCGGCCCGCCGCCACCATGGCCGGTGCCAGCGCCCTGGTCAGACGGAACGGCCCGGACAGGTTGGTGTCCAGGACCCGGTCCCAGTCCTCGTCGGTCATCTCCAGGAACGGCCGGTCCCGGTTGACCCCGGCGTTGTTCACCAGCACCTCCGGCGCACCGTGCGCCGCCAGGATGCCCTCGCAGACGGTCCGGACCTCGGCCGGGCGGGCCAGATCGGCCCGCACCGCCTCGATTCCGCCGCCGCCCTGCTCCACCGCCGCGCGGGCCGCCTGCTCGTCGCCCCGGTACAGGGCCACGACGTGGAAGCCGAGCTCGCGCAGTCGCAGGGACAGCGCGAGCCCGATGCCGCGCGTGCCCCCGCTGACCACTGCTGTGCGGACGCTCATCTCAGAACGCATGTCAGAACGGCTGGTTGCCGGCGATCGCCGCGCGGTCGACGACCCTGCGGTGCGGGTAGTAGTCGGAGGTCGCGTAGTGCTGGACCGCGCGGTTGTCCCAGAACACCACGTCCCCGGGCTGCCAGCGGAAGCGCACCTGGTACTCGGGGTACTGGATCTGCCGGAACAGGTAGCGCAGCAGCTCCTCGCTCTCCTCGGGCTTCAGGCCCTCGATGTGGGTGGTGAAGATCGAGGTGACGAACAGGCTCTTGCGGCCCGTCCTCGGGTGGGTGCGCACCACGGGGTGGGCCACCGGCGGGAAGAGCGCCTGGAAGTGCGCGCGCTGCTCGTCGGTGAGCAGGTCGCGGTAGTTCGCCGACGGGGTGAAGTCGTGGACCGCGCGCAGGCCTTCGAGCCGCTCCTTCACCTCGTCGGGGAGGTTGTCGTACGCCGCGCCGGAGTCGGCAAACAGCGTGTCGCCGCCGTACTCCGGCATCTCCACCATCCGCAGGACGGCGCCCAGCGGCGGGTTGGAGATCCACGGGAAGTCGTGGTGCCAGACGTTCTCGAAGCCCGGGTTGGCCGCGCCCTTCTCCAGCCGCACCACGTCCTGGGAGGCACCCTTGGGCAGGAACGGGTGCTGGTCGATCTCGCCCCAGTTGGCGGCGAAGGCGCGCTGCTGCTCGTGGGTCAGCTCCTGCTTGCGGAAGAAGAGAACCTTCCACTCGAGCAGGGCCCGGTCCAGCTCCTCGAACACCTCGGGGGCGAGCGGCTCGGCGAGGTTCAGGCCCTCGACCTCCGCTCCGAGCAGCGGGCCGTAGGGACGGACGGTGAAGTGGGTGTACGCGCCGCCCTGCTGGCCCTCGGCCAGGCGCTCGAGCAGCCGCGGCCCGTGGTAGTCCTCACGGCCGTCGATGCCGAACCGCACCATCTCGCGGATCTGGGCGAGTTCGGGCATGGCGTGTGCTTCTGTCATGTCGGTGTGTCTCCAGCTCGTCAATGCATGGCGAATAGGCGTCTGTTGACGCGTGTTGAGAAGGTTTCGGCGAGGCTTGCCGGCCTCGCAGGAGTCAGAGGTGGCCGGCCAGTACGGGCCCGAGCTGTGCCAGGGCCTCCGGTGCGGTCATCCGGTGGTGGGTCGCGGTCACGTCGTGGACGTGGATCGCGCCGTCCACATGGGACCGCCATGCCTGGGCGGAGGTACGGCCGGCCTCGAACGGGTCGGTGGGGTCCGGAATGGTGGCGGCGAAGAAGAGAAGGTCGCCGCGGAAGCGGCCGGGGGTGAACGAGGCCATCAGCTCGACGTTGCGCTGGAAGACTCCGAGCAGCAGATCCGCGGGCACCTCGTCGGGCAACTGGCCGTCGCCGCCGAGCACGATGTCCGTGAACTCCCGTTCGTCGAGCCTCGGGACCTCCACGACGGCACCCCGGTAAGGGTAGGAGTCGAGCACGGCCAGCAGGGCGACCTCCTCGCCCTCGGCCTGCAGCGCGGTCGCCATGGCGTGCGCCACCAGCCCGCCGAAGGACCAGCCCAGCAGGTGGTACGGGCCGGTGGGCTGGACGGCCCGGATCTGCGCGAGGTAGTCGGCCGCGGCCTCCTCGATACTGCCGGGCATCCGACCGGGCTCCGTCAGCCCGCGGGACTGGAGGCCGTACACCGGCCGGTCCGGGCCGAGGTGACGGAGCAGGCCCTGGTACGACCAGCTGGTGCCCGCGCCGGGGTGGATGCAGAACAGCGGCGGGAGTTCGCCCTGCGCACGCAGCGGCAGCAGCACCTCCAGCGCGTTCGCGGCCGGACCGGCGGCGTCGACGCGCCGGGCAAGTGCGGCGACGGTCGGGGCCTCGAACAGGTCCCGGACGCCAAGTTCCACGTGAAACAAGGCCCGAACCCTGGAGACCAGCCGGGCGGCCAGCATCGAGTGCCCGCCGAGTTCGAAGAAGTCGTCGTCGACACCGGCCGGTTGGGCCCCGAGAACCTCGGCGAAGAGTGCCGCCACGGCCCGCTCCCGCTCGGTGCGCGGCGCTCGCGACGCGGCGGCCGCGGTGAACTCGGGCTCGGGCAGCGCCCGTCGGTCCAGTTTCCCGTTGGGTGTCAGCGGAAAGGCGTCGAGCACGACGACCGCGGCGGGCACCATGTGCGCGGGCACCTGCTCCCGGGCGTAGGCGCGTACGGCCGCCGGGTCCACCGGACCTGCCTCCGGCACCACGTACGCGACCAGGCAGTTGCCGCCCGAGCGGTCCTCGCGGACCAGGACCTCGGCCCGGGCGACCCCGGGGCAGGCCATGACCGCGGAGGCGACCTCGCCCAGTTCGATGCGGAACCCCCGGATCTTCACCTGGTGGTCGATGCGGCCGAGGTACTGCAGATCGCCGCCGGGCAGCCGGCGGACCAGGTCGCCGGTGCGGTACATCCGGCTGCCGGGGTCGCCGAAGGGGTCGGGGGCGAAGCGCTCCGCGGTCAGGGCCGGCCGGTTCAGGTAGCCCCGGGCGAGCGACGTACCGGCCAGGTAGAGCTCACCCGGCGTGCCCGGCGGGACCAGGCGCAGCCCGCCGTCCAGCACATAGCCCGACACGTTGGGTATCGGCCGGCCGATCGGCACCGAGGACGGCCAGTCACCAGGGTCGGCCGCCAGGGTGTAGGCGGTGGTCAAGTGGGTCTCGGAGGGCCCGTAGTGGTTGTGCAGCCGTCGGCCCGGCACCCGGCCGCAGAACGCGCGGATGCTGCGGGTCGGTGTCAGGGCCTCGCCTCCCTGGGCCAGTACGCGCAGCGCGGGCAGGTCCCGGTCCTGCGCGACGGCTGCCTCGCAGACGGCCTCGATCACCAGGTTGGGCGCGAAGAGCTCGTTGACCCGGTACGCGTCCAGCCACTCGACCAGGCGGTCCGGATCGCGGCGTATGTCGTCGTCCGGGATGACCAGGGTCTTGCCGTGGAGGAGCGCGGAGGTGATCTCCTGCACGGAGACGTCGAAGCTGAGCGCGGTGAACTGGGCGGTCCTGGTGCCCGGTTCCGCCGGCAGGTCGTCGTTGTGCCAGGTCAGCAGGTTGACCAGGGCGCTCGTGGGCATCACCACGCCCTTGGGCCGCCCGGTGGTGCCGGAGGTGTAGATGACGTACGCGATGTGCCCCGGCTCCAGCCGGCCGGGGCGGTCCCGGTCGTCGAGGGCGGCGTCGGACTGCCGCTCGAGCGCCTGCCCGGTGCCAGGTGCGTCGAGCACCACGGTGCGGACGTCCGTGTCCGGCAGGCCGGCGAGGGTCCCCGTGGTGGTGAGGAGCAGCGCCAGCCCGGCGTCCTGGAGCATGAAGGCGATGCGCTCGGCCGGGTACTCCGGGTCGACGGGCAGGTAGCCGGCTCCGGCCTTGAGGATCGCCAGCAGGCCGACGACCATCTCCGCCGACCGGGGCGCCGCCATCGCGACGATCCTGTCCGGACCCGCGCCCTCGGCGATCAGCAGCCGGGCGAGCCGGTTCGAGGCGAGGTCCACCTCGCGGTAGGTGAGCTCCTGTTCACCGCAGATCACGGCCGTGGCGGCGGGAGTACGGGCAGCCTGGGCCGCGAACAGCTCGGGCAGCGTGGTCTCGTGGTCCTTGCGGCGGTTCTCCCTCGCCTCGGCCAGCAGCGCGAAGCGCTCCTCCTCGGTGGCCAGGTCGATGGCGCCGACCGGCCGGTCCTGGGCGCCCGGCGCGATGAACCCGCGCAACAGTTCCATGAAGCGCCGGTGGTGGACCCGCAACTCCTCGGGGCTGTGGAGCTCGGGGTTGGCGACCAGGTCGATCCGCAGGCTCGAGCCGTCCGAGCGGTCGTACGCGGTGACGGAGATGTCGTCGACCAGGCCCTGGGTGAGGTTGTGCGCCTCGGCCCGGTGTCCGGCGAACTCCAGGTCGTAGTCGAACGACATGATGTTGACCTGCGGCCCCGTCAGAAACGATTCCGCGGCTGGCACCTTGAGCGTACGGGCGAGGTGTTCCCCCCGATAGCGCTGGTGCTTCAGGAGCAGGCGGAACTCGGACGAGACCTGCCGTATCAGGTCGTACACCGACTGGTCCGGACGGATCTCCGTGTGCAGCGGCAGCACGTTGGAGAGCATGCTCGGGACGGTGCGGAGTTCGGCGTCGGGGCGTGCGGCCACCGGCAGGGTGAGGACGATGTCGTGCTCACCGGTCATCCGGTGCAGGTAGGCGGCGGTGGCGGCGATCAGCAGGACGGACCAGTGGGTACGGGCCTGCCGCGCGGCGGCGCGCAGTTGTGCGGTCTCGGCCTCGGTGAGGAAGCCGGTCTCGGTGAGGTTGCGGTCGGGGACCGCGGACGGGGCCCCGGCCAGCCGGGCCGGCCGGGGCGCGCCGGCGAACCGCCCGGTCCAGTAGGCCCGGTCGGCCTCGAAGGCCGGAGACTCCCGGTACCGTCGGTCGTTCTCCAGGAGGGTGTGAAGGCTGCCGAACGCCGCCGGGGCAGGCGTACGGCCGGCGACCGCGGCGCTGTACAACTCGGCGACCCGCAAGGAGATCATCGCGCCGCTGTGTCCGTCCGCGACGATGTGATGACCGCTCACGTACCAGAAGAAGTGTTCGGGGCCGAGCCGGAACAGCGCGTAGGAGAACAGCGGGCCGGTCGCGAGCGGCATCCGCCGGACCAGGTCGGCCCGCATCCATGCCCTGGCCGCCTCGGCGGGGTCCGGCTCGGTGCTGACGTCGAGGACCGGGAAGACCAAGTCGTCGAACGAAACGGGGACCTGCTGTGGCTCGCCACCGTCATCCTCGACGATCCGCACACGGAAGGGCTCCGCTTCGTGGATCGCCCGCCGGAGCGCGGACTCGAAAAGCTCCGTGTCGATCGCGCCGCGAATTTCCAGGTATTCGCCGATCCGCGGTTGAGGACCGTTCGGATCCAATCGTTCGGCCAGCAAGATTTCATGCTGGGCAGGCGAAACCGCAAAAACTGTGCCAGCCAAGTCAAACCCCCGTGTGACGCGCACTGATGGCGCGCCTCGAACCCTAGTACGCCGACCTCGGCTTTTGTGAAGTGACATTGTCGTTGTCTTGTCACAGCTTTACGAAAGCCAAGCACCCAGCAGCAGAAGATGGTCGGTAGGCCTGCAAAACCGGTCAAACACAAGCGAGTCACGCATGGCACCTGACCAGCGGGGATGGCGGATGTGGCGCTCAAAGCGGCCGGGGAGAGGAATTCCCCGGCCGAATTCCGGTCATGGCGCGGCCAGTTGCTGCGGCGCGGCCGCCGCCGAGAATTCACCCGGCAGGCGGCTGCGCGCAAACTTCCCTTTTTTCTCTGCTACTTCACGCTCAGGGTCAGCGCGGCGGTGTGGAGCTTGCCGCCGGTGCGGAACTGGAGGAAGAGGCGCCAGTTGCCCGGCTTGTCGAGTTTGGCATGGAAGGACAGGTCGGGCCCGCCGTGGTCACCGTTGACCTTGGTCTCCGGGTGGAGGTGGGCGAAGGCCTGGTCGCCCTCGTGGAAGGCCGTCATGTGGGCGTAGGTCTCCAGGTAGGGCTGGAGGTCGGTGACGGGCTTGCCGTCCTTGGCGATGCTGACGGTCACGGGGTGGGCCATGCCGGCCATCAGCTCGCCCTTGACGGTCACCGTGTAGCCGTCCACCTGGGTGCTCGCGGAGGCGGCCGGCAGCGGGGTGTTCTTCGCCTCGCCCGGGACGGTGACGGTGCGGCTGAGGACGAAGTCCTTGCCCTTGCCCGGCCCGCTGTCGGGGATGAAGGACGTGAACGTCCGCCACGTGCCCGGCTCCAGGGCGGCCAGGTCGGCGGTCCAGGTGCCGTCCTGGGCCATCTCCGGGTGCAGGTGCTGGAAGCCGGTCAGGTCGGAGCGGACGGCGTAGAAGTGCATCCGCTTGGTCTGGTCCAGGGCGAAGCCGGTGACCGGCTTGCCGTCCGGGCCGGTGATCGTGAACCGGTAGCCGGTGGCCTTGCCGACCGGGAGCTCCTTGGCGTCGGAGGCGAGACGGTAGCCGTCCTTGGCGTCGGACAGGCCGTCACCGGCGGCGGCCATGGCGCTGTGGTCCATGCCGGGCATCGATGACGACATGGAGGAAGAGGAAGCTTCGGACGGCTTCGCAGACGAGTCGGAGGAGTCCTTCGACGAGCCGCAGGCGGTCAGCGCCAGGGAGAGCGCGGCGACGGCGGCAATCGCGGCCGAACGGGAGGAAACAGACATGGTGTTGTGGTCTTTCCGGTGATGCGCGCCGCATGACGGCAGCGCGAAGTGAACAGGACGCCGAATCGATGGCGCCTGTCACGTCCGCGCGATGCACATCCGGAGCAGCAGCTCCCGCCCGCCTCCCGGCGGTGCCCGGCGACGGGCCCGTCGCAGCGCCCGGGGCGCACCCGGCGGGTTCCACCCGGCGAGGATCGCAACGGCGAGCGCCAGCAGCGCACTTGCCGCCGTCAGCGCCCCGCCGCGGGCCGGGACCGCGACGCACAGCGTGCCACCCGTGCCCGGTGCGGCGTCCGCCTTGTGCCCCTCCGCCGGCATGCCGGCGGTCGCATGGCCGCCCATGGACATGGACGTCGACATAGACATGGACGTCGACATCGGCATCGCCATGCCCGGCGTCTCACCGCCGTGGCAACCACCGGACGCGGCGGCCGGGTTGCCGTGCATGAGGAACAGGCCGAGCAGGACCGCGCACACAGCCAGCAGCCGGGCTCCCGCCCTGCCACCTGCCTGGCCGATCGTCACTGCCGCGCCTTTCCCTTCGTTCACACTCGCCTGTCGACCATAACCCTCAGCCGGAACGGCCACGACGCCAGGCCGCATCCCGCAACAGCCGCAGGCCGTTGAGGCCGACGATCATGGTGGAGCCCTCGTGGCCCGCGACTCCGAGGGGCAGCGGGAGGGTGCCGGCGAGGTCCCACACGACCAGGCCGGTGATGAACGCCGAGGCGATGACGAGGTTCTGCACGACCAGGCGGCGGGCGCGGCGGGAGAGGGCCATCACGGCCGGGACGGTGGCGAGTTCGTCGCGTACGACGACGGCGTCGGCGGTCTCCAGGGCCAGGTCGCAGCCCGCGCGGCCCATCGCGACGCCGGTGTGGGCGGCGGCCAGGGCGGGGGCGTCGTTGACGCCGTCGCCGACCAGCAGCACCGTGCGCCCGGCGGACTCGAGTGCGCGGACGGCGTCCACCTTGTCCTGCGGCAGGAGTCCGGCCCGTACGTCCGTGATGCCGGCCTCCCCGGCGAGGCGTGCAGCGGCGCGCGGGTTGTCGCCGGTGAGCAGGACCGGGGCGGTGCCGGTCAGCGCGGTGAGCGCGGCGACGGTGCGGGCGGCGTCCGGGCGGAGGCGGTCGGCGAGGCCGAGTACGCCCGCGGGGGCGCCGTCGGCCTCGACGAGGACCGCGGTGCGGCCCTCCCGCTCCAGCCCGGCGGCCACGGCGGAGGCCGGGCGGCAGGCGTGGCTGTCGACCGCGGGGCTGCCGACCGCGACCCGGCGGCCCCCGACCGTGGCGGTGACGCCGGTGCCGGGCGCGGAGGCGAAGTCCGCCGCCGGCGGGACGGCCAGGCCGCGGGCGCGGGCGGCGGCCACGACCGCGCGGGCCAGCGGGTGTTCGCTGGGGTGCTCGGCCGCCGCCGCGAGGGTCAGCAGCGCGTCCTCGTCCAGGCCGGAGCCTTCGAGCGGGCGGACGTCGGTGACCCTCGGGGTGCCCTCGGTCAGGGTGCCGGTCTTGTCGAGGGCGACGGCGTCGGCCTGCCCGAGGCGCTCCATGACGACGGCCGACTTGACCAGCACGCCGTTTCGTCCGGCGGTGGCGATGGCGCACAGCAGGGGCGGCATGGTGGCCAGCACCACCGCGCACGGCGAGGCGACGATCATGAAGGTCATCGCCCTCAGCAGCGCATCGGTCAGGCCCGCGCCGAAGGCCAGGGGGACGGCGAAGACGGCAGGCGTGGCCGCGACCATGCCGATCGAGTACCGCTGCTCGACCTTCTCGATGAACAGCTGCGTCGGCGCCTTGGTCCCGGACGCCTCCTCGACCATGGCCACGATCCGGGCGATCACCGAGTCCGACGGGTCCCGCTCGACCTTCACCCGCAGTGCGCCGGTGCCGTTGAGAGTGCCGGCGAAGACCTCGTCGCCCGGCGCCCTGACCACGGGCAGGGGCTCGCCGGTGATGGTGGCCTGGTCGACCTCGCTCGTACCGTCCACGATCCGGCCGTCGGCGCCGATGCGCTCACCGGGGCGGACGAGCACGGTGTCGCCCGCGGCGAGTCCGGCAGTGGGCACTGTCTCCTCGGTGCCGTCGTCGCGGAGCCGGGTGGCGGTGGCGGGCGCCAGGTCGAGCAGGCCGCGCACCGAGTCCGCGGTCCGGGCGGTGGCGACGGCCTCGAGGGCGCCGGAGGTCGCGAAGATGACGATCAGCAGCGCACCATCCGGCACCTGCCCGATCGCCGCCGCGCCCAGCGCCGCGACGACCATCAGCAGGTCGACGTCCAGGGTCCTTGCGCGCAGGGCCCGCAGCCCCTCCCGCCCCGGCTCCCAGCCGCCGGCCGCGTAGGCCAGCGCGTACAGCGTCCCCCACGCCCACACCGGGGCACCGAGCAGCTGCGAGGGCAGCGCGGCCAGGAACAGCACCAGCGCGGCCGCGGACCGGCGGGCCTCGGGCAGCGCGAGGATCCGCGTACGGCGCCGGGGTACGGGCGCGTCGCGCACGGAACCCGCGGAACCCGCGGAACCTACGGAACCTACGGAACCCGCGGCAGAGGCCTGTCGGGTGAGGGTGGAGCACATGGCGGAATCATGGGCCACAAAACCGCCATCTCACCCGAAAACACCGCCGGGCCACCCGCCTGGAGGCGCGCACCGCGCACGCCCCCGGCGCAGTGCCTCAGCTCTGCGGGACCACCGCGACGGGGCACCGCGCGTGGTGCAGGACCCCGTGCGTCACCGGCCCGATGCGCGTGCCGGGGACGGGCCGGGGCTCGCGGCGTCCGACGACGAGCAACCCGGCGTCGTCGGCGGCCTCCACCAGGTGCTGCCCCGCCGAACCGCTGGACAGCCACTCGTCCACCTCGACGGAGGGCCACCGCTCGCGCCAGGGCCGCAGCGCCTCGGCCAGCGCACCCGCGCCGCGCGGCTCCTGCTCCCCGGCGGCCGTCCTGCCGACGGCCTGGACGACGCGGAGCACCGCGCCCCGCAGGGCGGCGGCCTCGAAGGCGTACGCGAGCAGCGGGTCGTACGGTTCGTGGTGGCCGAGGCCGACCGCGACGGGGCTGTTCCCCGGCGGCCCGGACAGCTCCTCGGGTTCGTGCACCGCCACGACCGGCCCGGTCGCATGGGCGATCACCGTCAGGCTCACGGAGCCCAGCAGGAACCCGCGCAGCGCGCCGAGGCCCCGCGAGCCCAGGGCCAGGACCTCCGACTCCCGGGCGGCGTCGACGAGCACCTTCGCGGGCAGGTCGGACACCCGGTCCACGCTGACCCGCAGGCGGGGGTGGGCCTCGACGAGCCGCTGGGCCGCGGCCTCGATGCGACTCTCCGCCCACTCCCGCTGGGCCGAGGCGCCCAGCGGGAACTGCTGGTTGCCCTGCCGCCACTCCAGGGCGTGCACGATGCGCAGCGGCAGGCCGCGCAGCTCCGCCTCCCGGCCCGCCCAGGCGGCAGCGCTCAGGCTCTCCGGGGAGCCGTCGACCCCGACGGACACCGATCGCACCACGAGGCTCACCTCCTGCCGGTCCTTTCTTTGGATTCTCGTGCGCGAAGGGCGAAGGCGCACGGGCAGCATGCCGTCCGTGTGCCGCGTACCGCCGCGCGGAGCGGGCCGAACGGGCGCGCGCCCGGCGTGTGGTCCGGGCATGCCGGTCCGCATCCGGTAAGGATCTGGCAGGACAAATCGGCCACTCGCCATGGACCCTAAGGAAATGCCATGCCCCTGCCCCCCATGACCGCCGAGCAGCGCGCCGCCGCTCTCAAGAAGGCCGGCGAAACCCGACAGGCCCGGTCCGCTCTGCTGGAGTCGATCCGCAACGGCAAGGCGAAGCTGAAGTCGGTGCTCGGGAAGGCGAAGGACGACCCGATGATCGGCAAGACGAAGGTGTCCCAGCTGCTGCGCGCCGTACCGGGCCTGGGCCCCGCGAAGGTCACCGCGCTGATGGAGAACGTCGGCATCGACAGCGCCCGCCGTGCGGGCGGCCTCACCGACCGGCAGCGCGACGATCTCCTCTCCAAGATCAGCTGATGACGATCAGCTGATGCCCCCGGGCCCCGTCCTCACCCGGCCCCAGGGCAGGGCGGACGGGGCGCGTTCACGACGTCCCCGGGCCGCACCACTCAGACGCAGTTGAGTAGTTGTACTCATGTGGCCGTCCGGCACCGCGCCGGACGATGCCTTCATGGAGATCACACCCGCACGGCCGGACCGCATCCTCTTCATCGCCCCTGCGGTACTGCTCAACATGGCGACGTTCGGCTGCACCACCCTGTTGTCGGGCCTCAGCCTGATGCTGGGCATCTGGGCCGCCGCGTCCGGCGTGTACGCGCTGCCCTTCATAGCGACCCCGGCCATCGTCATCGCCGCGTACGCGGCCGTGCTCTTCGGCATCTCGCGCATACCGGCCGTCCGACGGCTGCGGGGTGACGCGCGCTATCTCGCACTGTCCACCCTCGCCGCCGTCGGTCCGCTCTCCCTCATGGGCGCGTTCTGGCTCCGCCTCCTGTGAAACCGCACAGCCTGTGAACGTCAGGCGGACAGGCTGTCCATGAACGAACTGACCGAGAACACCGCGCGCCCGGGCCCGGCGGGGCCGTAGCCGGGCGGGGAGTTCAGCCCGTACTCCTCCATCGTCGCCCGGTAGGCCTCGAGCAGCCGGATGTGGTACTCGAGCGGCGCACCCTGCGGATTGGCCTTGCCCAGCGGGGTGGTGGGCTCGGGGCACCAGGTGGTGAAGCGCGGTGTGATGCCGTGCGACATGAAGAACCGCAGGCCCTCGACCGTGGAGTCGATGGCCTCGCCGACCTTGGTGAAGCCGAAGGGCTCGGCCATCTCCACGCCCGCGACGAAGTTGGGGATCACGTTGCGGGGACCGAAGACCTCGGCGGAGTCCAGGATGCGGCGGTGCCATTCGTCCCGTCCGACGTACTGCTCCTTGCCGGGGCAGTACAGCTCGAACAACCGCCGGTCCCACACCTCGTAGTTGGGGTGGTAGATCCGTACGCCGTGGTCGTGGAAGCGCTGTACGTCCTCCTTGGGGAGGGCCTGGGCGACGACCTTGCCGATCCAACGGCCGGGAAAACGCTCCTCGATGGCCTTCGCGTACTGCCCGTAGAAGTCGGCCTCGTCGCGCCCGCCGACGTGGGAGGTGACCGCGCCGCCGGTCAGCGTGTACGCGGTGGACGCGCGGGCCGTGTCGTAACGGTCGATGATCTCGAGCGCCTCGAGGACCTCCTCGACCGGCTTGACGCCCGTGTACGGGCGTCCCGCGGCCTTGTGCTGGCGCCAGTTGTGGTTGATGTCGCAGTACTGGCACTCCTGCTTGGCGCCGAAGTACTGGCAGACCCTGAAGACCGTGAGGTAGATGAGGTAGCCCCACTGGATGGTCGGTGCTACCTCCATCACCGACTTGCCGTTCGCCAGCGTGTGCCGGTAGTACTCCGGCATCGGCGGCAGCCCCACCTCCGCGATCCGTGCCCCGTCGAGGTAGAGGCCGAGCATGCCGTCCTCGCCGGCCGCCACCCGGTACGGGGAGGCCGGGTTCACGCGGACGGACACCACCGTGCGGCGCAGCGCGTACGGGCCTCCGGTGAGCACGATCTCCTCCGGCGGGCGGCGCAGCGCGGCGGCGCCCAGTTCGGGGAGGGTGCGGTGGTCGAACGAGAAGATGAAGTACGACTTCGGCTTGATGTCGCCCGATTCGTTGTCGCTGAGTGCGGAGTCGTCGAAGGCGATACCTCCGCGCAGCAGGTCCTCCTTGATGACGGCTTCCCGCGGTACCTGCGGGAAGCGTGCCATCAGGTCCTCGACCAAGTCGGTACGGCTGGGCATGTGAGGGTTCCTCCGGTCCGGTCGCCGATTTCGTCCCGCCCCATGATCTCGCCGGTTCTGACACGGGTGTTGGGCATCGGCGACGGAACCGGCGAGGATCAGGGGAAGCGGGCGGCGCCCGTGGGGCCGGTGACCACTCGCGGTCCCGACGCTAACCGGAGGCGGCGGGTGCCGGAATCGGTCCCTGGTCCCGGCCGATCTCGGCACAAAGACCTAGGTTTCCCGCCTTATCGACCGCCTCATCGACCGCTTCGGCGGTGCACCACGGCCCGGTCGAGCAACTCCCGCAGGGCGCCCTGCTCTTCGAGGGTCAGGCCCGCCAAGGGCGACTCCTCGACGAGGAGTTCGAGCAGGCGCTCGCGCAGGGCGCGGCCCTCCGCGGTGAGGACCAGCCTCTTCGCACGGCGGTCGGTGGGGTGGGAGTGACGCTCGATGAGCCCGTGCTTCTCGAGCTTGTCGACGACGAAGGTGGCGTTGGAGGGCTCACAGCTCATGCGGTCGGCGAGTTCCCGCATCGTCATGGGTCCGGTGAGCTCGCGCAGCGCGATCGCCTGGGCGGCGGTGAGCCCGAGCGTGGCCGCGCGCTCGCGCACGTGATCGCCGATGCGGCGGGCCAGGCCGGCCACCAGGCCGCACAGCTCGCGTTCGGCGATGGCGTGGGATTCCCGGGTCGTCATGGGACACAGGCTAACAACCAGATCAAGCCAGAATATCTCTAGCTTGAATCATTCAAGCTAGAACCTTATGCTTGATGTTCGATCTTGTGGACTTCGCGACGTAAGAGGCGGGACATGACGGACCTTGCACACAATCAGGACGAACGACTGCGCCGCACGTCCCCGATGCGCTCGCTGCGGCTCGGCGAAGTGAAGGTGACGTACGTGCCGGACGGGGCGGTGCAGCTGAGGCCGCGCAGCTGGTTTCCGGCCACCGACGACTCGGTGTGGGAGGCCCACCGCGAGTACCTCGACGACACCGGGAACCTGGTGGCGAGCATCGGCGGCCTGCTGGTCGAGCACGGGGACCGGAAGCTGCTGATCGACGCGGGCATGGGCCCCGTGTCCCTCGCGGGACAGCCGGGCAACGCCTACGGCGACATCCACGGCGGCGCGCTGCTGGACAACCTCGCGGCGCTCGGCCACCGCCCGGAGGAGATCGAGGCGGTGGCGATCACGCACCTGCACATCGACCACCTCGGCTGGCTCTACCTCCCCGCCCCCGGCGACGACCGGCTCGCCTTCGCCCACGCCGACCATGTGCTGGCCGAACCCGAGTGGTCGCACCGCCACTTCGTCGAGGAGCACGGCACGGGTGCGGAGATCCTCGACGCGATGGCCCCGCACGTACGCACCGCGGCCGACGGCGAGGAGATCTTCCCCGGCGTGCGCCTGATGCTCACGCCGGGCCACACGGCCGGGCACGCCGCCTACGTCATCTCCTCCGACTCTTCCGGCTCCTCCGACTCTTCCGACTCTTCCGACTCTTCCGACTCTTCCGGCGGGGAACGGCTGATCGTCCTCGGCGACGCCATGCACTCCTCCATCCAGATCGCGCACCCCGAGTGGTCGTCCGCCCCGGACCACGACCCGGAGATGGCGGCGGACTTCCGGCGCCGGCTCGTCGCCGAGCTGGCGGAGCCCGGCACGATCGGCTTCGGCGTGCACTTCGCCGACGTGGTCTTCGGGCGCGTGCAGCGGGACGGGGACCGCCACTCCTGGCAGCCGCTGCCCGAGTGACCGACTGCCGCCACTCAACAAGCGTACGGGCAAAGGGACTTCGGGTCGCACGAAGTTCCAGGAGATCAGCCCTGCGGGTGAGCGGGTTGTCCACAAGCCGGGAGTCGTCCACAGACTGCGGTGCTCGCGGCCGCGTTGTCGGTCGGTCGGCGCAGAATGGGGGCATGACTGAGAGCAACGGGCCCCTGCGAGGCCATGCGTCCGTGCCCGACTGGGAGAAGCGCTTCCGGGCGCCCCGCGTGGGGCTTCCCTCCTGGGCGGAGGACGCCCCGGACCGGTCGATGTTCGTCTCGAACGCGACGGGCACCTTCGAGCTGTACGCCTGGGACAGAGCGACCGGCACCCGGCGGCAGGTGACCGACCGCCCCAACGGCACGACGGACGGGGCGCTGTCGCCGGACGGCGAGTGGATCTGGTGGTTCTCGGACACCGACGGCGACGAGTTCGGCAGCTGGATGCGCCAGCCCTTCCACGGCGGGCCCGACGAGCCGGCGACCCCCGGCCTCGAGCCGTCCTACCCGGCCGGGCTCGCCCTGGGCCGGGACGGCACGGTGGTCGTGGGCCGCTCCACGGACCAGGGCGGCTCGACGGTCCACGTCGTGCGCCCCGGTGCCGGGCCCGCCGAGATCTACCGGCACCCGGAGTCGGCGGGCGTCGGCGGCCTGTCCCACGACGGCACGCTGATCGCCGTCGAGCACACCGAGCACGGCGATGCCATGCACTCGGCGATCCGCGTCGTCCGCACGGACGGCACGACGGTCCGCGAGCTGGACGACACCCGCGACGGCACCGAGGAACTCGGCCTGTCCGCCATGGGCTTCGCCCCGGTCGACGGGGACTCCCGGCTCCTCGTCTGCCACCAGCGGCGCGGCCGCTGGGAGCCCATGCTGTGGGACGTGGTGACGGGCGAGGAGACCCCGCTCGACATCGACCTGCCCGGCGAGGTGGGCGCGGACTGGTATCCCGACGGCACGGCCCTGCTCATCGACCACAGCCACCAGGCCCGCAGCGAGCTGTGGCGGTACGACCTCGCCAAGGGCGAGCTGTCCCGCCTCGACACCCCGCCCGGCACGGTCTCCGGCTCGCTCGCCCGCCCCGACGGCTCGGTGGAGTTCCTCTGGTCCTCGGCCGCGAAGCCCCCGGTCGTGCGGTCCACCGCCGGTCACGTCGTGCTGGACCCGCCGGCCGGCGCGGACGGCATCGCCGAGGCGCCCGACTCGGTCCCGGTCGGCGACGTCTGGGTCGAGGGCCCGGGCGGCACGGTGCACGCACTGGTGCAGAAGCCCGAGGGCGAGGGCCCGTTCCCGACGGTCTTCGACATCCACGGCGGCCCGACCTGGCACGACAGCGACGCCTTCACCGCCGGCCCGGCGGCCTGGGTGGACCACGGCTTCGCCGTCGTGCGGGTCAACTACCGCGGCTCGACCGGCTACGGCCGCGCGTGGACGGACGCGCTCAAGCACCGGGTCGGCCTGATCGAGCTCGAGGACATCGCGGCCGTGCGCGAGTGGGCCATAGCCTCCGGGCTCGCCGACCCCGAGCGCCTGGTCCTGGCGGGCGGTTCGTGGGGCGGATATCTCACGCTGCTCGGCGTGGGCACCCAGCCCGGCTCCTGGGCACTGGGGCTCGCCGCGGTGCCCGTCGCGGACTACGTGACCGCCTACCACGACGAGATGGAGGCCCTGAAGGCCCTGGACCGCACGCTGCTCGGCGGCACCCCGGAGGAGGTGCCGGAGCGGTTCACCGCGTCGTCACCGCTGACGTACGTCGACGACGTCCGCGCCCCGGTCTACATCTCGGCCGGCGTGAACGACCCGCGCTGCCCGATCCGGCAGATCGAGAACTATGTGCGGCGCCTCGAGGAGCGCGGGCACCCGCACGAGGTCTACCGGTACGACGCGGGCCACGGCTCGCTCGTGGTGGAGGAGCGGATCAAGCAGCTCCGGCAGGAGATCGCTTTTGTGGAGCGTCATCTGGGCCGTCCGGATCCGGGCCGTCCGGCTGCTCGGGGATGATGCCGAGGGCCAGGTCGCGGACGGCCTCGACCTCGCGGCGGAAGAGCCGGAACCACATGAAGACGACGAAGCCCGCGAAGACGAACCACTCGCCGGTGTAGCCGAGGTTCTGGAACGCCTTGAGGTCCAGGCCGCTGTTGGGAGCGGCGGCGGGAGGCACCGGGGTCATGCCCCCGGTCGCCTCCGGCACGGTGATCCACGCGTCGTACACGTCGTACGGCACGAGGTTGACCAGCGAGGCCGCGCCGATCACGCCGAGCTGGCCCTTGGGCAGTCCGCCGGAGGACTTCACGCCCTTGGAGGTCGGGCCCTCCGGCGCCTGGAGGGCACCGGCCACGGTGACCTGGCCGGCCGGCGGTGCCGGGACCTTCGCGGCGTCCGCCGCGGAGCCCGCGTCGCCGGGCAGCCAGCCGCGGACGACGGGCAGCGCCTTGCCGCCGTCCGTCCGCAGCAGCGTCAGGACGTAGAAGCCGTTGCGGTCGCCCAGCTCGCGGTCCGGCACGAGCAGCTGGTGCGCGGCGTCGTAGCGGCCGGTCGCGGAGGCCTTGCGGCCGGAGGTCTCGGTGCTCACCGGCAGCAGGCCGCGCAGCGGCTCGGCCGCCGCCTTGCGCGCCTCGTCGGCGTGCGTCTGCTGCTCACGATGCGAATCGACGCGCGTCTCGAAGCGGCCCATCTGCCAACTGCCCATGAACAGACAGAAGGGAATGGCCACCAGGACGAAGACGTTGATCCCCCACCAGCGGGGAGTCAGCAGAAACCGATACACGCCCCCCACGGTACGGGCCGCGCCCCGCCGGGCCGCACCGGCCCCGGGTCCGGACACTCCTAAGGAGCGGGCGTGGGAGCGAGTGGCCCGGTGCGGTAGACCGTCCCGGCGCAGGCGTCCGGGATGCTGGCCTCCCCCGTCGCCGGGGCCCCCGCGTCCGGGGTGTGGGTGAGCACCACGCTCGCCGACTGCTGGGGCGTGGGTGTCGCCGACGCGTCCGGCTTGGCGTCGGGCGTCGCCGCCTCCGCGCCCGGGGACGCGCTCCGCGTGCTCGGCGTCGGAGTGGCGGTCCCGCCGCTCGCCTTGGCGCAGCCGTTCGGCCCGCCGCCCTCCACCGGCACCCAGGCGAACCTGACCTCGTATGCCTGGCCGGGCTGGAGGACCAGCTGGCCGCCGTCAGCGCCCGGGTCGGGCAGCCCCGGCGCCGGATCGCCCGGCGTGTGGTCGACCACCGAGACGTGTGCGTCCTGCGTCCCGCCCTTGACCTTGGCGGTGACCAGGCCCGGCCCCGCCACCGCACAGCTGGCGCGCGAGACGTTGACGACCCGGAACGCGCCGTAGACGCGGCCCGCCCGGTCCGCGGCGCCGACCGTGTCGGAGCCCTTGCCGAGCTGGTCGCGCGCGCAGACGGGAGCCATCGCCGTGAGCGAGGCGGCCGGGTCGGAGGGGAGGCCACTGGCCGGGCTCGCGGGCGAGGAGGGCCGGTCCCCGGTCCCTGTGCCCTTGCGCTGCCCGTCCCGGGAGGCCGTCCCGCTCGGGCCGCCCAGGGCGTAGCCGTCCCCGGTGCTGTCGTCCTCGTCGGGCGGCAGCCCCTGCGCGGTGGCCGTGGCATGCCGGTGGCTGCTCGTCGCGCTGGTCGAACGGCCGTCCGCCGTGCCGTCGGTGGCGGTGTCCGCGACCCGCAGCGCGGCGGGCAGCGCCACGGCCATCAGGACCGCGGCGGCCACGGCACCGCCGACGGCCTGCCGCCGCCGTGTCCGCCGGGCGGGCACGGCACGGCGCAGTTGCTCCAGCGCACCGTCGGTCGGCTCGATGCCGTCGACGGCACCGTGCAGCAGCTGCCGCAACGCCTGCTCGTCGAGCCCTTCGCCGAGTCCCTCGCCGCCGGCCCCGTCGCCGCGCGTGCCGAACTCCCGCGCGCCGTCCGGATCGTGATGGTTCATGCCGGAGCCTCCATGGCGACGCGGAGCGCCGCTATGCCCCGCGAGCCGTATGCCTTGACCGAGCCGATCGACAGGCCCAGCACCTCGGCCACCTGTGCCTCGGTCATGTCGGCGAAGTAGCGCAGGACGAGTACCTCTCGCTGCCGTCGCTGCAGCCCGCGCATCGCCTTGATCAATTGGTCGCGCTCCAGCTGCTCGTACGCACCCTCTTCCGCGCTCGCCATGTCGGGCATCGGCTTCGACAGCAGTTTCAGCCCGAGGATGCGGCGGCGCAGCGCGGAGCGGGACAGGTTGACGACGGTCTGCCGCAGATAGGCGAGGGTCTTCTCCGGGTCACGGACTCGTCCGCGCGCGGAGTGCACCCGTATGAACGCCTCCTGCACGACGTCCTCGCAGGACGCGGTGTCGTCGAGGAGCAGCGCCGCTAGGCCGAGCAGCGACCGGTAGTGGGCCCGGTAGGTCTCGGTGAGATGGTCGACTGTGGTGCCCGCTGCCATCGCCTCGTCAGCGTCTCCCTGCGACGGCACCGACTGCGGTGCGGTCTGGGGCGACGCCTGGGCGGGGATCTTGGCAGGACGGGGGGCGGACCAGGGAGCGATCACTGGCATACCGCCCGCGGCACGCGGACGCGGATTCGCTGCCGCGGCGCCGCGTCTCGGGGCTGTCGCGATGCTGATGACCTCTGCCACGCCTGTTGGACACGCTTCCCCCCGTCAGGGTTGTACGGGAGAGGAACAGCGGTTTGTGGCGTGGCGCGGGACAGCGCGCCGTGTGCCCTCATGCGTACCAGCTCTTCCCTCATCCCCCGAAACCACCCGTGATCCCTGAACACCCCCCGCACCCAGACCCCTTGAGTGCGGTGATCACAGAACCTTCACACCTTCCCCAGTATTGCGGAGCAGTCGGTGTACGGGCCATCACTTAAGTGATCTGTGCGAATCTGGGAGATTCTGAGAGGGGCGCAGGAGAGCAGCAGGCATGCCGATACGGCCCCGGAGGACGAACCCCCGGGGCCGGCCGGACCGGCCCTATCGGCCGGTGCCTCCGTAAACGACCGCTTCGTCGGTCTCGGAGTCCAGGCCGAAGGCGGTGTGCACGGCCCGCACGGCCTCGTTGACGTCGTCGGCGCGCGTGACGACCGAGATGCGGATCTCGGAGGTCGAGATCAGCTCGATGTTCACGCCCGCGTTGGACAGGGCCTCGAAGAACATCGCGGTGACGCCGGGGTTGGTCTTCATCCCGGCGCCGACGAGCGAGATCTTGGCGATCTGGTCGTCGTAGCGCAGGCTGTCGAAGCCGATCTTGCTGCGCGTCTTCTCCAGCGCCGCGATCGCCTTGCGGCCCTCGGTCTTCGGCAGCGTGAAGGAGATGTCCGTCAGCCCGGTGGCCGCGGCCGACACGTTCTGCACGACCATGTCGATGTTGATCTCGGCGTCCGCGATCGCGCGGAAGATCGTCGCGGCCTCGCCCGGCTTGTCCGGCACCCCGACGACGGTGACCTTCGCCTCGGAGGTGTCGTGCGCGACACCCGAGATGATCGCCTGCTCCATCGGCTGGCCCCCTTGAGGCTCGTTGCTGACCCACGTGCCCCTGAGCCCCGAGAAGGACGACCGCACATGGATCGGGATGTTGTAACGGCGTGCGTACTCGACGCAGCGGTGCAGCAGCACCTTGGAGCCGGAACTGGCCAGTTCCAGCATGTCCTCGAACGAGATCCAGTCGATCTTGCGCGCCTTCTTCACCACGCGCGGGTCGGCGGTGAAGACACCGTCGACGTCCGTGTAGATCTCGCAGACCTCGGCGTTGAGCGCGGCGGCGAGGGCCACGGCAGTGGTGTCACTGCCGCCGCGGCCCAGGGTGGTGATGTCCTTCTTGTCCTGGGACACACCCTGGAAGCCCGCCACGATCGCGATATTGCCCGCGTCCACGGACTGCTGGATGCGCCCCGGCGTGACATCGATGATCCGCGCTTTGTTGTGGACCGAGTCCGTGATGACCCCGGCCTGACTGCCGGTGAACGACTGCGCCTCGTGGCCGAGGTTTTTGATCGCCATCGCCAGGAGGGCCATGGAGATGCGTTCTCCGGCGGTCAGCAGCATGTCGAACTCGCGCCCGGCAGGAATCGGCGATACCTGTCCGGCGAGGTCGATCAACTCATCCGTCGTGTCACCCATCGCGGAAACCACGACGACCACTTGGTGGCCGTTCTTCTTGGCTTCCACGATTCGCTTGGCGACCCGCTTGATGCCCTCGGCATCGGCAACGGAGGAGCCTCCGTACTTCTGCACGACAAGGCCCACGTGCGCTCCTCGCAGCTTATGTGTATTGCGGTCCCTCCAGAGTCTAACGAGGGGCCGAATCCGGCCACGGGGCCGCCGCATGGTGAGACGCCGGTCAGCCGTGGGCCGCGTCGTCCTCCGGCTCCTGCACGGTCATCGCCAGCATCGTCCGGGTCACGGCGTCCAGCCGGGGATCCGTCACCGCGTAGATCTGGTGGCGGCCCTCGCTGCGCGCACGCACCGTCCCGGCGAGTTTCAGCCGCGCCAGATGCTGGCTCACGGCCTGTGGCGTCGCCCCCACCCGGCGGGCCAGCTGTGTGACGTCGCACTCACCCTGGGCCAGTGCCCACACGATGTGCAACCGCAGCGGGGAGGCCAGGAGTCCGAACATCAGGGCCGCCGCATCGAATGCCTGCGACGAGGGATCCTCACCTCTGACCCCTGCCATCGATGTGGCCCCTTCCCCTTTTACGCGCTTTGTCGCCTATGTCATACGCACAGGTTTTCCCCTGAACGCCTGTACAGAGTAGCCTCCATGCTTGCTACATTGCGCAACTATGCAATCCGGAGCGGGTGGAATGCCAATGACAAGCCGGCGGGCCAAGGCCCCGAGCGAATCACGCCGGGTTCCGGCGCCGCGTGGGCACGCGGGCGCCCGGCGCAGGCCGAAGCAGGCGCAGTCCGGCTCCGTCCGCTCGGTGGTGCTGCCGGTCCTCGCACTGCCGGTGGCCGGCGCCGCCGTGGACGAGCTGATCAACTCCTCGCTGGGCCTGATCTTCGTGTTCTCGGCGGCCCTCGGAGCGGCCCTCGCGGCGCTGCGGTGTTCGCGTGCGGGTGCCTGGTGGGTGGCGTACGCGCCGCCGCCTGTCATCGCACTGATCACTGTGGTCTCCGAACAACTGTCGGGCAAGACCGGGGCCCACGGCAAGGGGCTCACCACCGGGGCGGTCCACTGGGCCATCGACGCCTTCCCGGCCATGGCGGCGGCCGAGGCCGCGCTGCTCGCGGTGCTGGCGTTGCGGTGGCTGAAGGTGAAGCGAGGCGCGAGCGGGAGGAAGAACCGTGGCTGACGAGACGGGCGCCGGACGGCGCGGCAGGAACTCCGGCGGCCGGGGCCGCTCCTCGGCGCGCCGCCGCGGCGGCAAGAAGACGCCTCGCGGCGTGGTCGCCGGACGGGTCGTGGCCGGTGTGGCCTCCGCCGCGATCCTGGCCACCAGCGGCATCTCCTGGGCCACGTACAACTGGATCACCGGTGGCCTCAACACCTCCGACGCCCTCGACAAGATCGGCAAGAACGGTCCCAAGCACCTCGACGACTCGGTCAACCTGCTGCTGATCGGTCTGGACTCCCGCAAGGACATGAACGGTCATGACCTGCCGAAGGAGTTCGTCCAGGACCAACTCCACGCCGGATCCAGCGACATCGGTTACTACAACACCAACACGCTGATCCTGATGCACATACCCGCCGACGGCGGCAAGGTGCAGGCGTTCTCCATCCCCCGCGACGACTACGTCCAGACCTACAACGGCGACGGTTCGACGCAGGGCCACTACAAGATCAAAGAGGCGTACTCCAACGCCTACACCGGCGCCCACGACCGCCTCTACGCCAAGGGCGTCAAGGGCAACGACCTCGAGGCGCAGAGCCGCGAGGCGGGGCGCGAGGCGACGCTCGCGACCGTCCAGAACTTCCTCGGCGTCCCGATCGACCACTTCGCCGAGGTCAACCTGCTCGGCTTCTACGACATCGCCAAGGTCCTCCAGCCCATCCAGGTCTGCCTCAAGCACCCGGTCAAGGACCGCTATTCCGGCGCCGACTTCCCGGCCGGCCTCCAGGAGGTCAACCCCAAGCAGGCCCTGGCCTTCGTCCGCCAGCGCCACGGCCTCGACGGCGGCGACCTCGACCGCACCCACCGCCAGCAGGCATTCCTCTCCTCCGTCACCCACAAGCTCAAGACGCAGGGCGTCTTCGACAGCCTGAGCAAGCTGCAGGGTCTGTTCGGCGTGGTGAAGAAGGACCTCGTCATCGACAGCGGCCTGAACGTGCTCGACTTCGCCCAGCAGGCCACCAACCTCACTGGCGGCAAGGTCGAGTTCAACACCCTGCCGACCGAGGGCCCCGCCATGCGGAACCACGAGGACGTGGAGCTCGTGAACGAGGAGAAGGTCCGCGCCCTCGTGCAGGCGACCTTCAACCACGACCCCTCCGCCTCCGCGAGCAAGGACGGCAAGGACGACAAGGGCAAGAAGTCCTCCGCCCCCGAGAAGCCGGCCTCCGGCACCGTCGACGTCATCAACGGCTCCGGCAAGACCGGCGCCGCGGGCGACGAGCTCAAGGCGCTGGCCGCCCTGGGCTATACGGCCGGCCAGTCGTCCAACACCGACCCCGCCCAGGCCCACACCACCATCACCTACGGCAAGGGCGGCCAGGCCGCGGCCCAGCAGATCGCCAAGCGGCTCGGCGTCACCGCCGCCCCGCGCGACACGTCCTCCGTCCCGGCGGGCCACGTCCAGATCACCCTGGGTACGGACTTCACACCCAGCTCGAGCGGCGGCTCGGCCTCCTCCCCGTCGCCGTCGAAGTCCGCGTCGAGCCCGGCCTCTTCGGAGCCGGACAAGAACCAGTTCGCGGGCGAGGCGGTGAAGGAGGGCGGCATCCCCTGCGTCAACTGAGCCGTCGCGCCGCCATTCCCCGCGACGCGAAGTCGTGAGTCAACTCCCGCCCCATTGGCTGGAGTTGGCTCCTGACAACAGGGTGTCCGCAGAGCACTGTTATTCCTCCTACGGTCGGCTCCCGGCCGACAGGGCCCACTCCTGAGGAGGTAGACCAGTGACGCGAAGACCCATGACGCGTACCCGCCGTGTCCGCAGGGCCGCGGTTTCGGCTGCGCTGTTCGCCGCAGCGGTCGGCATGCCCGGGGTCGCGGCGGCGGCCACTGCGCCCGCCCCGCACCCGGTGTCACAAGGAAGCACGGATCTGAGTCCGGACTCGGAGATCTCGCTGCGCGCGACGACCTCGTGCTGCACGAGCTACTACCTCCGCC